>JAGXAE010000259.1 GCA_018971725.1 Pseudomonadota bacterium | reverse complement strand
CCGGACTCTGGGCCCGACCGGCCTGACTGTTTCACGCCTGTGCCTTGGCTGCATGAGCTTCGGCGAGGCCACGCGCGGCAGCCATGAATGGACGCTGGATGAAACAGCCAGCCGCGCGATCATCCGCCAGGCGCTGGAGGCGGGTATCAATTTCTTCGACACCGCGAATGCTTATTCCGATGGCACGTCTGAGGAGATTACCGGCCGGGCGCTAAATGATTTTGCCCGCCGGGACGAGATTATTGTGGCTTCGAAAGCCTTCATGCCCTGGCGCAACGCGCCTAACACCGGCGGGCTTTCCCGCAAGGCGCTGTTCCAGGCGGTGGATGACAGCCTGAAGCGCCTGGGGATGGAGTATCTCGACCTTTACCAGATTCACCGTTGGGACGATGCCACGCCGATCGAGGAAACCATGGAGGCGCTTCACGACATCGTGAAGTCTGGGCGGGTGCAGTATATCGGCGCGTCGTCAATGTCTGCCTGGCAATTTTCCAAGGCGCAATACACCGCGCAGATGCATGGCTGGACGAAATTCATCTCCATGCAGAACCAGGTGAATTTGATCTACCGTGAGGAAGAACGCGAGATGCTGCCGCTCTGCGCGGATATGGGCGTGGGGGTGATACCGTGGAGCCCGCTGGCCCGCGGCCGGCTGACCCGCGAATGGGCCGAGGCAACCGCGCGCTCGGAAACCGACGCTTTCCAGAAAATTCTTTATACCGACACCGCGGCGCAAGACCGCAAGGTGGTGGAAGAGGTCGGCAGAGTGGCGGCCGCGATGGGCGTGCAGCGCGCCCAGGTGGCGATGGCCTGGCTGCTGCAAAAGCCGGAGATCACCGCCCCGATTGTCGGCGCCACCAAACCCGCGCACCTGAGCGATGCGCTGGGCGCGTTGGAGGTGACGCTTTCCCCTGAAGCCATTGCAGCACTTGAGGCGCCCTATGTGCCGCACCCTGTTGCGGGCATCCAGACGCCGTATACGGCTGCGCCTAAAAAGCTCAGCCTACGCCCGGCCTGAACGGCCGCTGGCGGTTCAAGCCGCTTTAACCTCCTTCTGGTCGGCGAGCGCCTTTGCCTCGCGGCGGCGGCGGGTGAGAATGAATTCAGTGTAGCCGTTGGGCTGTTGCAGCCCTTCGAACACCAATTCCACCGCCGCCCTGAAGGCAGGGCCGTTATAGGCTGGCGCCATGGGTGTGTAGGCCGGATCATTCGCGTTCTGCTGATCCACCACCAGGGCCATGTGCTTCAGCGTTTCCATCACCTGCTGTTTGGTGATGATGCCGTGGTGCAGCCAGTTGGCAATATGCTG
Source organism: Pseudomonadota bacterium (assembly GCA_018971725.1). Classification (GTDB taxonomy): domain Bacteria; phylum Pseudomonadota; class Alphaproteobacteria; order Acetobacterales; family Acetobacteraceae; genus Acidocella. The sequence goes on along the minus strand of JAGXAE010000259.1, from coordinate 451 downwards.
GGAGGAGATGCGCAGCGTGGCGCGGTCTTCCATCAACCCGGTATTATGAATGTCCGGCACTTTGGAACAGCCAATGCCCTGGTCCACCCAGCGCACCACATAGCCCAGCAGGCTCTGGCAGTTGTTATCCAGCTCCTGCTGGACTTCCTCCGGCGTCCAGCTCACGCCCTGGGCCAACGGCACGGTGAGAAGGTCAGACAGCTTGGCGGCGGGGCGGTTCTTCAGCTCGTTCTGCCGGGCAAACACGTCCACCTGATGGTAATGCAGCGCGTGCAGCGTGGCGGCCGTGGGGCTGGGTACCCAGGCTGTGTTGGCGCCGGCCTTGGGGTGGGCAAGTTTCTGCGCCAGCATCGCCGCCATCTGGTCTGGCGCCGTCCACATGCCCTTGCCAATCTGCGCCCTACCTTGCAGCCCGCATTCCAGCCCAAAATCCACGTTCCGGTCCTCGTAG
>JAGXAE010000258.1 GCA_018971725.1 Pseudomonadota bacterium | reverse complement strand
CCAACGGCCTACATCTCGTCGCGGCGAATGACGTGCTCTATCACAGCGCCACCATCCGGGAATTGCAGGACGTGATGCGCTGCATCCGCCATGGCTGCACCATCGAGCAGGCCGGATTCCTGCTGGAGCCGCATGGCGAGCGGCATCTTAAATCCCCCGCTGAGATGGCCCGGCTGTTTTACAAATTTCCAGAGGCGCTCAGCCGCCAGCAGGAGATTTTGCAGCGACTGAATTTCTCGCTGGATCAGATCTCCTATGAATACCCCGATGAACCCGTGCCGCCGGACCTGACACCGGATACGCATCTGGCCAATCTGGTGCGAAGCGGTGCGGCTTGGCGCTACCCCGCTGGCGTGCCGGAGAAGGTGCGGGCCTTACTGGACAAGGAACTGTCCATCATCGCCCAACTGAATTATGCGCGCTACTTCCTCACCGTGCATGACATCGTCCGTTATGCCCGGGCGCAAAAAATCCTCTGCCAGGGGCGCGGCTCGGCGGCCAATTCGGCGGTGTGCTACGCGCTGGGCATCACCGCCGTGGACCCCGCCGAGAGCGACCTGCTGTTCGAGCGTTTCGTTTCCGCCGAGCGGGGCGACCCGCCGGATATCGATGTGGATTTCGAGCATGAGCGGCGCGAGGAGGTGATCCAGTATCTCTACACCCGTTATGGCCGCAACCGGGCCGCCATCGCCGCCACGGTGATCCATTACCGCCCGCGTTCCGCCATCCGCGAGGTGGCAAAGGTGCTGGGCCCGCCCGAAGCCACCGCCGCGATACTGGCGGCGCAGACCTGGAACCCTGGCGACGAGTTATGGGGCGCGGACACGCTGCGCGAGGCCGGGCTGGACCCGGACGAGCCGCGCCTTAAACGCACGCTGATCATCGCGCGCGATCTGGTGGGGCTACCGCGCCATCTCTCCCAGCATGTCGGCGGTTTCGTGCTCACCAAAGGGCGGCTGGATGAGAGCGTGCCCATCGGCCCCGCCGCCATGGCGGACCGCAGCTTCATTGAATGGGACAAGGACGACATCGACGCGCTCAAAATGATGAAGGTGGATGTGCTGGCGCTGGGGATGCTCACCTGCATCCGCAAATGCTTTGCGCTGCTCGGCATCCATGATCTGGCGGACATCCCGCTCGAGGACACAGCCACTTACGACATGCTCTCACGCGGCGATTCGATCGGCGTGTTCCAGGTGGAAAGCCGCGCGCAGATGAACATGCTGCCGCGCCTGCGCCCGCAAAAATTCTACGACCTCGTCATCGAGGTTGCTATCGTCCGGCCCGGCCCAATCCAGGGGGATATGGTGCATCCATATTTGCGCCGCCGCCAGGGCAAGGAGGCGGTAAGCTATCCGGCGCGCGCCGGCGGCTTGCCGAATGAGCTGGAAGAGATTCTGGCCAAAACCTTGGGCGTGCCGTTGTTCCAGGAACAGGCCATGAAGATCGCCATGGTGGCGGCGGAATTCACGCCCGAGGAAGCCAACGGCTTGCGCCGCGCCATGGCGACGTTCCGCAATCTCGGCACCATCGAGAAATTCAGAACGATGATGGTCGGGCGCATGGTCCGGCGCGGCTATGAGCAAGGCTTTGCCGAGGCATGTTTCCGGCAGATCGAGGGGTTTGGCGCGTATGGATTTCCCGAGAGCCATGCGGCGAGTTTCGCCAAGCTGGTCTATGTCTCCGCCTGGCTCAAATGCCACCACCCGGCGGCCTTTGCGGCGGCACTCATCAACGCCCAGCCAATGGGATTCTACCCCCCGGCGCAGATT
>JAGXAE010000257.1 GCA_018971725.1 Pseudomonadota bacterium | reverse complement strand
TTACGGCCCTGGGCATAGGCCATGGCGCGGGCAACATCCGGCACAGTGAGGGGGCCGGCCTCGCTGCTGGCCACGAGGGTGACGATGTGGGAACTAGGCGCTGTCATGGGCGCGACCGATAAGACAGAGATGGAATTTGGGCAACGCGGCGGGCTGATCATCGCCGGGCCGACAGCCAGCGGCAAATCCGCCCTGGCCCTGGCGATTGCCAAGGAATTCGGTGGCACCATCATCAATGCGGACGCCATGCAATGCTACCGGGAACTGCGCGTGCTGACCGCCCGGCCCAGCCCGGCGGACGAGGCGGAGGCGCCGCACCGCCTTTATGGCGTGAAAGCGGCGGATGAACCCGCCAACGCCGCCTGGTGGCGCCAGGCCGCGAAAGCGGAAATGGAGGCCGCCAGCTTCCCAATTCTATGCGGCGGCACGGGGATGTATTTTTCTTCCTTAATAAAGGGAATTGCCGATATTCCCGACCCCGGCGAGGCGGCCCGCGCCGAGGCGAGGCGGTTATTGGCTGCAACCGGCCCGGAGGCGCTGCATGCAAAGCTGGACCTTGAGACCGCCGCGAAGCTGAAACCTGGCGACAGCCAGCGCATCGCCCGCGCCTATGAGGTGCTGCTGGGCACGGGCAAAGGCATCGCCCATTGGCAGGCCCAGCCCACCGAAAAGCTGGCAGGCTGGCGGCTGAAGATGATTCTGCTGGACCCGCCCCGGCCGATTCTGCGCGAGGCCATCGAAACCCGCTTTACCGCGATGCTGGATACCGGCGCGCTGGAGGAAGCCCGCTCCCTGCTGGCCCAAAATCTGCCCCCAGACCTACCGCTTTTGCGCGCCCACGGTATGCCGGAATTGGCGGCCTATCTGCGCGGCGAGATATTGTTAAAGGAGGCCGAGGCCCGCGCATGCCTGGCTACATTCCAGTACACAAAGCGCCAAATGACCTGGTTCCGACATCAGGAATTGGTGAGCAAAACAGACATGCAAATAATTCATTCAAGAATCGACCAAGATACGAAATTTTTGGAAAGACTATCGGTCGATTTTGGTAATTTTGTGAAATGCCCTGGTTGACCTTCTCGCGCCATGGCTGTACCGGAGCATGGATATTTTGGACGTAAATGGCAGGTTTACATGGACGGCACGATAGCACCAGCTGAGCTAATGAATTCCGGGGCGGAAGCCGTCCTGCGGGCTCTTAAGGCGCAGGGCGTGGATGTGGTATTCGGCTATCCCGGCGGCGCGGTGCTGCCGCTTTACGATGCGCTATTTCAACAGAACGAAATTCGGCACATTCTCGTCCGGCATGAGCAGGCGGCCGTGCACGCGGCGGAGGGCTATGCCCGTTCCACCGGCAAGGTTGGCGTGGTGCTCGTCACTTCCGGCCCCGGCGCCACCAACGCCGTCACCGGTCTGGTGGACGCGCTGATGGATTCCATTCCGCTGGTGTGCCTGTGCGGCCAGGTGCCGACGCATCTCATCGGGAACGATGCCTTCCAGGAAGCCGATACCACCGGCATCACCCGTCCGGCGACCAAGCATAATTACCTGGTTAAGAAATCCGAAGACCTTGTGCGCGTGATGCACGAGGCCTTTTTGGTGGCGCGTACCGGCCGGCCCGGCCCAGTGCTGGTGGATCTGCCGAAGGATATTCTGATCACCCCGGCGCCCTATCGCGAGCCGAGCAGCGCGCCGCATCGCTCCTACCGCCCCCGCACCGAGCCGGACCCGCGCCGGATTGAGGAAGCGGTGGCGATGCTGAAGCGCGCCGAGCGCCCC
>JAGXAE010000088.1 GCA_018971725.1 Pseudomonadota bacterium | reverse complement strand
GGCAGCAGCGCGCGCAACATTTCCGGGTCAGTCTCATAATGGATCAGGAGATATTCCCGATTGTAGAAGCGGAATGGCCCTTTCGGATAGCTGGGAGAGGCCAGCGGCATTGAGGTGGCGTTGAGAATTTCGTCCCTTGTCATACAAAACCTCCTTATGACAACACGTTACGTACACAAGCGCGAGCCGCTTTCATGTTACGTTTCCATTACCCTGAGCTTGAAATCTTCTTTTTCACCAGCGGCGTGACACTTTAAGCCGTCGCCGTAGAAACAAAGGCACTACGCACCGCCGCGCCAGTCAAGTTGACCCGCTTCGGCCATATCTGCACTTTATCAAGAAGAAATGTCACTGAATTGCAATGCAAACACCGTCGCCATTGTCACATGGTTCAATTAAGCGGGAGCCACGCTGGGATATATATCCCATGCAGGCTGACATCAGGGCCCTTGTGGTCTTAAAACATAAGGAACGCGAACGTGACGATGACAAACCTCCTCCGCGCTGGCGCTGTTGCGCTGGCTTTCACCGCCGCTGCCGGCGTCGTCCAGGCCCAGGCTGACACCACCTCCGTGCCGCTGGTCGAAACCGGCTCGAGCCTGCTGTATCCGCTGTTCAACCTCTGGGTTCCGGCTTACACCGCCAGCCACCCGGGCGCTGACATCACAACCACCTCCACCGGCTCCGGCGCCGGCATCGCCCAGTCGCTCAAGGGTCTGGTAAACATCGGGGCCTCGGACGCATATCTTTCGAACGCCATGGCCTCAGCCCACCCGAACATGCTGAGCATCCCGCTGGCCATTTCCTCCCAGGCGATCAACTATAACCTCCCCGGCATCACCAACCTCAAGCTTTCCGGCCCGATCCTGGCTGGCATCTATTCCGGCAAGATCACCATGTGGAACGATCCCGCCATCGCCGCGGCGAACCCGGGCGTTGCCCTGCCGGACCACGTGATCATCCCGGTCCACCGTCTTGACGGTTCGGGCGACACCTTCATTTTCACCCAGTACCTCTCCGCTTCAGACACGACCTGGGGCTCCACCGTTCGGTTCGGCACCTCGGTTTCCTGGCCCGCCGTTTCCGGCGGCATTGGCGCCAACGGCAACCAGGGCATGGTTTCCGCAGCTGCAGCAAACCCCTACTCCATCGCCTATATCGGTGTTTCGTTCGCCAACCAGGTCGCTAAGGCTGGTCTTGGCCAGGCCGAATTGCTGAACAAGGCCGGCAACTATGTTCTGCCGACCGCGGAGACCATTTCCGCTGCCGCGGAGAGCGTGGCCAACACCACCCCGGCTGACGAGCGCATCAGCATGATCTTCGCGCCCGGCGCACAGGCCTATCCGATCGTGAACTATGAGTATGCGATCATCAACACCAACCAGCCCTCCGCTGCGGTTGCCGGCGCCGTGCGGGACTTCCTGACCTGGGCGATCACCGAAGGCAACAGCATGAGCTTCCTGAAGCAAGTGCACTTCATGCCGCTGCCTCCGGCAGTGATTGAGCTTTCGAAGGCTCAGATCAAGAAGATCAAGTAAAACGCTACTGTCCTCTCTCTGGTGCAGACCAGAGAGAGGATTTGCCGTATAGGGTGCCCCATGAAAATCCGCCCCTTTCGCCTTATTGTCCTCAGCCTTAGCCTACTCATCCCCGCCGCGCTCTGCGCGGTCGTTTTGTTTCTGGTGCTCTACTCAGGCCAGGCCATCCTTTTCAACGGCCTGCATTTTCTGGCCCAGGTGAACTGGAACATGGGGGATCTGTACGACGACCCGGTGAAAGAGAACGGTATCCTGGTGCCATCCGGCGCCAGTTACGGCATCCTTGTTTTCATCGTCGGCACGCTCGCCTCATCAGGCATCGCCATTCTCATTGCCGCGCCGCTGGCCGTGGGCTCCGCCATTTTTCTGGCCGAAATTGTCCCGCCGGGCATTCGCCCCGTGCTTTCCATGCTGGTTGAGTTGATTGCCGTGGTCCCTTCCGTGGTTTTCGGGCTGTGGGGAATCGCGGTGCTCATCCCCTTCATAGGCCATTATCTGGCCCCGAATGGCAGCGGCTATGGCCTGCTCGCCGCCTCTATCGTGCTTGCACTGATGATCACCCCGATCATCGCCGCTACTCTGCTGGATGCGCTGCTGCAAGTACCAAAGGAGAACCGCGAATCCGCCTTCGCCCTCGGCGCGACCCATTTTGAAGTGGTCTCCAAGGCAATGATGCCGATGGTCCGCACCACCCTCATCGGCGGCATCGTGCTGGCATTGGGCCGCGCGTTGGGGGAAACCATGGCCGTACTCATGGTCTCCGGTGGTGGTCTCAATATCCTGCCGACATCCCTCTTTTCCCCGATTTCAACCATCGCCTCTTTCGTCGCCGGGCAGTTGGACAGTGCCGAAACCGATCCCACCAATATGTCCGTCCGCGCCCTGGCGGAAATTGCGCTGGTGCTGTTCATCATCACGCTGGCAGTGAACGCCTGCGCCAAACTTCTGTCATCGGGAGCCCTCCGTGTCCGCAAGCGCGCTTAAATCTCCCCGCACGGCGCTGGAGTTGCGCCGAATCGTCAAGGGCCGGATCGGCTGGTTCCTTTGCGGACTCGCACTGCTTCTGGTCATCGGGCCGCTGATCGATATCGTCGCCGAGGTCGCCTGGCACGGCATTGCCGCCTTTTCCCCGCATTTGTTCACCAAGAACACCACCGGCCCGAATGGCGGCCTGGCGAACGCCATCAAAGGCACATTTATCATCACAATCTTTGCGATGATCATCGCCATTCCGCTTGGCGTCGGTGCAGGCATACACTTGTCGGAATATGGGCGGAACAAGTTGGCCGATACCATCCGCTTCATGTCAGACACGCTCACCGGCACCCCGTCCATCGTGCTTGGCTATTTCTCTTATATCGTGATGATTATCGGCTTTGGCTGGGGCTTCTCCCTCGCCGCCGCGTCCATCACTATCGCCATCCTTATCGTGCCCTATCTGGCACGCATTACCGAGCTTTCCTTGCAGCAAGTGCCCAACACTATGCGCGAGGCCGCTTATGCCCTAGGCGCGAAGGACTCCACGGTGGTGTTCAAGGTGGTGCTACCGGCGGCTTCCTCTGGCGTGCTCACAGGCGCACTTCTTGCCCTGGCCATCTCCGTAGGTGAAACAGCGCCGCTAATCTATACAGCCGGCTGGTCCAATTATGGCTGGAGTGGCCACTTCACTCACGAGCCTGTGGCCTATCTTACCTACGTTATCTGGACATTTATCGACCAGCCGGATGCAAAGTCCCACGCGCTGGCTTTTGCCGCGGCCTTTCTGGTCATGCTGGTCGTGCTGGCGATCAATGTCGGCGTGCGCCTCATGGTCCGCCGCAAGAAATTCGTCTAGGCCGCCAATCATACCACCAAAAAAGGCCTTCCCAGACACCCGGGAAGGCCTCTTTTATGTTAGCGCTCCATGCTACTTGCTGACGCGCGCCAGGCTGGCGGAAATCGCGGCCTCGGCAGCAACTCGGTCGGCCCAGCCGGTCACCTTCACCCACTTGCCTTTCTCCAAATCCTTATAATGCTCGAAGAAGTGCTTGATCACATCGCGCGTGATGGCGGGCAACTCCGCGACCTCATTCACGCCGGAGAATTGCGGATGTACCTTGTCGTGCGGCACGCAGATGATCTTCTCGTCCTGGCCAGACTCATCCTCCATCTGCAGCATACCGATCGGCCGGCAGCGGATCACCGCCCCTGGCACCACGGCGGTTGGCAGCAGCACAAGCGCGTCCGCCGGGTCACCATCATCAGCCAAAGTGCCCGGAATAAAGCCATAAGCCGCCGGGTAGGTCATGGGCGTGAATACCACACGGTCCACCACCAGGGCGCCGCTATCCTTGTCCACCTCGTACTTCACGCCCGACCCGGCCGGAATCTCCACCACCACATTCACATCGTGCGGCACGTCCTTGCCGGGCGACAGCTTGCTCACATCCATAGCCAAGAACTCCCTGATAGAAGGCTGCCCGCCTATAGCCCGCCACCACGCTGCTGGCCAGCATGTGCCAACTAGCGGTTGACGCCGCGCACCTTCCTCTTAAAAGCAACGCGCAGCAGGGCGCTGGTAGCTCAATGGTTAGAGCGGACCGCTCATAACGGTTTGGTTGGGGGTTCGAGTCCCTCCCGGCGCACCATGCTAAAGTCCTGATACGATAAATTATCGCCGATCAAGGACTGGCGGTTTTCAGATGATACAGACTGCTCGCCAGCACCCGCCCCGCCATCTGGACGAACTGGAGCGGAAAATAGAAGCAATCCGGACGGCGGCTTGTTGGCCAAATCTCAACGAAACCAGATGAAGCTTTTAGTCTAGACACGCACCACACCGATTTCTAACGCGCATAATAAAACCGCCCAGCCATGGGCTGAGCGGTTTTATTGGCGTAGGCGACGGTAAATTAATTTTACGCGGCTTGGATTTTTTTGCCAAAAAGCATTTCGCCGCGTTCGGCTAGATGGCTACGGATATTGGAAGGCACCTGCCGAACAGCTTTGGCGCGCGGCAAATCCATCTCCACCAGAGCGGCATCACCCGGATGCTCATCCCAATTGTCAAAATTCATGCGGCTGACGTTATCAATGAACGTTTCAACCGGCGTGTTGTCTGCGAGAATCAGAGCGTGATCCGCGACCTCAACGTGATAGTAAATGAACTTCTCTTCCGCGATGGTTTCACGGACAATCGACACATCATTCACCAAGGCCCGTGCGGCAACAAGCATGCCGTCCACGAGCAAGGCATGGTCTGGCGAAATCAGCAGATCGCGCGAAGGCATTCCATCAGCCAAAGCATTGGCCATAACACGGATGGGCTGCACGCGCAGAGGGTCTGCAAAAACGGTCGACACGGTCTGACGGCCAAGCCAGGTGACTGCCGCGCTGCCGCCATTGGCCAACATAACCAAATCACCTGCCTTCAACTCCTCCACGGCAACTTCGCCCGTGGGGGTCGCGATCATTGTGCCGGCAAGGAAGCAGATGACATCATAAGGGCCCGAAGCCGGGTAAGACGGCAAATTCAAGCCGCCATTCGGGTTTGAGGTATATGTGATCGAGCCACTTGAATGATAATAAACAACTTTCCCGCCGCTACCCGCATAATCAAGATTGGTCGTAGGCGCATCGCCGGCGGCTACGGTATAAACCCAAGCTGTGCCGTTATAAACGGCATGCCCACCGTTGCTCAGGATGATGTAATCGCCAACTGCAGGCGTATACGCTGCACCTTGCCCGCTTCCCACCAGCGTAATGTTAAGCGTAACTGTATCACCAACAACAATATCAGTCGTCGAGGTCGCATTAGTAGACCACGTGATCGATTGGGTTTGGGTCGACATTAATGAACCTCCACCAGATTAGACAAAAATCCTGAACAAAGTTTATTTTTTTTGATGTTGCTTTGCAACGGTTTTGCCGACAAACGGCACAGAATCAGATAAAAAAGTCGTTACCAGACAAAAAATCTAAGCAATCCATGACGCTGAGCAATCTAAGGTACAAAAATCCAAAAATTAAACAACCTTCGATTGCAGATTGTTTAGGATCTCTTTTTCGGAACACAGGCTTTCTGAACAAACCGTAAGGATGGGGGCGTGACGGTGTCGGCGCGGCATTCTCATCGGATAGCACCCCTTCGGAAGCGATCGATCCAGACGGCAGCCTCAGCCGGTGCCGTTTATTCCTCGGCTTACCTCGTCTCTGACATGCATTTACGCATCACCCTACTGCCCTTTGGCTCGAACTGCGGATCGCAAACGGGGGTCAAAACACTGGTTAACAGCTAATCCCGGGTAAAATGACGCTGCCCTAAAATGACACTATCCAATGAACCTGTTGCGAGCCAAATCCGTTTATGATCTCTTTTGCCTGCACGGGTATCCAAGGGATCGGCTGTTACCGATCCGCTCGATCACGTCATGTTTGCGGTGCTGCTCAATAAAATAAAACCGGGGAAACATCTCATATGAGTGAGTCAACAACCCTTAAATGCGGGATTTTTCATGCCGGCACTGTCCTGCGCGAACTTACGAAGCGGGAGGCAAGCTTATGAAAAGCGCCACCTATACCGCCGGCACGGCGTCTTCGGCCGGCATTTTGGAGCGCGACCGCATAATCGCCGGTCCAGGCTTCAACCGCTGGCTCGCTCCGCCGGCAGCGCTTTGTATCCACCTCTGCATCGGCATGGCCTATGGTTTCTCGGTCTTCTGGCTGCCGATGACCAAGCTGATCCAAAATACGGATGCGACGGCCTGCGCACAGCAGAGTTTCTCCGCGATGCTGTTCACCACAAGCTGCAACTGGTCTGTTCCAAGCGTCACTCCTGTCTTTGAAATCTTTATCGCGGCGCTTGGCATCTCGGCGGCCATATGGGGCGGTTGGCTGGAACATGCAGGTCCACGCAAAGCGGGTTTCATCGCGGCTTTATGTTGGGGCGGCGGCCTGGTGCTGGCGGGTATTGCCGCCATGGTGCACCAGCTTTGGCTGCTTTATGCCATCGCGATCATCTGCGGCGTTGGGCAAGGGCTTGGCTACATCACCCCTGTTTCTACGCTTATCAAATGGTTCCCCGACCGCAGGGGGCTGGCAACGGGCTTCGCCATCATGGGCTATGGCGGGGGCGCTATGATCGGCGCGCCACTCGCTGTCTGGCTGATGAGGCACTTCGCCAGCAATGGTATCCAGAATGTCTCAATGGCGCTCATCATCCTGGGCATCCTCTATTTCATTGTCATGTCCATCGGCGCCTTCAGCTTCCGCGTGGCGCCCACCGGCTGGAAGCCCATCGGCTGGACGGAGCCGGCCCAGGACGGCAACGCGATGATCACCGTCGGCCATGTCCATCTCAACCGTGTTTTAAAAACACCGCAGTTCTGGCTGATCTGGTTGGTGCTCTGCCTTAACGTTACCGCCGGTATCGGCGTTATCTCGATGGCCAGCCCCATGCTCCAGGACGTGTTTGGAACCCATCTTCTCTCCGGCAACGGCACTGGCATGGACCCCGCCACACAAAAGGCGGCGATCGTGGCGGCCGCCGCCGGCCTTGTTGGGCTTATCAGCCTGTTTAACAGCCTGGGGCGGCTGTTTTGGGCTTCACTGTCAGACAAGATCGGTCGCAAAACCACCTATGTCACCTTCTTCGTGCTCGGCATCGTACTTTACATATTACTGCCGATGTGGGGGCATCTGGTAATCCCCGGCCTGTTCGTACTCTCGATCTGCATTATTCTATCCATGTATGGTGGTGGATTTTCGACTGTCCCAGCCTATCTCGCCGACATCTTCGGGACGCAAATGGTTGGCGCCATCCACGGCCGACTCATAACGGCCTGGTCGGTGGCTGGTGTCATCGGGCCGTCGCTTATCGCATCAATCCGGCAGTATCAGCTCGATCACGGCGTGCCACACGCCCTCGTTTATAACCAAACGCTCTACATTATGGCAGGGCTGCTCTTCATCGGGCTCATCTGCAACTTGCTCATACGGCCGGTGGCTGACCATCATTTGATGACCGAAGAAGATCTGGCTCAGGAACGTGCGCTACAACATGAACGAACCACCTCTGCAGACGCGTCAATGGCTGCGCGGGGACCCTTCGGAATTGGCGGCGCGCTTGCCTGGATCGGCATCGGTTTACCGTTCCTGATCGGCGTCTGGATCGCTCTCGCCAAGGGTGCCGCGCTGTTCTAGGCGCCCCAAAATGCGCGGCGGCCCGGATATAATTCCGGCCCGCCAGCCATTTGAAAAACACGGAATTTTGACGAATATCGCCCGGGTCCCACAGTCTTGTCTATGAGAATACTGTTGATCGAAGACGATCCGATGGCGTCACCAGCCTCGTCGCAGGATTAGCGCCTGAAGGGTAGGAGGTTACTGTGGCCGCGGATGGACGGGCCGGACTTCTGACCGCGGCCCCATATAATTTCGAAGTGCTTATCATAGACCGTCTGCTCCCAGGATTGGATGGGCGGGCGGCACTACAAACACTCCTCGGCGCGGGCATTTCCACACCAGCCTTGTTTCTTACCGCGCATGGCGGGCTGGATGACCAGCCAGAAAGTCTACCTGCCGAGGGCGATGATTATATGGTCAAACCCTATGCCATCTCTAGCATTACAGTTGTGATTTTATTTTTTGATGTGCCTCTTTTGCGGCGGCTTGGTGTGCCCTCCGCCACAGCGACCATGTGATGATGAAGGCGGGATTTATTTGTCTTTGCGCGAGGCGCTGGGCAATGCGCCTGATTTCCTGGATGGACCAGCGGATGAGCGGCGGGGGTTTTTGGTCGCGATCCGGGTTTTTGTTTTTTTGGGCGTGGTATTGCTTATCTGTATCTGGTTGGCCTTGCGCCTGATGGCGGCCATCATGGCGAAGGCGAGCATGACGAGCGAGACGTGGCGGTGCCAGCCATGCCATGAGCGTGTTTCGTTATGGTCGAGGCCGAATTCGTTCTTGGCGGCCTCGCAGCTGTCCTCGATCCCCTCCGGTCGTATTCCACCTGCTGCGCAGGCGGAACCTTGACGACCTCCGCCCAACGCTGGCCTTCGACTTTGACCAGCGTCTCGATTGATGTGCCGGCGGGACACCAGGTGGTGAAGTAGGCAAGATCGCCATCGCCGATACGCCGCCGGATGAGCAGGCCGCGTGTCCAGGGACCATGGTTCGTCTCGCTGAATTCTTCAGCGTCCAGCGTCGCCAGTTCGAGATAGCACCAATCAAAAAGGCGCGGCCCTTTGGTGCCATCGCCGGCCGAGAGGTGTTGCCAATCTTCTGCCGGAATGTCTTTGGCGATCTCTTCGGCCGTGCCGCCCAGCGGTTCTGGTCGGCTCCAGGAGCCAAACCAGTGCGAACTCGCAACACCCAGCACATAGCCTTTGCCGGCATGGCGCAGGGTACGTTCGACATCGCCCACGCCATACACGCTGTCAGCGGCAACCCAGGAGAACGGTACGTCGGCCGCCAGGGCGCGCTCGATCATCCGCACTGCCAATTGCGGCTTGGTGGCAAAGCCTATGCCTTCTGGCACCGACGTTGCTCGCAGCCGCGCAGAATCCTCAGTCCAAGCCTTGGGTAAATACAAGGCCCGGTCAATGAACGCATGGCCGTGGCACGAAACATAGGCTGCAAACACGCCAATCTGACAGTTCGTGATCTTGCCCGCCGAGCCTGTATATTGGCGTGACACCCCGCACGACGCCTTGCCCTGCTTCAAAAACCCGGTCTCGTCGATCACCAGCACCGCATCGCCGTCAGCCAGATGCTCAACCACATAGTCACGCACCACGTCGCGCAGATCATCCGCTTCCCAGCGGTCGCGGCCAAGCAATGCCTGCTGCCGCCACGGGCC
>JAGXAE010000256.1 GCA_018971725.1 Pseudomonadota bacterium | reverse complement strand
CCAGAAGCTGCACCTGGAACTCGCCCCGCTAGGCATACAGGTGCAGGCCGTGTTGCCTGGCCTCACGCGCACGGAAATTTTCGAGCGCTCCGGACGCGATCTTAGCGCCCTGCCGCCAGGCATGATCATGGAGCCCGGGGAACTTGTGGAGGCAGCACTTGCCGGGCTTAGCCAGGGTGAGCTTGTCACCATTCCCTCGCTCGCCGACCCTGCCTTGTGGAACGCTTTCGAGGCCGCCCGCCGCGCGCTTGGTCCGCACCTTTCCCTTGATCACGCCGCCGCCCGCTATAAGACCGCGTCATGAGCGAGGCGCTGACCGCTACGAAGGAGGCAACGCCTAAGGCCATCGCCGCCGCCAGGCCAGGGCGGCGGGTGCTGGTGGCGCTGGCTGCCGCTATCCTTGCCGCCGCCGCGGTCGCCTATGGTGCCTACTGGGTTACGGCCGGCCAATATCTCGAAAGCACCGACGACGCCTATGTGGGTGGCAATGTCACCGCGCTGGCCGCCAACGTCAGCGGGCCAATCGCCAAGGTCGCCGTCACCGATAACCAGTTCGTCCGTGCCGGGCAGCTTATCGTGCAGATCGACGACCGCCCCTTCCGTGCTGCTCTTGCCCGCGCCCAGGCGGGTGTGGCGGGTAGCGAGGCAAACGTGAGCAACCTGGCTGCCGCGCGCACGCTGCAGCTCTCGGTGATTGAGGAAGCCAAGGCAGACGTCCAGTCTGCGGATGCGGAACTTGCCTTGGCAGCGCAGAATCAAGCCCGCTATGCCCGCCTCGCTGCCGGCAACGCTGGCTCGGTGCAGGATTCACAGACCGCGAACAGCGCCTACACCCAAGCCCAGGCGGCGACGGCAAAGGCCCATGCGGCGCTGACAGGGGCGCGGACGCAGCTCGCCGTTATCGGCACGCAGCAGGACGAGGCGGCGGCGGCGCTTAAAGGTGCGATAGCCGCGCTGCGCACCGCTCAGCTCAATCTTGGCTATACGCAAATCCGCGCGCCCGTGGATGGTTATATTGGTGACCGCGCGGCCCAGTCCGGCGGCTATGCCCAGGCGGGCGCGGCGCTCGTGTCCATCGTTCCCGCGCAGGGGCTGTGGGTGGACGCGAATTTCAAGGAAGATCAGCTGGCCCGGATGCGCCCAGGTCAGCACGTGCGCATCATCGCGGATATTCTGCCCGGTCGGAGGATCATTGGCCATGTCGCCAGCCTCGCGCCCGCCACGGGCGCGGTGTTCAGCATTCTGCCGCCCGAGAATGCCACCGGCAATTTCACCAAAATCGTGCAGCGCGTCCCCGTGCGCATCTTGCTTGATGGTAATGCCGCGACGCTCGGCCTGCTGCGTCCCGGCCTTTCCGTCACCGCCACGGTGGACACCAAATGAAGCACATTCTGCCCTTCGCGGTCATGACCTTCGGCATGTTCATCGCGTTGCTGGACATCCAGATCGTCGCCTCATCCCTGCAGGATATCGGCGGCAGCCTGTCGGCCTCGCAGGACGAGATCGGCTGGGTGCAAACCGCCTATCTCATTGCGGAAATCATCGTGATTCCGCTTTCCGGCTGGCTCACCCGGGTTTTTTCCACGCGCTGGCTGTTTACCGTTTCCGCTGTCGGCTTCACCCTGGCCAGTCTGCTCTGCGGGCTTGCCTGGAATATCAAGTCGATGATCATCTTCCGCGCGATGCAGGGTATGCTTGGCGCCTCGATGATTCCCATTGTTTTTACGTCGTCTTTTCATTATTTCCAGGGCGAGAAGCGCGTCTATGCCGCCGCCGTAATCGGCACCATCGCCTCTATCGCGC
>JAGXAE010000255.1 GCA_018971725.1 Pseudomonadota bacterium | reverse complement strand
GGTGGATGAGGAGCACGAGACCTCCTTCAAGCAGGAAGACGGCGTGATTTACAATGCGCGGGACATGGCGGTGGTGCGGGCCAAGCTTTGCGCGGCCCCGGTGCTGCTGGTGAGTGCTACGCCCAGCCTGGAAACCGCCGAGAATGCCGCTCAGGGGCGGTACAAGAAGCTTGATTTGCCTGCCCGCCATGGCGGTGCCGCCATGCCGAAGGTTGAGGCGCTGGATCTGCGTGAAGCGCCGCCGGAGCGGGGCAAATTCCTCTCGCCGCTGCTGCTGGCGGCGATGCGCGAGACGCTGACGCGGGGCGAACAGGTAATGCTGTTCCTCAACCGCCGGGGTTATGCGCCGCTCACCCTCTGCCGCATATGCGGGCACCGGCTCTCCTGCCCCAATTGCTCGGCCTGGCTGGTGGAACATAGATCCTCGCCCCGGCTTTCCTGCCATCATTGTGGCCACACCGCCCGGCGCCCGGCGCATTGCCCCTCCTGCGAGGCGGAAGGCAGTTTCGTGCCCATTGGCCCGGGGGTGGAGCGCATCGCCGAGGAGGTGGCGGAAGAATTTTCCGGCATCGAGGCGCTGGTGATGGCGTCGGATGTTATTTCCGGCCCGGCCCAGGCGGAAGAGGCGGCGCGGCGAATCGCGGCGCGGGAGGTGGGAATCGTCATCGGCACGCAGATGGTGGCCAAGGGCTGGCATTTTCCGCATCTCACTTTAGTGGGGGTGGTGGATGCCGACTTGGGCCTGGCGGGCGGGGATTTGCGGGCGGGCGAGCACACGGTGCAGATGCTGCATCAGGTGGCCGGGCGCGCCGGGCGGGCCGAGGCGCCGGGGCGGGTGCTGCTGCAAAGCTATGATCCCTCGCATCCGGTAATAGGGGCGTTGCTCTCGGGCGATTTGCCGGCGTTTCTGGAGCAGGAGGCGGCGCTGCGCCGCCCCGGCCACTGGCCGCCTTTCGGGCGGCTGGCGGCATTGATTGTGAGTGCGGAGGATGAGCGGCTGGCGGATCAGACGGCGCGGGAGCTGGCCCGCGCGGCGCCGCGCCAGCCGGGGGTGGAGGTGCTGGGCCCTGCACCCGCGCCGATTGCGCTGCTGCGCGGGCGGTACCGCCGCCGCCTGTTGCTGAAAACCCAGCGCGAGATTGCCGTGCAGCCCTTGCTGCGGGACTGGCTGGCCCAGGTGGCGGTGCCACGCAGCGTGAAGCTGGAGGTGGATGTGGACCCGGTTTCCTTTATGTAGCAGCCGGTCAGTCGTTTACCGGGTAGGCGCGCATCAGCCGTTTCTGGTGCTGCCAGAGGGCCAGCAGCTTGAGTGGCCCGATGGGCTTCAGCCCGGTTTTGCGCATTTGCGCGCCGATGCGGAATGATTCGCCGTAATGAAAAAACTGGTCCTTGTAGGCGCGGGCCAGGGTCATTTCGGGGTCCCAGATATGGGTGGCCTCGGAGCCTGAACCGTTGAACTCGATGATCTTGAAATCCCGGCCTTCGCGCAGGGCGTCCAGATTGTCGTAGCGCAGGTCGATGCGGGAGAAATACACATCCGGCATGTCTTGCATGATCTCGTCGATCCGCGCGGTGAGGGCGGGGGTGACGATGGAAAGCCCGTCCTTAAAGGTGGAGCCGCGGCAATGATTACCGACAAACACCAGCGCCACCCGCTCGTTGGGGGCGGGTACGCTGGCGGCTTTGGGCCCCAGCCGTGGCAGCAGCAAATGGGAGATGGCGTGCAGCCGGTCATCGGCGGCGATGAGGTCTTTCACGCTGCGCCGCCCGTCGCCCACCACGCAGGGCGGGTATTTGAGCGTGACGGAGGTGATG
>JAGXAE010000087.1 GCA_018971725.1 Pseudomonadota bacterium | reverse complement strand
TTGCGGGCGCAAGCCATCGCCGCAATGGTGGCGCGTGGCACAAGAGCCTAACACCCCTCATCCACCGCCCCGCCGGCGCAAAAAGCCGAAATTCGGCGATACGCGGCATCTTTTCGCGGCTTTGCGAGAGCATCTGGCCGCCGGTACCGCCTCCCTGCCTGACTTCGCGAAACTAGTGGCCGACGGCCTGATCGCGGACGCCGCCGTTATCTACGTGACCCGCCCTGGCGAGCTTCTGGAGCTTGCCGCCACGCATGGGCTGAACGTCTCGGCCGTTGGCCGCACCAAGCTGCGCGTGGGCGAGGGTATTATCGGCCTGGCCGCTGCATCTGGCGACGTGTTGAACCTGCCGGACGCGCAAAACCACCCCCGCTTCGTGTTCCGTGCCGAAACCGGCGAGCAGGACATGGCCTCCATGCTGGCGGTGCCGGTGAAACGCGCCGGGCGCACGCTGGGTGTGATCTCGGTGATGTCCCGCGAGGTCCGCATCTATGCGCCGGTGGAGGTGGAATCGCTCGCCACGGTGGCGATGCTGCTGGCGGAAATCCTGGCCCGTGCCGGTGCCTCGGATGTGGGCGAGGAAGGTTTTTCTGAAACCCTGCCCCGCCGCTATGGCGGGCACGCAATCTCAGCCGGGATCGCCCGTGGCCCCGTGCTGGCCTATGGCGCCGCAGCGCCTATCGCCAAGCTGCTGACCGAGGACACCGAGGCCGAGCTGGCACGGCTGGATGCCGCCGTGGAGGAAGCGAACAAGACGCTGGACGGGCTGATCACCGCCAACATGCCCGGCGGCAACGCCTCGCGCGATGTGTTGGACGCGTACCGCATGGTGGCGCAAAGTTCCGGCTGGCTGGCCCAGGTGCGCACCGCCATCTCTGATGGCCTGACCGCCGAAACCGCCGTGGACAAGGTGGCCCGCCAGCTGCGCGAGCGCATGCGCCGCGTCGCCGACCCTTATCTGCGCGAGCGCCTGGCCGATATCGAGGATATGGTGGGGCGGCTGATGGTGGCGCTGGGCGGCAAGGCGCCGAAGCCCGAGCGCGCCGACGGCATGATCCTGATCGTGCGCCGCCTGGGCCCCGCGGACCTGCTGGACTGGCATACGCGGGGCATCGCGGGGTTCGCCATCGAGGAAGCCAGTGCCTCCGGCCATGCCGCCATTTTGGCTCGCGCGCTTTCCATTCCCGCCTTGCAGGTGGAACGCGGCGCCGTGGAAGCCGCCGTGGAAGGCGAACTGGCTCTGCTGGACGCCGAGGAAGGCACTCTGGTGCTGCGGCCCGAGCCGGAGGTGATTCAGGTTTACGACCGCGCCATGGCCGCCCGCAACGAACGCGCCGTGGCGCTGACCAATTACCGGGACAAGCCCGCCATAACCAAGGACGGCACCGAGCTGACGCTGATGATGAATATCGGCCTGGCGCTGGAACTGGACCAACTGGACCGCACCGGCGCCGACGGCATCGGCCTCTACCGCACGGAAATTGCGGCGCTTGCGGCGGGCGGCATACCGGATGTGGCGGGCCAGGCCGCCGAATATGGCCGCGTGCTGGACCGCGCCAAGGGCCGCCCGGTGCAGTTCCGCACACTGGATCTGGGAGCCGACAAGCTGCTGCCGGGGGAAACCGCGCTGGCCGAAGAAAACCCCGCCATGGGCTGGCGAAGCCTGCGCATAGGGCTGGACCGCCCGGCGATTTTGCGCCGCCAGTTGCGGGCGCTGCTGCTGGGCGCGCAGGGGCGGCCATTGCAGGTGATGTTTCCGATGGTGGCGACGGTGGAGGAATTCCGCGCCGCGCGGGATTTGCTGGAGGCGGAGGCCGGGCGCATCCGCCCTGCCCCGGAACGGCTGGAGGCCGGCACCATGCTGGAGGTACCCTCCCTGCTCTTTCAGCTGCCCGGCTTGCTGGCGGAGGCTGATTTCATCTCCGTGGGCACCAACGATCTGATGCAGTTTCTGTTCGCCGCGGACAGAGGCACGCCGGAACTGGCCGATAGATACGATACGCTGAGCGCCCCGGTGCTGGAAATGCTGGAGAGGCTGGTAACCCAGTGCCAGGAAGCCGGGGTGCCGCTTTCCGTCTGCGGTGAGGCCGCCGGGCGGCCTTTGGACGCACTGGCCTTCGCGGCGCTGGGTGTCACGACATTGTCAATGTCCGGCAGCGCCATATTGCCGGTGAAAGCCGTGCTGGTGGAAGCGGATTTGAACTCCCTGCGGCCGGTGCTGAGGGAATTGCGCCGCACCGGAGCGGCCGGCGGCAGCATACGCGAACCGCTGGCGGTTTGGGCACGCGAGCACAACCTCGCAATTTGAGAGATACGCGGTTCCGGAGTAAAAGAGTCAGGGATGCCAGATTATCTGATCGAGAACGACACCGCGGACACGCAAACCACCCCACAAGCCCTGCGTGTGGGTGCCGGGTTGCGGGAGGTGCGCGAGCGATTGGGCTGGCGGCTGCCCGACGTGGCCGTTGGCTTGCGCATCCGCCCGGAATTCCTCGCCGCCATAGAGCATGGGGATCTGTCCTCCCTGCCCGGCCCGGCCTATCGCGCCGGGTTCGTACGGTCTTACGCCCAGGCGCTGGGGCTGGATGGCGAGGAGATTCTCAACCGGTTCCGTGATGCCGGGCAGCTTGGCGAGTCGCCCAAAAGCGAGATTCAGTTTCTGGCCCCGGTGCCGGACCGTGGCGTGCCGAAAGGTGCCATCGTCTTCATCGGGTTTCTTGTTGTGCTGGCCGCTTACGGGCTGTGGTACCACCGCACGGAAGAGGCGCGGCGCCTCGCCCAGGCCGTGCCGCAAGTGCCGGCGCAACTGCAACCCTTGGCGATTCCGCCGAAGGTGAACGCCCCCGCCACGGACCCGCAAAACGCCCCGGCGGCGACGACACCAGAAGTACCCGTCTCCACGGCACAAACCCCGGCGGCGACGACCCCGGAAGTACCCGCCTCGACGACACAAACCCCGGCGGCGGCAACCCCAGAAGTACCCGCCTCGACGGCAGAATCTCCAGCAGCGGCGATGACACCGGAAGTACCCGCCTCCACGGCGCAAGCCCCTGGTGCGGCGATGACGCCGGAAATACCCGCCTCCGCCGCACCGCCAGCCACGCCCGCGCCGCAAGCCGCGCCGGCGCCAGGTGCGGGCATGGTGATCTCCGCGACGCAGGATGCCTGGGTGCAGGTAACCGATTCCACCGGCAACATATTGTTCAGCAAGGTGCTGCACGCGGGCGATAGCTGGCCCGTGCCGCAGGAGGCAGGTTTGCAGATGACCACCGGGAATGCCGGCGGCACCGTTATTGTGACAAATGGTAAGCCCGGCCAGCCGCTTGGCGCCGAAGGCGTGGTGCTGCACGGCTACCAGCTTACCCCGCCCGCTTCGGGCGCGCCTTCCGCCTCCACCCCGGCATCGGCCGGGACCAGCCCCGCCACCGGCGCGGCGCAGTAAAGGACCCCGCATGAATTACCGCGAATATCAGCAGATCGACCGTCGCAAATCCCGGCAGATCAGCGTCGGCAATGTGAAGGTGGGTGGCGACGCGCCGATTTCGGTGCAGACCATGACCAACACGCTGACGCATGACGTGGAAGCCACCGTGGCACAGATTTTACGCGCCGAGGCGGCGGGGGTGGATATTGTGCGGGTGAGCTGCCCGGACGAGGAAAGCACAGCAGCACTGAAGCACATTGTACAGCGCGTGAACGTGCCGATCGTGGCGGACATCCATTTCCACTACAAGCGCGGGATCGAGGCGGCTGAGGCGGGTGCCGCATGTTTGCGCATCAATCCCGGCAATATCGGCAGCCCGGAACGTGTGAAAGAAGTCATCAAGGCCGCGCGCGATAATAATTGCTCCATGCGCATCGGCGTGAACGCGGGCAGCCTGGAGAAGCATCTGCTGGAGAAATACGGCGAACCAAACCCTGACGCGCTGGTGGAATCCGCCCTGGAACACGCGAAGATTTTGCAGGACCACGATTTCCACGAATTCAAGATTTCCGTGAAGGCGTCTGACGTGTTCATGGCCGTGGCGGCGTATCAGCAACTGGCCGAGCAATGCGACCATCCGCTGCATATCGGCATTACCGAGGCGGGCTCCAAGCGCGCCGGCACGGTCAAATCCTCCATCGGCCTGGGCTCGCTGCTCTGGGCCGGGATTGGCGACACCATGCGCGTCTCGCTCTCGGCCGAGCCTGAGGAGGAAGTGCTGGTGGGCTGGGATATTCTGAAGTCCCTCGGCATCCGCCATCGCGGCGTGCGCATTATCTCCTGCCCTTCCTGCGCGCGCCAGGGCTTCAACGTCATCAAGACGGTGGAAACACTGGAGGAACGGCTGGCGCATATTCAGGCGCCGGTGACGCTCTCCATCATCGGCTGCGTGGTGAACGGCCCCGGCGAGGCGCTGATGACCGATCTTGGCCTGACCGGCGGCGGCGGCGGACGGCATATGATCTATGCCTCCGGCAAGACCGACCACACCATCTCCGACGAGCAGATGATCGAGCATTTGGTGGAGCTGGTGGAGACGAAGGCCGCGCAGGTTGAAGCCGAGGCGAAGGCGGCCAAACTCGCGGCGGAATAGCGGCGGGTTTTTGAAAGATGGTTTTCCGGGGCGGGCTTCCGCCCCGGTTTTTGTTTTGATGGTAGGACGAAATGGCAAACCAGTTGCAGCCCGTGCGCGGCACCCGCGATTTAACCGGCGAGGACGCGGCCCGGCATTTCCACGTGGTGGAAACAGCACGGCGCGTGGCCAGGCTGTACGGGTTCTCCGAATGGCAGACGCCAATTTTCGAGGATACGCGCGTCTTTTCCCGCACACTGGGCGAAACCTCGGATGTGGTGACGAAGGAGATGTACACGTTTGAGGATCGCGGCGGAGATTCCCTCACGCTGCGCCCTGAGGGTACGGCCGGTGTGTGCCGCGCGCTCATCACCGGCGGGCTGACACAGACCCTGCCGCAGAAAGTGTTTTATGCCGGGCCAATGTTCCGCTACGAGCGGCCGCAGAAGGGCCGCTACCGGCAATTCCACCAGATCGGCGTGGAGTTGCTGGGCCCCGCCTCGCCGCTGGCCGATGCGGAGGTGATTTCTCTTGGTTGGCGAATTTTGAATGAGCTTGGCATCGCCAAGGATGTGGAATTGCACATCAACACCTTGGGCGACGCGCAAAGCCGGGCGAATTACCGCGACGCGCTGGTGGCGTATTTCTCTAGCCATGCGGAGAAACTCTCGGAAGACAGCAAGCTGCGGCTTGAGAAAAACCCGCTGCGCATTCTGGATTCCAAGGATGATGGCGACAAGGCGCTGGTTGAAAAAGCCCCGGTGATTTACGCCCACCTTACGGAAGAAGCTGCCACTTTCTATAACGGTTTGAAATCCACCCTCACGGCATTTGGCGTGCCGTTCGTCGAAGATCCGCGCATCGTGCGCGGGCTAGATTACTACAACCACACCGCCTTTGAATTCGTCACCAATGCACTGGGCGCGCAGGGCACGGTGATGGCGGGTGGGCGTTACGATGGGCTGGTGGAGCAGATGGGCGGACCCAACGTGCCCGGCATTGGCTGGGGGGCGGGCATCGAGCGGCTTTCCATGCTCATCGCCGCCCCGCCGGTTATGGCTCAGCCCGTTGCGGTGATCCCAATGTCTGCGGAGTTTGAAGGCCAGGCCTTGGAGATTCTGAACCTGCTGCGGAACGGCAACATCGCCGCCGAGACCGGCTATTCCGGCAATGCCAAAAAGCGGCTGGAGCGGGCGAATAAATCCGGCGCCGGTTTCGCTGTGCTGGTTGGTGCCGAGATAAAGCTGAAGAACCTCGCCGATGGCAGCCAGGAAGATGTGACGGCAGAAATGCTCGTGAAGCGGCTAGGCGCATGAGTTCGTCGCTCGAACATAAGCTGGACCGCATCATGGCCCGGGCGGAGGAGCTGCGCTTCATGCTCTCCGGCACCCTGGCTGGCGATGAATTCGTGAAAGCCTCGAAGGAGCTCTCAGAACTCGCGCCCGTTGAGGAAAAAGTCCTCGCCCTAAAAAGCGCTGAAAAACAGGCGAAAGAGGCCGAGGCGCTGCTGGCCGACCCGGATATGAAGGAGCTGGCCGAAGCCGAACTGCTGGAGCTGAAGCAGCAGCTTCCCGAGTTGGAAATGGCCGTGCGCCTGGCGCTGCTGCCCAAGGACGAGGCGGATGACCGCTCCGGCATCCTGGAAATCCGTCCCGCCGCCGGTGGGGACGAGGCCGGGCTGTTCGCCGCTGAGTTGTTCAGCGCCTACCAGAAATATGCCGCTGCCCAGGGCTGGCGGTTCGAGGTGCTGGATTACGAGGAAAACGAGCTGGGTGGCGTGAAGGGCGCGATGGCCGAGATCACTGGCAAATCCGTCTTCGCCAAGCTGAAATTCGAGTCCGGCGTGCACCGCGTGCAGCGCGTGCCCGCCACGGAAACGCAAGGGCGCATCCACACCTCCACCATTACCGTCGCGGTGCTGCCGGAAGCCGAGGAAGTGGATGTGGATATTAACGAATCGGATTTGCGCATCGACGTGTACCGGGCCTCGGGCGCTGGCGGGCAGCATGTGAACAAAACCGAATCCGCCGTGCGCATCACGCATATTCCCACCGGCATCGTGGTGGCGATGCAGGAGGAGCGCAGCCAGCATAAGAACCGTGCGAAAGCCATGAAGATTCTGCGCACGCGCATGTACGACCAGCAGCGCGCCAACGTAAACGCCACCCGCGCGGCGGACCGCAAGGGCCAGGTCGGCACCGGAGACCGCTCGGAGCGCATCCGCACCTATAACTTCCCGCAAGGGCGGGTAACCGACCACCGCATCAACCTCACGCTGCATAAAATAGATCGGGTGATGCTGGGCGAGTTCGACGATATCATCGACGCGCTGATCGCCGAGGATCAGGCGGCCCGGCTGGCCGAGCAAAATTGATCCCCACCGCCCAGGCGCTGGCGGAGATCACCGACCGGCTGAAGCTGGCGGGAGTCGAGCACCCGCGCCGGGAAGCCCGGCTGCTGCTGGCCGCGGCACTTGGCACCAATGCCGCCGGGCTGCTGGCGCGGGCGGAGGTGGAGCCGCATGCCTATGCCGAGGCGCTTTCCCGCCGGGCCGCGCGCGAGCCGCTGGCCTATATAACTGGGCATAAGGAGTTCTGGGGGCTGGATTTCCTCACCTCCCCCGCCACGCTGATCCCCCGGCCAGACACCGAAACGCTGCTGGAGGCCGTGCTGAAGTCCGGCCTAAAGCCACGCAGCATTCTGGACCTCGGCACCGGCACGGGCTGCCTGCTGCTGGCCTGCCTGCATGAACACAAGGCTGCCTTTGGCGTGGGGGTTGATTTGAACCCCGAGGCCGCGCGCCTGGCCCGGCACAACGCCCAACGCCTTGGCCTCAGCAACCGCGCCGCGTTTCTGGCCGGCAGTTGGGCCAGCGCGCTTTCCCATCAATTCGACGTTATCCTCTCCAACCCGCCTTATATCGAAAGCGCGGATATTGCCGGGCTGATGCCAGAGGTGGCGGCCTATGAGCCCGCCACGGCCCTGGATGGCGGCACCGATGGCCTGGCCGCATACAAGGCCATTATAGATGATTTGCCCCGAATTTTGGCCCCCGGCGGGCTTGCGGTGCTTGAACTTGGGGCTGGCCAAGCTAAATTGGTATCAGAGCTGGCGCGTGAGGCCGGGTTTAGTTACGCCTTGCGCCGCGACCTTTCCGGTATAGAACGCGCCATAACTCTCAAATTCTGTAAATAAGTGATTGGCAGAATATATATTTACAGCTAAGCACGGATAGCGCGGTCCGTCTTGCCCACGAGTCTCCGGTTATCCTGGAGCCAGAAGGGCAATTGATCTGCACACCGCACCGCGCAAGCCAGCAGACGAGGATAGACACGAGCCTATGAATATGAAGCGCATGCGTGGACGCAACCACCGTTCTGGTGGTGGTGGCGGCGGAGGTGGGTTTCGCAATCAGCAAAACGGCATACCGCTCAACAGAAACCATGTATTCGACAGTTCCGGTCCGGAAATGCGGGTACGCGGCACGGCCCAGCAGCTTTATGACAAATATTCGCAGCTGGCGCGCGATGCGGCATCTTCCAACGACCGCGTGCTGGGCGAAGCCTATTACCAGCATGCCGAACATTATTTCCGCATCCTGAGCGCCATTAACGCCGCGCAGGGTCTGCCGCCGCCGGGCCAGGGCAACCAGAACGGCGAGCAGCGCTACCAGGCGCAGGGCGAGTATCAACGCCGGGAGCACGGGGCCGAGGGCGAAAGCCAGGATGGCCGCGAACCCCGCCAGGAGAACCGTGAATTCCGCGACAACCGGCAAGGGGAAAACCGGCAGGATGGCCGCGAATATCGTGAGCCACGCCAGGAAAACCGTGAATATCGCGAGAACCGGCAGGAAAACCGCGAATATCGCGAACCCCGGCAAGATAACCGCGACAATCGCCAGAGCGAATACCGGCAAAACGAAAACCGCCATGGCGAAAACCGCCAGGACCGCCGGTTTGAGCAACGGCCGCGCCAGGAATTCCAGCAGCGGGACCGCCCGAACCGCTTCGCCGCCCCCATCGCCGGCACGCCCATAGATATCAGCTCCGCCCTGGAAGCCGAGTTGCGGGCCGCCGCCAATGAGGAACCCGCCGGGCAGGGTACCCAGCCGGAGGTGAAGCCCGAAGCCGCCGTGCCGGAAGCGCGCGCCATCCCCATCAAACCGGAAGCGCCGCCCGTGGCCGCGCCGGAACTGACCCTGACCGAGCCCGCCAACCCGGCGCCCAAGCGCCGCGGCCGCCCGCCGCGCGCCAAATCCGGCGATGCCGGCCAGGCCAGCGAGCAAGCCGAGGAGCCTGCCAAGGCGGAATAACCGGACTTCTTGACGTTTACCCAATAAAAAACCCGGCCTCGCGCCGGGTTTTTTTGTGAGCGTCAGAGGTTATTTCGGCGCCAGCACCATCACCATCTGGCGCATTTCCATCCTCGGCATCTGTTCAACCTTGGTGTCGGTCTCCATGTCGCCACGGATGCGTTCCAGCACCTTCACCCCTAGCTCTTGGTGCGCCATCTCGCGGCCACGGAAGCGCAGTGTCACTTTCACCTTGTCGCCTTCGCCGATAAAGCTCTTCATGGCGCGCAGCTTCACCTGGTAATCGTTCTCGTCGATATTGGGGCGAACCTTCACCTCCTTGATCTCGACAACCTTCTGCTTCTTGCGCGCCTCGTTCCGCTTCTTCTGCTGTTCGTATTTGAACTTGCCGTAATCGAGGATCTTGGTGACCGGCGGCTCGGCATTGGGGCTGATCTCGACCAGGTCGAGCCCAACGGCGTAGGCACGCGCGATCGCGTCCCTGGTGCTGAGCACCCCGATCATTTCACCATTCTGGTCGATCAGACGAACCTGCGGAATTCTGATTTCTTCGTTGACCCGCGGTCCTTCACGAGAGGGCGGGGCGGGCGGCGCT
>JAGXAE010000086.1 GCA_018971725.1 Pseudomonadota bacterium | reverse complement strand
CCCGGCATTGGCGGTGGTGGTGGTCATCACGAAATGGGTTTCGCCCAGGCGCGCGGTGGTGCCGTCATCCATCACCATGCCGTCCTCGCGCAGCATCAGCCCGTAGCGCACCTTGCCAATGGGCAGATTGGTCCAGCTATTGGTATAGGCGCGCTCCAGGAACTTCGCGGCGTCAGGCCCCTGAATATCGATCTTGCCGAGCGTGGTGACATCGCAGATGCCCACGGCCTCACGCACCGCACTCACCTCGCGCTGGGCGGCGGCTAGCCAATCCTCACCCGGCCGGGGGAAATACTGGGCACGCAACCAGGGGCCGGTTTCCACGAACACGGCCCCCAGCGCCTTCGCCCATTCATGGGTGGGGGTCAGGCGCGTCGGGCGGAAATGCTTGCCCGTATGCGCCCCCGCCAGCGCGCCGATGGAAACCGGCACGTAAGGCGGGCGGAAACGCGTGGTGCCAGTCTCGCCAATGCCGCGCCCCAGCGCTTCCGCCAGCACGCCGATGGCGTTCACATTCGCGGTCTTGCCCTGGTCTGTCGCCATGCCCAGCGTGGTGTAGCGCTTCACATGCTCCACTGAGGAAAAGCCCTCGCGCTCGGCCAGCTTCACATCCTTCACCGTCACGTCATTCTGCAAATCCAGGAAGGATTTGCCGGGCACGTAACCGGAATGGAAAACCGGCTGGATGTTCGCGTTGATCCCCTGCCCCGCCGCCTTGCCGATGACGTTCATGCCCGGCGGCATTTTGCCAGGGATGAACGCGGCGATGCTCTCGTCCCAGACCGGTTTACCATCGAAATGCGAGGTCAGCGCCAGATTCGGGTTGAACCCGCCGGAGGTGGCGATGATGTCGCACGGCAGGGAAAGCTCCCCGCCCTTGGCGAGATGAATTTTCGCCCCCTTCACCCCAAGTGTGCCGATGGCGCGGATGATGGCGGCGCCGGCATAAACCGGCGCGCCGGCGGCACGCGCAACCTCATGCACCGCATCGCTGCTAGTGGGCCGTGCATCCACCACACCGGCGATGTTCACGCCCGCCGCGTGCAGCGTGAGAATCAGTCCGGCGGCGTCATCATTATTAATATAGAGCAGAATATTGCGGCCCGGCGCGACGCCATAGCGGGTAACATAATCTCCCACCGCGCGGCTCAGCATCACGCCCGGCAGATCGTTATGGCCAAAGGCGATCGGCCGCTCCAGCGCGCCCGTGGCCAGCACGCTGCGCTTGGCGACGATGCGGATAAGCCGCTGGCGCGGCGCATTGGAGGACGGCAGATGATCGTTAAGCCGTTCCAGCGCCGCGTAGGTGCCACCATCGTAAACACCAACCACCGTGGTGCGGGAAAAGAAGCTGACTGTTTCAGGAAGCTCCGCATTAGCAAGCGGCGCGTTCTCGTCGCAGAGAATGACACGCTGGCCCTTGGCGGCGGCTTCCAACGCAGCATTGCGGCCATCCGCGCCGCCGCCAACCACCAGAACATCACAAAATTCTGTGGTTTTCTCATAAACATCCGGGTCCGGTACGCCAGCATTGCGGCCCAGCCCCGCGGCGCGGCGAATCATCGGCTCGTACAGCTTCTCCCAAAAT
The DNA here is from genome assembly GCA_018971725.1 of Pseudomonadota bacterium. Taxonomy (GTDB): domain Bacteria; phylum Pseudomonadota; class Alphaproteobacteria; order Acetobacterales; family Acetobacteraceae; genus Acidocella. Next base: position 7,886 of record JAGXAE010000086.1, on the reverse strand, counting down.
CCTGCTGGCCACATAAAGGTTTTGTAGTAGAACCCAGCCGAGAGAAACGGTGAGAGCAAATTATTCACCGCCAGCGGATCATATTTCAGCGAAAAGCCGCGATTCTGGCTGGAAGCCTCCAACCCGTCGAAAATCTCCGCCACGGTGGCCCGGGTGTTGGGCTCACGGTACGCGCCGGTTCGCAGTTCCACCAGCGCGTTCGGCTCCTCCGAGCCAGAGGCGAACACGCCGCGCGGACGATGATATTTGAAGCTACGGCCAAAAAGCTTCACGCCGCTGGCCAGCAGCGCGGAGGCCAGTGTATCGCCGGTGAAACCTGTGTAGCTCTTGCCATCAAACTTGAAATTCACCGTACGAGTGCGGTCGACCAACCCGCCCTGGCCAAGCCTGTAGCCGCTCATGGCAATGTCACCGAAAGAATAGTGTGGCTTGAAACATCGCGCTCCACCACCAGCCAGGCATGACACCCGGCGCCGTGATACCAATATTCCTTGCGTGGACCTTTAAGATTGTCGCGCAGATACACATAATCCGCCCACTCTTTCGTGGGCGCGGCACCGCCATCGTTCGGGCGCGTGCGTTCAGCGTCCTGGGTGTAGGTGAATTCCTCCACCCCGCGTTCGCCGCAATGCGGACAAGTGATACGCATCAGTGCAGGTTCGGCTGCGCGCCGACTCCCTTTTCGTCAATCAGTCTGCCTTCGGCAAAACGGTCCAGCCTGTAGGCGGCGGCCACCGGATGCGGCTCCCCGCGCGCGATGAGATGCGCGAAGCAATAGCCCGAGGCCGGCGTGGCCTTGAAGCCGCCATAACACCAGCCGGCATTGATGAAGAGATTTTCAACCGGCGTCTTGTCGATAATCGGCGAACCATCCATGGACATATCCATCAGCCCGCCCCAGCTGCGCAGCAGCCGCGTGCGGCCGATCATCGGCATCAGCGCCATGCCGCCTTCGCACACATCTTCCACCACGGGTAAATTGCCGCGCTGGGCATAGGAATTATAGCCGTCAATATCCCCGCCGAATACCAAACCGCCTTTATCTGACTGCGAAATATAGAAATGCCCGGCGCCGAAGGTGATCACGGTATCAATCAGCGGCTTCAGCCCCTCGGTCACGAAAGCCTGTAACACATGGCTCTCAATTGGCAGGCGCAGCCCGGCCTTCGCCGCCAGCAAAGAGGACGCGCCCGCCACCGCCATCGCCACCTTGCCCGCGCGAATGGTGCCACGTGTGGTTTCCAGTCCGGTCACCTTGCCGTTTTCCTGCAAAATGCCGGTAACTTCGCAATTCTCTATGATATCCACCCCACGCTGGTCGGCGGCACGGGCATAGCCCCAGGCCACGGCATCGTGCCGGGCGGTGCCCGCACGCCGCTGCACCAGCGCCCCCTGCACGGGAAACCGCGCATTGTCATAATTCAGATACGGGATTTCCTTGCGCAGCTGCGCGCGGTCCAGCAACTCCGCCCCAGCGCCATGCAGCAGCATGGAATTGCCGCGCCTGGCGTAGGCATCGCGCTGCGCATCCGAATGGTAAAGATTATATATGCCGCGCTGGCTTACCATCGCGTTGTAATTAAGGTCCTGCTCCAGCCCTTCCCACAGCTTCATGGAAAATTCGTAGAACGGCTCATTCCCCGGCAGCAGATAGTTGGAACGGATGATGGTGGTATTGCGGCCGATATTGCCCCCACCCAGCCAGCCTTTCTCAACCACCGCGATGCGCCCCACCTCCGGGTGGTTCTTGGCGAGGTAATGGGCGGTGGAAAGTCCACCGCCACCGCCGCCGATGATCACCACATCATAGGAGGGGGCCGGTTCCGCCTTGCGCCAAGCCGGTTTCCAGCCTGTGTGCCCACGTAGCGCCTGGGTAAGAACGGAGAAGGCGGAATATCTCATTAGTGACAAAAAATTCCTGTGAGTTAAATAGAGTGATGCACAAGAACTTTATTCTTGTCAATCCGACCCGCCAGCCCCCGCTCCGGCGGTTAAATTTCCAAAATGCCCGGCTGATATGCCTCCACCTCGCCCATCTGCTCCCGCGCATAGCCGCGCGGCGCGGAAACAACCCATAAGCCATGGGTGAATGTTTCGTGCCGGTGATGAGTGTGACCATGCACCCAGAAAGCCGGAGCATATGGCGCGAATTCCGGCAACAAGTCCGAGGCGTAAGCGGGCGCGATCGCCCCCTGCCGCCTGCCCAGAAATGCGGCGGCGGGCGCGTGGTGCGTTATGATCAGCCTGGGCGTGAGCGGATCATCCGCCTTCAGCCGGCCCAAGGTAGTATGAAGCCAGGCGCGGGCGGCGAAATGCCGCTTCAGCGTCATTTCCGGCCGCAAACGGTGAATGCCGTCATCAATCAGCTTGTAGTCGTTCATCCGCTCTCCCGCGTAGGCGCTGGCAACAGCACATTCTTGGTTCAAGCTGAAATCCGTCCATAACGTGCTGCCCAGCACATGCAGGCGCTGGCCACCATGGTCCATGGTGAACATCTCATTATCTAAAACCCTCACCCGGCCTTGGGTGGCGGCCGCCGCCGTGGCCATACCCGCCTGCGCCTCGGGCAGGTTCTGGAAGTAGAACTCGTGGTTTCCTGCCACCAGCGCCACCTGCGCGCCAAAGCGCTTGGCCAGGCCATCGCCATACGCAACGCTGAGCACGCCATTATGGATATCCCCCGCCAGCACAATAAGATCGGGTGGCGGTATATCCTTCAGCAAGGGTTTGGCCTCCGGCGGCGGTTTGCGCAGCAGCACATCCAGCGGGCCGCGCTTTCGGCGCTCCATCTCGATATGCAGATCGCTCATATAGAGCACGCGGATCATTTCATCGTCCGCAGCAAGGCCAGCACGAATAAAATGGCGAACAGCACAGCCACCCCCCGCCAGAGCTGCAAGCTGGTGAAGGCAAGGTATCTTCGCCGGGGTGCAGCATCCCGCCCCCCGGCAAGGCCAATTTGCAAAGCCTGGGCAAATGCGCCGGCATCGGCGAAACGGTCTTCGGGGCGTGGGGCCAAACCCTTGGCAAGCGCCTCGCCGAGCCAGCTTGGCAAATCAGGCCGCACGCGGGCCAATGGCCGCTTCTCATATTGCCCATACGGAAAGGCACCGCCCGAAAACATGCGGTAGAAAGTCACCGCCAGCGCGTAAACCTCGGTGCGGGCGCTGGCCGCCGCGCCTTTTAGCAGTTCAGGCGCCATATAGCGTATGGTGCCACCCGGCCGTGCCGCATTGGCTGCGTCGATTCCCGGAAGATAGGCCAGGCCGAGGTCCAGCAGCCGAACCTCCCCCGTTTCCACCAGCATCACATTGTCCGGCTTCAAATCCCGGTGCACCACCTCGATCGCAGCTAGGTCCTGCACAGCCTCGCATAGCCGGAAGGCGATGCCCATGCCTTCCGGCAGGTTCATCGAGGGGGCGTGGTTCAAACGCTTTTCCAGCGTCTCACCATGGTAGAGCGGCATCACGAGGTAAAGTGCGCTGCGCCGCTCTGGCGGCAGTTCGAGATATTGCACCACGCTTTGGCTGCGCACCGCGGTGCCGATCCATGCCTCACGCATGAACCCGGCGGTGAACACCTCATCCTGCAACATGGAGGGCAGCGGGATTTTCAACGCCACATCCTGGCCGCTATACTTGTCCCGCGCCGCCACCAGCATTGTGTAGCGCCCCCGGAACAAAGTAGCGCCGATCTGGAAGCCATCCCATACATCGCCTTTGCGCGGTGCTGGGCGAATAGGCAGATGCGCCAGCGCCGCGCGGGCCAGGGCGTCTGGCTCCGCTTTCGGCAATGCATGCACTTGCAGCGCCATCACGGATTTACCAGGTGAAGGCAGACCGCCCAACGCAGCCAGAGCGGCATTGGCCAAACTGTCGTCTGCGGCTTGCCCCAGCAGCGGCAGCAAAGCGTGGTACACCCCCTCCACGGCTGTCAACCCGGCGATGAGCAGATACACATCCCCCGCCTCAGCCTCCATGTCGCCCAAGTCAAGCGCCAGCTCCGCGTCCAGCCCTAAAGCCCGGGCTGGCATGAAGGGCACCGGTTCCGCTGGGTGAATATGCGGGTGCATGAGCGGCGTGAGACCTGCGCTGCGCAGCCTGTACATCTGGCAGGCACCCAGTTGCACAAGCCCAATCCGCCGATCCTGAAGCAGCAGAGCCGAAAGCGAAACCAGTGCGGCGCCCTGCATTTGCCCGGCCAACCATCGGTTCACCGAAGCCAGCGCCGCAGCCGCCGCCTTGCCGGGCGACAAAGTGCGCCTGGCGCCGAAATACCCTTCTGCGAAAGTATGCACGGCACTCTGCACTGCCGCACATGCCCCCGCCGCAGCCGCCCGCCCATCCGCATGAGCACAGGCGATGACGGCCAAGGCCCCACGCTCCGGCGCGCCGAAATTTTCTCCTTCATAGAGCGCAAAAAAACTCCGCGCCCCCGCCTCGCCTTCTGCCGCGAAACCGGCGGAGATGGACCATCCGGTAGCCACCGGCTCACCCATTGCGGCTCGCGGCTGGCACCCAGAGTACATCCGCCTCGCCCATGCCATTGGCCGCACGGGCCAGCACGAACAGCAAATCTGAAAGCCGGTTCAGGTAGATCAGCACCAGCCGGTTCACCGCCTCGTCCGGCGTTTCCAAAAGATGCACGACAGCGCGTTCCGCCCGCCGGACAACGGTGCGGGCGAAATGCAACCGCGTTGCGGCCGGGCTGCCTGCAGGCAATACGAACGAGGCAAGCGGCGGAAGCGCCGTGGTGATGTCGTCGATCCGCTGCTCCAGCCAGTCGACCTGCGATTGTACAATCCGCAAGGCCGGGGATCCCTCATTATCTTTGATCGGCATGCAGAGATCCGCGCCGAGATCGAATAAATCGTTCTGTATTCGCATCAAAATTGCATCCGCATGCGTTTCGGAGTCAAGCCTGGCCAAACCAATCGCGGCGTTGGCCTCGTCCACCTCGCCAAGCGCAACAACCCTGGCGGCGGATTTCGCGACTCGGGCGCCATCCCCCAGCGAGGTTTCACCGTGATCACCGCCCCGGGTATAGATTTTATCCAGCTTCACCATGTGGGAAATGCACCATGTCCCGTAAATATCGGCAAGAGAATCCTAAAAAATTCCTGTTTTAGGTGTGGTTACCGTCGTCAAAGCGTTGGAATACTGATTACATTTTTGTAATTCAATTCTAAAGCAAAAGTAAAATTCCAACGCGGCCGACAAAATTTGGAGAAATTAAGGTATTTTCGTCATTTTTATAATAAAACTCTTTTATATTGGAAGACTCGAAGGTTCTTCCTGGCCGCGAAAATGCATGGAAAACTTCATTTTTTCCTCGCTTATAAAAGTAAATTATAAAAGTGGTGGCAATTTTAGACAATCAGTAAGCTTGACGTCGTCACTTCCACAACACACGCTCAACGTGCACAATTCTGATGACTTATCTTTGTTTGCCAGCTAATCAATTACTCGTGTGATAGCTGCCTCGATGAGGTAGGATTCTTTAGGATTCTTTGCTGTCCTGAAACAGGAGAGACTGCTTTGAGTGGAGTTGTCACTATTGCCGGCAGTGTGTCTGGTTCCTATAGCGGCCAAGTGCTGGACATTGTTTCCGGATCGCCAACGATTAATGGCAGTTCCGATACGGTACAAAGCGCAGCCTCTGGAATAGGCATTGTTCTCACCGGCGGCAACAACACCATCATCATCAGCGGTTCGTCCGATACGCTCGTGGCTGGGAACGCCATCACGGGTGGCGTTACCGGCGACACCTTGCTGTTAACTGGAAACTACAACGTCATTGAGGATAACGGCTTCAGCGGCGGCGGCGTCACCATCAACGGCAGCGGTAATCTTTTCAGTTCTCAGCAGCGCATCGAAACATCCAATGTCGTCGTCAACGGCAGCAACGATACCGTCTCAGCAATCTATATGGGCGGCAATTTCCTCATTACCGGCAATAATGTTCTGATCAATGCGAATGACGGCGCATTCACGATCGCCGGCACGAACGATACGGTGATGGCAGCGAATGCGCAGAGCATTCTCATCACCGGCAGCAACGCCACGGTGGTGGATGAATCCAGGCCGGGTTCCACGCTTCCCACATCTCTGCTCGCCGGCGCTGATCAGGCGGGCCAGGACACTGTACCGGGCACCTCTATCTCCATCGCCGGCTCCGCTTCCGGCACCAGCGTGACTACCTATAACAACAACAATACCGTGGCGAGCAGCGGTAGCGGCAGTTCGGTTTCCTTGCAAAGCTACGGCAATTCCGCGACGCTTGCCGGCGGCAGCAGCAGCATCTCCGCGCAGTCCCAACTGGAAACAATCAGCGTGGCAGGTGCTCAGGATACGGTCAGCACCTCGCAGTTTACCGGCGGCGGGTCCTCCAGCACGGTGCCTGCCTCCACCATTTCGATTGATAGCGTCGTGGCGTCCTCCACCACCTATAACGCCGGCACTTCCAGCATTGTAGACACCACGCCTGGCGCGGGCGCCAGTGTTGTCAATATCACTTCAGGCGGCACCAGCATCATCGCCACCGTGGGCGGCACGTTCAACGACAGCGTCGGCAATAACAGCTACACAATCGGCGGCGGCACCAAGCTGAACTTCTCAGCGGGAAATAATACGGTCACCGTGGCCGATGGCCAGTTCCTCACGCAAGATACGCTGGGCGGCACGGCAGGATCTCCGAATACAATCTTTCTTGGCTCGAACAGCGTTGTCGATCTCACCACCACTGGCGTCACCGCGGAATACGATCTGCTCAGCGTCACCGGCAGCGGCAATTCCGGTTTCATCTATAACGCCAATAACGCACTTTATCTTGGCGGCAGCGGCAATCTCTTCGCCGTGTTCGCCAACCCGGCCGCCAGCAGCACCGCGGGTGGCGTGCTATCCATATCGGGGGCAGATACGCTTTCCATCTGGTCGGGCAATAACAGCATCATCGCGAATAATGGCGCCGCGCTGTTCGTTACCTCGAACAACAACACCGTCAGCGGCGGCAACGCCTCTCTCGCATTGCAGGGCGACGGCAATATCGTCAACCTCACCGGCCAATCCACAATATCCAGTGCCAATCCATGGCAATACGGCGCCGCCGCCTCGGGCGGCGTGCAGAATCAGTTCACTGTGCAGGGAGGCCAGTTCAATCTGGGTGGCGAAGATTCGCTGCTACAAACCGGTTCCTCCGCCGCGCTAACCCTGGCCGGCGGCAACAACGTCTCTCTGTATGGCGCCAATGACAGCATCACCGCCAGTGACCAGCTCTATGGCGGCAACAATATCTATCTGGGCGGCAGCGGCACCGACACTGTGCACTTGGTGAACGTCTCCGACAGCGCCGCCACGATCAACGCCAATGTAAACGCCTTTGTCACGGCCACAGACGACACGGGGCCCAAAATCGGCGACATCAACACAAACAACAACGAGCAGCTCACCTTCATCGGCGGCTCCGGCACCTCCAGCACTGTCCTCGCATCCGGCAGCAATACTCAGGTCACGCTGTTCGGCGGCACCAGCAGCAACAACATCGTCTCTGGCGGCAAAGCAGGAAATAATAACCTGAATGGTGGCAGTGGCAGCGGCGACTTGTTCACCGCCGGCGGCAATAATGACGTGCTGATCGGCGGCTCCGGCGGCTTGAATACGCTTGTCTCCGCCACGGGAAATGAAACATTCACCGGCGCCGGGCTTGGTAACGACCTATTCTCCATCACCGGGGGCGGCGGCACCGACATGATCAACAACTTCACAGGCCAGCTGGTGCTTGCGGCTGGCCTCAGCGTCTCCAACGAAAACGTCATCGGCGGATCGCTGAACGTGCTCCTCAACGACGGTACACATCTGATCTTCGCTGGCCTTACCAGCGTAAATCAG
>JAGXAE010000254.1 GCA_018971725.1 Pseudomonadota bacterium | reverse complement strand
GGTTTTGAAGGAGCGTCGCGCGGGTGAAGCCCGTGTGGCGGCAACCCCTGATACGGTGAAGAAGTTGATCGGGCTGGGGCTGACGGTCGCCATTGAGGCGGGGGCGGGCGTTCAATCCGCTATATCCGACCAGGATTTTTCCGCCGCTGGGGCGGAGATTGCGGCAGATGCGGCAGCCGCCCTTAACGGCGCTGGGATTCTGTTCGCCGTGAATGCGCCGGATGAAACGATTCGCGGGCTGATCGCGCCCGGCACTCTGCTTGTCGCCACGCTGGGTGCCGCGTCTGACGCCGCGCTGGCGCCGGCCTTGGCCGCCGCGAAGATCGACGCCGTGGCGCTGGAGCTGCTGCCGCGCATCACCCGGGCGCAGAGCATGGACGTGCTCTCCTCCCAGGCGAATCTCGCCGGTTACCGTGCGGTGATCGAGGCGGCGGATGCGTTCCCCCGCGGCTTTCCGCTGATGATGACGGCCGCTGGCACGGTGCCGCCCGCCCGCGTTTTCGTGGTTGGCGCCGGTGTGGCCGGTTTGCAGGCCATTGCCACGGCGCGCCGCCTGGGCGGCATTGTTTCGGGCACCGATGTGCGCCCGGCCGCGAAGGAAGAAATCCGCTCTCTCGGCGCTACCTATGTTGGCGTGGATGACGAGGAGAGCGCCAAGCAGACCGGGCCTTATGCTGGGCAGATGTCCGACGAGTTCCGCAAGAAGCAGGCTGAGCTGATGACCAGCACGGTCGCCAAGAACGACATTGTGATTTGCACCGCCCTGGTGCAGGGCCGCAAGGCGCCGGTGATTGTCACCTCCGAGATGGTGGCTGGCATGAAGCCCGGTTCCATCATCGTGGACCTCGCCGCCGAGGCTGGGGGCAATTGCGCCGATACGGTGCCGGGTGAGGTCATCACCACGCCGAATGGTGTGACGATTCTCGGGCACAAGAACTGGCCGGCGCGCATCGCCGTGGCGACGAGCCAGCTTTATGCGCGTAATCTACTCACGTTCCTCACCACCTTCTGGGACAAGGACGCCAAGGCGCCCAACCTGAAGCCGGATGATGATTTGATTAAAGGCGCGCTGCTCACCCGGAGCGGCGAGATCGTTCACCCCAATTTCAAGCCCGCCGCCTAAAGAAAGGGAGGCTTTTCCATTATGACACCCGCAGATTTGGCCGCCCAGGCGGCGGACCTTGCCCACCAGGCTTCCGTGCTGGCGCAAAACGCCGCCGGCGTGGCCGCCGTGGCCGCGCAGAATGCGCCGCCAGCCGCGCCGTTCATCTTTCTGTTCAGCATCTTCGTGCTGGCCGTGTTCGTCGGCTATTACGTGGTGTGGAGCGTGACCCCCGCGCTGCACTCGCCGCTGATGGCCGTGACCAACGCCATTTCCTCCGTCATCATCGTGGGCGCCATGCTGGCAACCGGGCTGAATGGCAGCATGGTCGCGCATGTGTTCGGCTTCCTTGCCGTGGTGCTGGTCTCGGTTAATATCTTCGGCGGTTTTGCGGTGACCAACCGCATGCTGGCCATGTTCAAGAAGAAGTAAACACAAGATGAATCAGTCTCTTACTTCCTTCGCGTATCTCATCGCGGCGGTCCTGTTCATCCTGGCCCTGCGCGGACTCTCTCACCCCACAACCTCGCGCCGGGGCAACCAGTTCGGCATGGTCGGCATGCTGATCGCCATTGTCGCCACCTTCCTGCATGGCGGCATGGATTGGGGCTGGGCGCTGGTTATTCTGCTGGGCGTCGCCATCGGCGGCTCCATCGGCCTGGTGGTGGCGCAGAAGATCAAGATGACGGCGCTGCCGCAGCTTGTCGCCGCGTTCCACTC
>JAGXAE010000085.1 GCA_018971725.1 Pseudomonadota bacterium | reverse complement strand
TGTCACGCACCACCGCCTCGGCAGGCGGTTTTGAAGGCGAGGATTTCTGGCTCATCTACGCTCCTTCGTCACTACGATGAGCCAGAAATCCTCCTCTATTCAAGATGCCAGATTTGTCTCAGGGGCGCTGACGGGGGACACGATGCCGCACGGGTCCGCGTTTGGCTGGGCGCGATGGATCGCCGTTTTGCAGGGGTCAGATCATGGATCCCATAAGCCCCGCCGCGCGCCGGGAAGCCCTGCACGAACAGATCAGCGAGGCGCAGATGATCCTGCGCCGCGCCGCCGCGGCCGCGGCCCTGAAGAGCGACCCTCTGGCGGAACAGCTCCAAGCCCTGGCCGTCTGCGTCGGCGCGCTCAGCGATCTGTACCAAGCCAGCGAAGCCACCCAGATCGACATCGCCAACACGCTGAAAACCCAGACCGGGGTGATCGCGGACGAGGCCATTGCCCGGGTCCACGCCTCGGGCATGGACATCGTCAACCAGCTCGCGCCGCAACTGGCCAACGCCGCGGACCGCACCATGCGCATGAAGATCACCACGCTGCGTATCCGCAGCATCGTGGGTCTGGGTCTGGCATTGGCGCTGGCCATCCTGGTGCCCAGCCTGTTCATCTATGCCGCAGGGCTGAATGATGGCCGCTTCCAGGCCGAAATCGCCGCGCATGTGATCCCCGCCGCCATGAAAGCCAGCCCTGCCGAGGCCCTCGCCTGGGGGCATCTGATGCAGGATAATGACGGCGTCACTGCCATGGCCGCCTGCCGCAAATCCATGCAGCAAGATGCCAGCGGACGGCATTATTGTTTGATGCCGGTATGGACCGACCCGATATCCCCCGCCGTGCCTTCAGCCCCCGTTCAATGACCTCCAGCGCCGCCGCCTGGGAACATTACCCTTGCCCGTCCCGGCACACAGCCCTAAATATGACTACTGTAGTTCCATCTTGTTCGGAGGCCATCATGCGGGAAATTCAACTTCGCGACGCCAAGGCCAGCCTGTCGGCTGTGGTCGATGAGGCCCTACGCGGCGAACCCGCCATTATCACCCGCCACGGAAAGCCCGAGGCGGTCATTCTCAGCTTCGAGGAGTGGCAGCGGCTTTCGCATGTGCCCTCTTTCGGCCAATTGCTGATGGCCGCACCTCTCGATGCGGACGATCTGCCGCCGCGCAACCAATCCCCACTCCGTGATAGCGGCCTCTGATCCTTGTATCTCGTCGACACCAATGTCATCTCGGCGCGGGCGCCCTCGCGCGTCCCTCTGCCCGAACTCGCCGCCTGGATGGATGCCCACTCGGCCGATTTATTCCTCTCCACGGTCACAATCGCCGAGATTGAGGACGGCATCGCCAAGGCCAACCGTGAGGGGGCAACCCGCAAAGCCCGGGACCTAACCGCCTGGTTGGAGACCGTGCTGCACCTTTATGCGGCCCGCATCCTGGCCTTCGACCTGGCCACCGCCCGCCTCGCCGGCGGCCTATTAGACCATGCCAGAGGTCAGGGTCATGCGCCCGGCTTCGCCGACATCATCATCGCCGCCACCGCCCAGCACCACGGGCTGACCATCCTGACCCGCAACCTGCGGCATTTTGAGCCGCTGGGCGTGGCAGTACATGATCCGTTTGCTCGGTTGCCTTGAGCATGGCCGAGGTCGGCAGAAATGTTCAAAATACCGTCATTCCGTCTCCGACGGCCACTTCCGGCTCGAGAGCGCCCATGTCCGCCATAGCCGACTCCAAGCCCCGATCCTGATAGCGGACCATCCTGGCGGTCGCGCTAAAGTCCAGGTCGGGGGACAAAGCGGTCATAACGTGGCTGCCGGTCAACTGGTGGTTATCTGGTTAACATCGGTCATAACCCAATTTCCAGCAGCCCGTCTTTGATAAGACAGAACGGGCCGACAGTGAACTGTCTTGGAGTCATCCTGAAAGGCTGTTGCAGTCCAACCGCCCAGATGTCCTTATCCTGGAAACCGCTCCTGCTTCTGCTTTCCCAAACACGGCATTCCCGTTAGGGTTGCGAGCAATGTCAAAATCAAAGGCGAAACCTTTTCTAAAGGCGAAGACTCCGCGGACCTACGCTACCGGCGGAGGCAATGCTACCGCATTAGGCGTAAACTTCCAGCAAAGCTTGGGGGCTATCCTTGGCGCATGGATGCTAACCGAGACAACGGTCGATCAACGGCTGCGCCTTGGGGGCGCTAAAATCGTGGAGCTGCGCCTCGAAACCGAGGCGCCACTGGACGACGTTCTTGCCAAGACATCCGAAGGCGGTTTCATCTCGATGCAGGCAAAAAATAACCTATCATTGTCAAAAGTAATCACTAGCGAGTTCGGCAAAACGGTCGAACAAATCGTGCGGCAGTGGCGGCTTTGCCGTGATGGCAACGGGGACAAAGGCTGGAATCGACCGGTTGACACCATGCGGGACCGCTTCGTTATTGCCGTCGGCCCGGACTCGCCGGCAACAACTCGCCAGCATCTTATGCGGGGCCTTGAAGCCCGCCGACAGATAGGCCCCCCAATTCTTACCAAAGCGCAGGCAACCGCCCTGGGAAACTTTGACACTTGCGTAAAGCTCGCCTGGGGCACCGTAACCACCGAGACGATTACCGACGTAGTGATCCGGGAGATCGGGCTTCTCACCTTCGTCTACACTATTGATCCAGCAGGGCATGATCGTGCCGCCATAATCGCTGCCCTTGGCTCTGCGGTCGCTAACGTGTCCGATGCCGCGAGCGTTCTCAACCTTTTGGAACGGGTTAGCGGAGACCTCATGGGCTCGCGTGGCGGGATCGATTTGCCACATCTGAGGCAAGATTTGATCGGCCGCGGCGCCCCCCTCAGTCCTAGGCCAAGCTATCGCGACGACATCGCCGCCCTTCGGGCACACTCGACTCAGGTTGAAAGCACGCTACGCGCATACGAAGTCGTGGAAGCCGAAACCGGCAGCCCGGTGGGGATTGAACGTAATTGCCAAGCAGCGATCAACGCCGCGGCACTGACCGGCAATTTGCTCCTCATTGGCGAGCCAGGTGCAGGGAAGAGCGCAGTCATCAACGCCCTTGGCCGTGCTTTGAAAGCCAAGGGCCATGACGTAATCGAACTTGCGGTTGACCGTTTTTCGATTGAGTCCCTGGAGGGGCTATCAGCGGCACTTCGGCTTCGCCACAGTTTAGTGGAAGTGCTGGAGGCTTGGGACGGCCCAACATCTGGTTTCCTTATTATAGATGCCCTTGACGCAAGCCGCGGCGGCCCGGCAGAAGCGGCCTTCAAACGATTAATCGAAACCGTGATCGAACAAGCAGGCCGATGGACCGTGGTTGCCTCAATTCGAACATTCGATCTTAGTTTGGGCCGAAATTTTCAAGTTCTGTTTAAGGGCACGCCACCAGACATAACCCTTCGTGGCGGGGCTTTCCCGGCTGTCCGGCATATCAAAGTGCCGCCATGGTCCGATACTGAATTCGGTGAGCTTTTGGCACTATCGCCTCGGTTGGGGGCTGTGCTGAGTGGAAGCCCTGAGAAACTGCGTGAATTGGCAATGGTGCCTTTCAACACTCGGCTTTTAGCCGAACTCGTTGCCGGAGGGGCTGTTAGCGGCGATTTCAATAAGGTTGACTCACAAATTGCTCTATTGAACCTTTATTGGGAGCATCGAGTGGTTCGCCATGGAATGGCCGCGGAAGTTTGTCTGCGCGCTATCGTGACCGAGATGGTTGCGCGGCGGATCCTCCAAGCAACACGGCTCCAAGTCGCCGAGAAATTCCCTCAGATGCTCGATACACTCACGGGCGAAGGCGTTCTCGCTTTGACTAATCAAGATAGATCAGTGCAGTTTAGGCATCATCTATTTTTTGACTACGCTGCCAGCCGCGTGTTCCTTGACATCGAACAGATCGTGTCAGGCGAAGCGGTTTTTCCGAAGACAGATGGACTCGGTCTCGTTTTAGCTCCAGCAATGAGTTTCTTGTTGCGCGGCTTATGGGCTGAGGACACGCAACACGATCAATTCTGGTCTGCCGTTAGCCGATTGCTCGGCGCGCATGATTGTGATCCACTTATCCGAGCGGTCGCTGCCCGGATGGCTGCTGAGCTTCCCGTCCTGGCGACTGACATAATACCCTTTGGGCGAATGATCGCGTTGGGCGATGCTAACGCGCTCGCCGCCCTCGCCCATATTGTGGGTGCCGTCGCCGTTAGGCTCGAAGATGAGCCAACAGCTGCGCTTCCCCCTTGGGTAAGGCTTGCCCTTGAACTTTCATCGAACCCTGAACCAGTTGCGGCACTCCTTCGAATGCTGTGCTTCCTACTGGCTACACGTACCAAAGACGATTGCCTGCGGCGGGACCTTGGGGCCGCTGCACGCGCGCTGCTTCAATATGGTTTTACTCACGACGACTCGCGCTACATTGCTACTCCTGCAATCGACTTTGTTGCGGATACTATGTCAACCGACTGCCAAGCATCGGCGGCGTTGCTAGTTCAGATATTTTCCGACGCCCGGTTTGAGAAGTTTGGCTCACAAGAAGTTCCCGCGCTCGCTCGCAAGATTGCCCAGGTCGCGTTGGCAGATCCGGCATTTGCGGCGAGAGTATACCGAGAGGTTTACACCCTCGAAATCAAAGATACGCAGAAAACATCTATGGGAACGGGGAGAATTCTGAACCTTACCTCGAATACCAAACAGGATTTCGAATCGGCGCGTTGGTCGCTGGGAGAGTTTTTCCCGAAGTTCTTAGCACAAACGCCGGATCAGGCTGTTCGCGCGTTCATAGGAGCGATGGAAGGCTATGTGCTTCGCCGGCCCTATGTTTCTGACTTTCCCGTCATGCAACGTGTGGATGGCCTGGAAGGGGTGGTACTCCTCCAACCTGATCAAAGCTACATCTGGGCGCACGACGCGCGCCCTCAGTTTGCTCAGGATGGTGAAACGCTGCTTCTAAAGTTCGTGATCTTCCTTGAAAGCGGGCCAGAGCCATTAGTCCTCGAAGCGGCGCGTTATGTAATCCAAGAGGCTCGTCTTGGCGTGATCTGGTCCCGCTTATTTATGGCGGCGGCCAATCGAGGTGGTGCATTAGCCAAACTAGCTGTCCCGTACGCAAAGCGGGTCGAGTTCTTGTTGGCCACCGATACGCGAAAAGATGCCATTGATCTGATTGCCGCCTATTATGACCAATTTACCAATGAAGAACGCCAAAAGATTGAGACCGTGGCGATTAATGCGAGCTTTGAAGATTTTGTATGTTCGGAAGAGTCCAGGCAACGATTCTTACAGCGGCTATTTGGTACGATCGGACGTGATCGCCTAGCAACAGATGATGCGAGGGCCGTAGTTGAAACTGGCTCGTCAGGGGATGAAGCCAATCGCCGTATATTCGAGCTGACAGTCAGCACGATGACACCTTCAGAAAACTATTGGATGGATGAACAAACGCGATCAGATCCCACCACCACCCGCATGACGGAAATAATAAATGAAGTCAAAAAGGAGCTTCATTTAGAAACCAATGATCGTGATGAGTCCGATGACCTTGGCCGAGCAATGGCGGTTCTTGTGTCCCTAAAGGCCGAGATCGACGTGACGACCGCTACCGACGAAGCCTTGATGGACCGTGCCGAAGGTACTTTTCTACAAGGTGTCCATAAGCTCGTTAACAGTTCATTGATCTCGAGGGAGACGCCGGATCAAACAATCGAAACTATTCTGGATTGGATAGAGTTCGGCTGCACGACCTCTCAGCCTCGCGTTGATAATGATACAGAAACCGACTTTGAAAAATTTGCGTCCTGGGGATCGCCCTCCGCGCGGATCGAAGCGGCGGAATTGGCTCTTGATTTGACCTTAAAGCGCGCGGACGTTTACCCGCGCCTGCAACGAATAATTGATCAAATGCTGGTCGATCCGCACCCCGCGGTTCGAATGAATGCGGCAGTACGCCTAATTCGTATCTGGGACGTCGACCGGCCAGGGTTCTGGGCGAAGGCCGCAAACTTGATTGCCACTGAAGATAACCGTGCCGTCGTTGACAACTTTATCGTCCAAATTTTGAGCGCGGTTGTTTGGCATGGCGGCGAGCGTCAGGTCGCAGACTTGGTATTGCCGCTGCTCGACAGTCTTGAAGGGAATGACGACAGAAACAAAGCAATTCGTCCACACTTAATTCAAATGAACCTTCAATTCTGGATGAGGTTTGGTTTTGCTGATGCCAAAGCGCGGGTCGATGCTTGGGTCGCCAACCCAATCGACTGTGCAAATGAAGTCTGCGAAATGATCCGGTGGCTACGAAATGCCTGCACGGCTGGCCTGCGAGGAACAGAAGATTGCGAACTAGTGAAACAACGTTCCCAAGCGATTAGCTTGTTCACCGAAGTCGTGGAAAAAGCCGGGCAGGAGCTTGCAGCGTATGGTGATTTTAATAGCTTAAACGACGCTCAGATTGCTCGCGTGCAGAGTGCCATTCAAATCATCGATACCGCTTGCCAGCAGCTATATTTTAGTTCCGGTGCGTTTGTGAATCAAAATGGCCAGGACAACCAACCTGCAATGACCGCCGAAAATATGCGCACCTTCCTTGCAGAGATTACTTCAGTCCTTCGCACGATTGGTGAGCATAGTGGACCGCACACCGTCCATTATATGATCCAACTTCTGGAATATCTGATCGAAGCTAACCCGAAGGGCGTATTCGATTTAATCGCGTCCACTATACTGCGCGGTAATCGCGATCGGGGATATCAATTCGAGTTTCTTGGGGCCGACCTCGTGGTCAAACTAGTGGGACGGTATTTGGCTGACCACAAAGAAATTTTTGATGACCCACAGCGCCGGCTCGCGCTTATCGACATATTAGAAACGTTTGTCGCCGCTGGTTGGCCTGCCGTCAGACGACTGATATACCGCCTGCCCGAACTTCTAAAGTAGATCGCTTTTCCTGGTATAAGCTTGCTCTCGGTGGAATGAGAGTCCGCGTATCAGAAATAACTGCAAGAGCCTCTTACGGCAGTGATGGATGCTGCCATGCGTAGAAAGCCCGCCGGGGCGAGGCTGGAAGTTTTTCCAAAAGACCAGACATTTTCATGGGTGCGCTCAATTGTCGTGGTCTGGTCGTCACCCGCCGGTGCGTCCCTGGCTGCCAACGGCAGCTTATCTCATTTTCAGCTCCAAACCGGACTGCCAGCAATCGGCCCATCCTGCTTATAATCAGAAGCATTGATAGGAGCGGCAGAATGGCAGATGTCGCCAACAGAGCCGCCATTTTTGGAATCACCGCGAATGGATAAAACATTTACGGCTGATACTGGGCATGAATATTCGTAAACTCTGTCAGAAGTGAGCTCCAGAATGGCCAACCTTCTCTGATTATTCAAAAAGTTTTTGGTGCAGCTTTTTTCAAAAAGCTGCGTTTTCGTGTTGAATTTTTTTCTCTCTGATATCGATCTTCCCCAAAAACCCCCGCCAATTTTCATAGCATGCCCCGCCCGGCATCGCCGGGCGGGGTTCATCGCGGTTGTTACTCGCCGTTTTGCTTGCGGCTGCGGGACCAGATCAGGGTGTAGCCCTCGCCGCTTTCATCGTCGAAGAGGTTAGCATAGATCGGGGCGCTGAAGCTCGGATCATCCAGCTTAACCGAGATATAATCGCGCCCTTCGGCGGAACGTTTGGACCAGCAAGCCCCGATCTCAGCCCTTGAAACATACACGCGATGGCTGGGGGCGTTGTCGTTAGTGCGGTTGGCTTCGGGTACGATGCGCACGTTCTTCGTCTGCACGCTCAGGGTCACAATCTCGCCGTGGATTTCATTGCCGACTTTTTTGAAGGTTCCGATGGTAGCCATGTCAATTCTCCTATGCTGTTTCGAGCCCGCGACCATCGCAGCCTCGATGGCGATCAAATGACCGAGGGCACGATCGGCCTGCACCGCCAGCGGCCGTAGCGTCAGCGGAGGGTGGCGGCTTCTGGCTTTTTTGGAGCGCAGCGTCCGCGAGGAGGCAGCATCGCTGCCGGGGAAAAAAGCCAGAAGCCGCCATTGCAGGAAGGCGATCGTCCTTCGGTCAGATCAGCCACGGAGAGGCCGCGTGGCGCGGCTTGGGGCAGGCAGTTGGGAGATATCTGGCGACACTCGGGCCGTTCGTCAAAGCGGCATCATTCATGGTACGAGAACAAAGCCTGTCTTGCAGACGTCGCCGCGTCATCATGCCGCATATAACCGGCTGCTCCAACGTCCCCCCGCCCTCGCATCAACGGACAAGCGGATTGGTTGGCACATGGTTTTGCCCTTCGCCGTGGAGCGATCTTTCTGGCCAAGCGATGCGTCGAAATGCACACCAGCCCCTGCCAATCCACGACATTGCTGGGCTTGGGTAACGCCATTTGCGTCTCGTTCCACCAGCAAAGCGGGACACACGCCGCGATGAATTCCGTCCAGCGATGCCGGGCGGGGCGTTGGCGAGGGGCTTGTCCGACGAATAAGCCCCCGCCGTTGAGCCGCTTCAGCCGGTCGCTGGGATACGGCGATACGGCATGCGGGGGAGCAGATTGTGGGGGCTATGCGCCCCCACTCCCAAAGCTCCACACCGGAATGCCGAGCTTCTTGGCCTTGTCGGCGAGATTCTCCTGGATGCCGGTGCCGGGGAATACTATGATGCCAATCGGCAATGCCTCCAGCATGGCGTCATTGCGCCGGAACGGGGCGGCCTTGGCGTGGCGGGTCCAGTCGGGGCGGTAGGCAATCTGGGTCACCTTGCGGGCATCCGCCCAGGCGGCGGCGATGCGCTCGGCTCCCTTCGGGCTGCCGCCGTGCAGCAGCACCATGTCCGGGTGCTTGGCGTGCACTTTGTCCAGCTTGCCCCAGATCAGAATGTGATCATTGCACTCCATCCCGCCCGTGAAAGCGATTTTCGGGCCGGTGGGCAGCAGAGGTGCGATCTGTGCCTGGCGCTTGGCAGCGATGAAGTCGCGGCTATCGATGAGGGACGCGGTCAATGCCCGGTGGTTGACCATCGAGCCTGAGCGCGGGCGCCAAGCGGTGCGCGTGTGGCGCTCGAACTGCTCGGCGGCCTGATCGCGGAAGAATTCCAGGCAATCCCGGCGTTCCAGTAAGGTCTGCCCCTCCGCCGTCAGCCGTTCCAGCTCGACCGAGCGGATCTCGGAGCCGTCCTGCTCCTTCTGGCTGCGCTTTTGCGCCTGCTCGTTATCGTCGAGCTGCCGTTCGATCCGTCCGGTGGCGCGGTGGAACAGATTGACCGTGGCCCAGAGCAACTCCTCAAGATCAAGCTCCAGGCGCGTGTCGGTCAAAGTGGCGGTGAAAGCGTCGAAGATATCCGCGATCGCCCCGGCGATCAGCGGGGCTTCGGGCAAGGGCCGCGGGTCGGGCTCGTCCTGACCGGGGTGGTAGCCATAGAGTTGCAGTTCGCTGAGGATATAAGCGGTGGGTGAAGCGGCGTGGGGTGGCTCATAGCCGGTCTCGTCATAGTCGCGGGTCATGGGATGCTCCTGTTTGCCGGAAGCCCGCGCCCATCGC
>JAGXAE010000084.1 GCA_018971725.1 Pseudomonadota bacterium | reverse complement strand
GAGCGCATATCGGGAAAAAGCGGACACTTAGAACCTCGTACCAAAAGAGACGCGGAATTGCTGGATCTGGTCACCGCGCTGCTTGACCACGGGCTGGGCCAGAGAGAGGTTGATCAGACCAAACGGCGTATTCCAGGAAATGCCAACACCCGCGCCAACACGCGGGGCGGAACTGTCGAGCAGGGCGGCGGTGCCGATGGTCCTGGCACCCCAGAGCGAACCGACATCCACAAACGCGAAGCCAGAGACGCCGAGATCTTTCGACACCGGCAGCGGGAAATGCAGCTCGGTGGATTGTGTCCACATATACCGCCCGCCGATCTGGCCGCCGGAACTGGTGAGCTTGCCCGAGCTGCTATAAACCGGCTCGACATAAGGGCCGACGCCGCCATCCGCGAAGCCGCGCAAATTGTCTCCGCCCAGGAAGAAGCGATCCTCGATTTTATCCTGATATCCGCTCAAATCGTGCAGATACCCAGCGGTAGCGCTGAATTTAAGCACCCAGTCCGGGTTGCCGAAAAGGTGCTCAAGCGGAATGTAGTAGGAAATATCCGGGCTTATGCGGACATATTTGGCATCGCCGCCAAGCCCCGCAAAGTCGGTGGTCAAATCCATCAACAGGCCGGAATGCGGGTTCTGGTCGTCATCCAGGTAATCGAAACTCAGGGTCTGGCTGACCTGCGACAACGTGGATTTGCCAGCCTCATTCAGGATATAAATATTGGTACTGCTGGCGCTGGGAACATCGTAGATATTCCGCTGGCTGATTGTATATGTGAAGGTCTGCCGCACATTCTCGTTGAAACGGTAGCCAAGCCGTGCATCCGCACCGATATCGCTTTCGGAATACGAATAATTCTGGCCCGTCCCGGTATAGGAATTAGTGACGGTGCGGAAAATATCCCAACCGGCAATCAGATTGCGGTCCAGGAAGTATGGGTCGGTCATGCCGAGATTGATCTGCGTGCCGCGCTGGGCGATCAGCGCGTTGATGGACGCGTTGATGCCGGTGCCAAGGAAGTTGTTCTGGCTCAGGCCGCTGTTCAGCAACGCGCCCAATGAGGTCGAGTAGCCGCCGCCCAGAGAAAACTGGCCTGTCGCCTCCTCGGTCACAGCGGTGTTCAGCACCACCTGCTGCGGCGTTGAGCCCGGCGAGGTGGTGATCTTCTCATCCTTGAAAAAGCCGAGATTTTTGATGTTCTGGGTCGATTGGTCGATCTTGCTCTGGTTATAGGCATCGCCATCGGCCACGGTCATCTCACGGCGGATCACCTTGTCCTCAGTGCGGGTATTACCTGTAATATCAACGCGCTGAATCCACACGCGGGGGCCATTAACCACATTCAGCACGATGGCCAACGTGTGGTTCTTGGTATCCGGGGTCACCTCCGGGTTCACCGTGGCAAAGGCATAGCCAAGGTTGAGGACACGCTTGTTGAGCGCATCCACGCCTTCCTGCAAGGCGTCGCCGTCGAACCAGTCGCCCTTGGAAAGCGGCACTAGGCCACGCAGTTCCGCCTCCGAGAGGTGCGGAATGCTTGAAACGATTTTAAGCGAACCGACCTTGTAACGCGCACCCTCGCTGATGGTGTAGGTCAGATAGAAAGACTTGCGGTCCGGGCTGAGACTGGCATTGGCGCCAACCACCTGGAAATCGGCATAGCCTTTATGGAAATAAAATTTATGCAGCAGGTATTCATCGTACTCTATCCGCTCGGGAGCGTAGATATCCGCGCCGGAAAGGAACCGCCACCACGCGTATTGCCGGCTGGAAACCACTTCGCGCAGAGCCGATTGCGAGAAATGCTGATTGCCGACGAAGGTGATCCGGCTAATGTCGGTCGCGGCACCTTCATTGCACTGAAACACCACGTTCACGCGGTTATCCGGCAGTTTGATGATATTCGCCGTCACCTGGGCGTTGTAATGCCCCTTGGTGGCGTATGCATCCAGCAACGCGCGCCGGTCCGCCTCAGCGGCCTGGGGCGTATAGACTGAACGCGGTTTCAGGCTGACGGCTGCCGCGGCGTCCTTGTCCGACAACGCGCTATTGCCCGCAAACAGCACCTGGTCGACGAGCGGGTTTTCAACCACAGCTACATCCAGGTTGTTGCCACTGCGCGTGATATTCACGCTCTGGAACAGCCCCGTGGCATAAAGGGTCTTTACTGACTGGTTGATTTTCTCGGGGTCAAAGGGGTCACCCGGCTGAACCACCATATAGGCGATGATAGTGCTGCTTTCGATGCGCTGGTTGCCAGAGACATTGATGGCGGAAATGGTGCCGCCGGCAGGAACCATCGCCCCCTGCGCGGGCGCGGCCTGCGCCGCCGCGGCAATGCCGGGCGCGGCAAGCATGGCCGGCAGCAGGCAGACAGATGCCAGAAGGACGGAGCGCGGCTTTATTAGCAATCGAAATCTCCCAACCATGATCCCTGTTTCCAGGGCTTGCCATCTCGCGGCGTTTGGCACGCGAATGCCCGCCGGGCAAGGTGCCCGCGCCAAAAGACGTGGCTTTAACTTAAAGTAAATGTGAGAACCAGGCGACCGCGCCCAGCCTGGTCAGGTCATTAAACGTGACCAGCATTACCAGTGAAAGAATTATCGCCACGCCCACCCGCAGCCCAGCCTCCCGCGCTTGTTCCGGCACCGGGCGCCGGATCAGAAACTCCACGGCATAGAAGAGCAAATGCCCGCCATCCAGAATCGGGATGGGAATGAGATTCACCAGGCCGAGATTGATGGAGAGCAGGGCGATGAGATTGATTACCGCCACCACGCCCAACGCCGCGGCCTGCCCCGATATCTGCGCGATGCCGAGCGGCCCCGCCAGCTCCTGCAACCCCTGATGGTGGATAATTAACGTCCCCATTCCGGTAAACCAGCCGGAAATCTGTCTGCCTGTCTCCTGGAACGCCGCCGTTACAGCTTGCCACGGCAGCAGCCGCTTCAGGCTGGAATCCGTGCCAATAACGCCCAACCGGCCAATCTTCGTGCCATCCATCGTGGCCTGCCCCACGGTCACCGGCAGAAGCAGCTGCTTGCCAGCGCGATCGATGGTGAAATCCAGCACCGAATCGGGGTGCATCACGACGACCTGCTGCAAATCCGCAAAATTTTTTATCTGGTCGTCACCGATGGCAAGCACCCGGTCTCCCGCCATAAGATGCGAATTCGCCGCCGGAGAGCCGGCTTGTATCTGGCTCAGCACGGGCTGAGTGGTCACCTGCCCGGCGGTCATGAACAGCCCGGCATAAATCACCACCGCCAGCAGCAGGTTGGCGAGCGGCCCAGCCGCGACGATCACCGCCTTCGAGCCAAGCGGCGCGGCTTCGAAGGAGCCGGGCCGCGCCGGGGCCGCGCCGCGCTCCTCTCCCCAGCCGCGCATCTTCACGTAACCGCCCAGTGGAATCGCCGAAACCTGCCACACCGTGCCGGATTTCGCCTGGCGCTTGAACAACGCGGGACCAAAACCGATCGAAAATGTCTCCACCGTCACGCCCTGGCTGCGCGCGGCGAGATAATGCCCCATCTCATGCACGAAGATCAGCACGCCGATATCAACAATGAAGGCGAGGATTGTGCGCAATATGTCGAGCATCTCAGGCGGCCTTGGCTTTGGCCAAAGCCTCGGTGGCGGCAATGCGGGCGGCGGCATCAACGGCCAGCACGGCGGCAATGTCCGGTACTGGCGGAGCGCCCAGCGCCTGCATCACCGCCTCAACAGTTCCCGCGATATCCAAAAAACCGATCTTGCGGTCCAAGAAGGCAGCCACGGCCACCTCATTCGCGGCGTTCAGCACCGCGGGCGCGCCGGCACCCGCCACCAGCGCCTCTCGCGCCAGGCGCAACGCCGGAAAGCGCACCTCATCCGGCGCATGAAATTCAAGCCGGCAAACCTGCGCCAGATCCAGCCGTGGCGCCTGGGTGGCCAACCGCGCCGGCCAGGCTAAAGCGTGGGCGATGGGAATACGCATATCTGGTGCGCCAAGCTGCGCCAGCACCGAGCCATCGGTGTAACAAACCATGCCGTGAATCACCGATTGCGGGTGCACCAGTACTTCGATCTTCTCGGACGGCAATGAGAACAATCTTGCAGCTTCAATAACTTCAAGACCTTTGTTGAACATCGTCGCGCTGTCGATGGAGATTTTCGCGCCCATCGACCAGACCGGATGCTGCAACGCCGCCTCACGGGTGATGCCGCGCATATCTTCCAGGCTGTGATTACGGAATGGCCCGCCGGAAGCCGTGAGCACGATCTTGTCCACCGCCTTGGCATTGCCGTCGGCCATCGCCTGCAAAATAGCGTTGTGCTCGGAATCCACCGGCAGCAGGGTGGCGCCGGCGGCATCCACCTCACGCAAAAACACATCCCCCGCCGAAACCAGGGATTCCTTGCAGGCGAAAGCAATGGTGCCGCCCTGGCGCACGGAAGCCAGCGTGGGCTCCAGCCCCGCCGTGCCGGTAATGGCGCACATCGTCCAGTCGGCCTTACGGCCGGCAGCCTCCAGCACGGCCTTGCGCCCGCCCGCCACCTCCAACCCGCTGCCGGCCAGTGCCTCACGCAAGGCAGGCAGTAGCGCCTCGTCTGAAATCACGGTAATCTCGGGGCGGAACTTGCGGGCCTGCGCGGCCAACAGCGCCACGTTGCGCCCACCGATCAGGCCGCAAATTTCGTAGGCTGACGGGTTTTCCTCTACGAGATCAAGCGTTTGTGTGCCGACGCTGCCCGTGGAACCCAGGATTGTCAGCCGCTTCACCCCCATAGTCCCATGCCTCCATGCATGCTGGCCGCAAGCAGCACCGCCACTGGTGCCGCCGTCAAAAATCCATCCAGCCGGTCGAATAATCCGCCATGGCCGGGAATCGTCCGGCCAGAATCCTTCACGCCCAGTTTGCGCTTGATGGCGCTTTCCAGCAAATCGCCCGCCTGGGCGATAAAGCTCAGCACCAGCCCGGCCCCAAAAGCATAGCCGGGCGCTCCCAGCGTCACCGCCGCCAACCCGGCCCCGCAAGCCCCACCCAGCACCAATCCGCCCAACGCGCCGCTCCAGGTTTTACCCGGCGAAATCCGTGGCGCCAGCTTCCGTCCGCCCAGCAGCCGCCCGACCGCATAGGCGCCGATATCCGTGCCCCAGATCACCAGGATCAGGAACGAGGTGTCCTCCAGCCCCACATCGGGGCGGTGGCGCAGCCAGATCATGCAAACGCCGGCAAATCCTGCATAAGGCACCCCCGCAGCAGCAAAACGCCCCAACACAAACCAAGCCGCCAATCCTACAAATATAACAGCTTGCAGGCCAGCATTAACGCCAAAAACCTCTGTTATCGCCCATATCAGCAGCAGCAATCCGGCGAACGCCCATGCCTGACGCAGCCGTGCCAACTTTGCCCATTCATGGCCAAGCCCAACCATCGCCACGCCAATCATTATCTCCCAGGCCAGGCCGCCCCGCCAAAGGCAAAACAAGGCCAGCGGTCCCAGCACCAGCGCCGAAGCGGCACGGACGGAAAGATCCGCCCAGCGGTTATTCACCGTGGGCTTGTCCATGGGCTCAGACAGGGCGGGCACCGAACCTGCGCTCCCTGCCGGCATATTCCTCCAGCGCACCGGCAAAATCGCGTCCGCAGAAATCCGGCCAGAGGGTTTTGGTGAACAATATCTCCGCATAGGCAAGCTGCCAGAGCAGGAAATTGCTGACCCGCTGTTCGCCGGAGGTCCGAATCACCAGGTCAGGGTCTGGGATTCCACCCGTGAACAACAGGCTTCCAAAATTCTGCTCGTTCAATTCCGTGGGCTTCATGCCAGCTTCAATGGCACGGCGCGCCGCCGCCACAATCTCCGCCCGTCCGCCATAGGAAAGGGCGAGCACCAGGGTCAGGCGCTTGTTATTCGCCGTCTTCCGCTCCGCCGCTTCCAGCTCCTGCGCCAGGGTGTCACCAAACCGCTCCCGCTCGCCGATTACTTTCAGCCGCACGCCCTCCGCGTGCAGCTCCGCCAGTTCCGAGCGCAGATAATGCTTGAGCAGGAAGGTAAGATCCTGCACCTCGCCTGCCGAACGCTGCCAGTTCTCTGAGGAGAAGGCGAACAGGGTGAGGTACTGCACGCCATGGTTCACCGCAGCCTCGATGGTCCGGCGCACCGCCTTCGCACCCTCCCTGTGGCCCGCCACACGTGGCAGCCCCCTGGCGGCGGCCCAGCGCCCATTGCCATCCATGATGATGGCCACATGCGCGGGCACTGAATGAGAGGCGGCGTCTGCCATCAGACCTGCCGGATATCCTTTTCTTTCTCTGCGAAGCTGTCATCAACGCGCTTGACGTAGCCGTCAGTCAGCTTCTGCACCTGATCAGCCCAATCCCGCTCCTCATCTTCGGAGATTTCGGACTTCTTCTGCAAGGCCTTGATCTGCTCCATGCCGTCGCGGCGCACGCCGCGCACCGCGATGCGCGCGGCCTCGGCGTATTTATTCGCGGTTTTCACAAGTTCGATGCGCCGTTCCTCGGTGAGCACGGGCAGCGGCACGCGAATCGTCTGCCCATCCGGCTGCGGATTCAGCCCCAGCCCGCAATCGCGGATGGCGGCGACAGTGGAATTCACCATCGACCGGTCCCAAACCTGCACGGTGATCATCCGCGCTTCCGGCACGGCGATCGTCGCCACCTGATTCAGCGGCATCATCGTGCCATAGGCTTCCACCTTCACCGGCTCCAGCAGCGCCGGGCTGGCACGGCCGGTCCTAAGTCCGGAAAATTCGCGCCGCAGCGCCTCCAAAGCGCCGTCCATGCGGCGGGTAAGGTCGGTTTTTATGGAGTCTAAATCGGCCATGTGACGAACCTTCTTTTTAGTTCTCGATAATCCGGGTGAACAGGCCCTCGCCGCGCATCACGGCAGCAAAAGCGCCAGGGGCATGAATATTAAAGACCAGAATTGGCAGCTTGTTCTCGCGGGAAAGCGAGATCGCGGCGGCGTCCATCACATTCAGGTCGCGCGCCAGCACGTCCAGATAGGTCAATTCCTCGTACCGGCGGGCATCGGCCACCTTGCGCGGGTCGGCGGAATAAACGCCATCCACCTGGGTGCCCTTCAGCATCGCGTCGCATTTCATCTCGGTGGCGCGCAGAGCGGCGGCGGTGTCGGTGGTAAAGAACGGATTACCGGTGCCGGCGGCAAAAATCACCACCCTGCCCTTTTCCATATGCCGCTCGGCACGGCGGCGAATATAGGGCTCGCAAACCGACTCCATCGAGATTGCGCTCTGCACGCGGGTAGGCACGCCCATCTTTTCCAGCGCGGACTGCATGCCCAGCGCGTTCATGATCGTGGCCAGCATGCCCATGTAATCGGCCTGGGCGCGGTCCATGCCCGCTGCCGCCCCGGCGATGCCGCGGAAAATATTGCCCCCGCCGATCACCAGGCAAACCTGAACCCCCATGGCCACCACATCGCGCACATCGGCGGCAATGGCATTCACGGTCTCCGTATCCAGCCCATAATCGCGCTTGCCCATCAGGGCCTCACCGGAAACCTTCAGCAGAACGCGCTTGTACTCGGATGGGCTGGTCATGGAGGGTCCTTATAGTAAGGGCGGTACCAGGCACAACGCCCGGACCGCCCATGG
Source organism: Pseudomonadota bacterium (assembly GCA_018971725.1). Taxonomy (GTDB): domain Bacteria; phylum Pseudomonadota; class Alphaproteobacteria; order Acetobacterales; family Acetobacteraceae; genus Acidocella. The sequence continues at coordinate 1,911 of JAGXAE010000084.1, read as the reverse complement.
GTAGCGCAAAGGCGAAAAGGATTAAACCCCGGCCGCCGCCGCGACTTCAGCCGCGAAATCAGAGACTTCCTTCTCGATGCCCTCGCCGAGCGTAAAGCGAACGAAACGGGATACGTTGGCACCTGCCTTCTTCACCACGTCCTTCACCTTGCTCTCGCCGTCATGCACCCATACCTGCTCCAGCAGCACCACGTCTTCGTAATACTTCTTCACACGACCCTCGACCATCTTCTCGATAATGGCTTCGGGCTTGCCGGAGGCACGGGCCTGATCGGAGAGCACGCTTTTCTCACGCTCCAGCGCCGCCGGGTCCACTTCCGCGACAGAAAGCGCGTCCGGGCGAGTAGCGGCCACATGCATGCCGATCTGCCGGCCAAGCTGCTCCAGCGCCTCGTTGGCGTTGCCTTCCAGGCCCACGATCACACCGATCTTGCCCAGCCCCGGCTTCAGCGCGCCATGAATATAGGCGGCGGCGGTGCCGCCCGGCACGTTGATCACGGCGACACGGCGCACATTCATATTCTCACCGATGGTGGCGACCAAATGCACGGCCTCGTCGGCCACGGTACGGCCGGTGCCGGGATAAGCAGCGGCCTTCAGCGCCTCCACATCCTCGCCAACATCCAGCGCCAGCTTGGCGACGGTCTCGACATAAGCCTGGAAGGCCTCGTTGCGAGCCACGAAATCGGTCTCAGCATTGATCTCAACCACGGCAGCTTTGCCAGGCGCCAGCGCCACGCCAACCAGACCCTCGGCGGCCACGCGGCCGGACTTCTTGGCGGCGGCGGAAAGCCCCTTTTTGCGCAGCCAGTCAATGGCGGCTTCCTTGTCGCCATTGGTCTCAACCAGCGCCTTCTTGCAGTCCATCATGCCAGCGCCGGTGGTCTCGCGCAGGTCCTTCACCAGGGCAGCGGTAATTTCGGCCATGTGTTTGCTCCTCGTCACGTGTTTGCGCGGCACCCGGAGCGGGCACCGCGCGTCATTTCTCGAAATTCGCTCCACCTTTCGGCGTGGCGGAAAACTCAGCCTTCGGCCGGCAGCTCGTCCATCACCGGCTCGGCGGCAGCACCCAGATCAACGCCGGAAGCGCCCAACTCAGCGGAGATGCCATCCAGCACCGCGCCGGCAACCATGTCGCAATAGAGCGTGATGGCGCGGATCGCGTCGTCATTGCCCGGGATCGGGTATGTCACGCCAGCGGGGTCGGAGTTGGAATCGAGAATCGCCACAACCGGAATGCCCAGCTTGTTGGCTTCCTCGATGGCCAGCTTCTCCTTGTTGGTGTCGATCACGAACAGGATGTCCGGCAGGCCGCCCATGTCCTTGATGCCGCCCAGGGCGCGTTCCAGCTTCTCCCGGTCGCGGGTGAAGTTCAGGATTTCCTTCTTGGAATAGCCATGCGTCTCACCGCCCAGCATCTCGTCCATCTGGCGCAGGCGCTTGATGGAACCGGTGATGGTCTTCCAGTTGGTGAGCATGCCGCCTAGCCAGCGGTGATTCACGTAATACTGGCCGCAGCGCTGCGCGGCATCGGCTACGTAGTCAGCGGCGGCGCGCTTGGTGCCCACGAACAGCACGCGGCCACCGGCGGCGGTCACATCGCGGATCGCCTTCAGAGCGCGCTCAGCCAGGGGAACGGTCTGCTGCAGGTCGATAATATGGACCTGGTTGCGCACGCCGAACAAATACGGCGCCATGCGCGGGTTCCAGCGGCGGGTGTTGTGGCCAAAATGCACGCCGGCCTCAAGCAGCTGGCGCAGGGAAACATCGGGAAGTGCCATTGGCAGTTCTCTTTCCTAAATCAATCCGGTTCTATCCTCCGCGGGGGAAGCATCCGGCTTCAGAGCCTGAAGCGAACACCGGACCTTTTGGCTCTCGCCAGGAAAGGCCCCCGCGTGTGAATTTGCCCGC
>JAGXAE010000253.1 GCA_018971725.1 Pseudomonadota bacterium | reverse complement strand
CGCCGGTGCCGAAATCATCCACCGCCACCTGCACGCCATGCTCTTTCAACAGGCGCAACTGGCGCAGAGCGTCCTCATGGTCCAGCGTCAAGCGGCTCTCGGTCACCTCAAGCTCCAGCCGGTCCGGCGCCAGGCCCGATTCCGCCAGAGCTTGAATCACGGTCTCTGCGAAGCATTGGTCGGTCAGCTGCATGGGCGAGATATTCACGCAAAGCCGCACTTGCTCTGGCCAGCCATGCGCGGCGGCGCAGGCGGCACGCAGCACATAGGCGCCGAAATTCGCGATCAGCCCGCTCTGCTCGGCGATGGGAATAAACACGCGTGGCGAAATTTCGCCGAAATGCGCGTGCTGCCAGCGCAGCAGCGCTTCATAGCCGGTGAGCAGCCCATCCGGCGGGTTCCAAAGCGGCTGATAGGCGACATGCAGTTCCTGCCGCGCCAAGGCGTGCAAAAGGTCCGCGTGCAGCTGGCGGTTGGCGGTCGCTTCCAGCGATGGCTCATAAGTTTTGTGCCCGTGCCGGCCGGAGCGTTTAACACTGTACATCGCCAGATCAGCCTGCCGGATCAGTTCCTCCGGCTTGGTCTGCGCGCAGTTGAAATACGTGATGCCCACGGAGGCGGAAACCTGCGTCTGCGTCTGCGGCAGCAGGGCCGGGGCGGCAATCGCGCCGCAAATGCTGGTGGCCACGCGTTCCGCTGCCTGTTGCAGGGCGGGGCCGCCGCGCAGCAGTACGCCGAATTCATCGCCGCCCAGTCTGGCGACGAGGTCGCCGCTGCGGACGCAGCATTTCAGCCGCATGGCGACGATGCGCAGCAATTCGTCCCCCGCTTCATGGCCATAGGCATCGTTCACGGCTTTGAAGCCATCCAGATCCACCAGCAGCACGGCGATGTTATCCACCGCCCGCTGGCCATGGTTTACCGCATCGTTCAGTGTCTCGTGGAACATGATGCGGTTGGGCAGGCCGGTCAGGGCGTCGTGCCGGGATAGGAAGTGATTCTCCGCCACGGCATTGCGGTATTCTGTCACGTCGGACGCCACGCCCACCAGAAACCGCCGCCCCGGCGGCACATGCAGCAGCGTTTTGCGCACGATCATGGTGTGCGTGTCGCCAGAGATAGGCAGGGTGAGGCATTCCTCGCTTTCCACCATTTGTCCCGTGGCCAGAACCTCGTTGTCCGAAGCCCAGCTCAACGCCGCCTGCGGCGCCGGGAAGATGTCGTATTCCGAGCGGCCGAGCAGATCCTCCCGGGTGCCGCCGAGCAGCCTGGTCGCGGCGTCGTTCAGAAAAATCCATTTATGGTCTTCATCCTTGATGAAAACCGGGCTGGGGATGATATCAATGATCTTTTGCAGGGAATCAGCCGACCCCAACAGCCTTTGATGCAACATGTCACGACGGTACAGAACCGGAATTAATGGATTCCTAAAGCCGGCCAGCTATCTCGTCTGCGCGAGATGCTGCTGCCGCCGGTACGGGTCCATTTTATATGTGCCCAGAATTTTGAATTCGGTGGAGAAGAAGCCCAGCTCCTCGAAGGCCAGTTGCAGGGGGCGCTGCGCGGGGTGGCCTTCCACCTCGGACAGAAATTGCGTGGCGGTGAAGCTGCCGTTCAGCATGTAGCTTTCCAGCTTGGTCATGTTCACATTGTTGGTGGCGAAGCCGCCCAGCGCCTTGTACAGCGCCGCCGGCACGTTGCGCACGTTGAACACGAAAGTGGTCATCAGCCCCGGCGTTTCCGGTTCCAGCACCAAGGGCTCGCGCGCCATCACATAGAAGCGGGTGGTGTTGTGGTCGGCATCCTCAACATTGTGGCGCAATATATCGAGCCCGTGCAT
>JAGXAE010000083.1 GCA_018971725.1 Pseudomonadota bacterium | reverse complement strand
TTGAACACGGTGGGGCTTTTCGGGCAGTCCTTCGGGTTGGCGACATAGGAGCTGAACATCTCATCCGGCAGGAAGGAAACGATGCCGTAATTCACCGTCTCGTTCTGGAAGTGATGCAGCAGATGGTCGCGCTTTAGCTTCTGCACGTAGCGGTTCTTCGGCTTGTAGTTCAGATGCTGGATGCAGTGGACAAACTCATACACGCAGGTGGTGACAAGGGCGGTGCTGAATCCGGCGGCCATGCCCGTCCACCCCGCCAGCTCATAACCAATGGGCAGGGTGATGATCAGCATGGTGGGGATGGTGTTCAGCGGGTCGCCGAACAGCACTTCCAGCCGATGCGGGTCCTGATGATGGTCGAAATGGATGCGCTTCCAGAGCGCGGACGTCCAACGCATGCGGTAGAGCCAGCGGCCGTGCAACACGAAACGGTGCAGCCCGTACCAAACCACCGGATAGACAAGCAGCACCGCCACGGCGGGCACCACGATCTGTTGCCAATGCCAGGCTGTGAGCAGCGCATAGGCGCCGGAAACCAGCGCCAGCGCGGCATAAAGGCTGATGGCGGGATAGGTAAGATACGCGGCCCAGAGTTCAGCCAGCGTCATCTTTCCCAGGTCATAGGAACGGCCATGCCAAGCCCGGCCCCAAACGAGTTTTTTTGCCATGCGCAGTACCGCTCACGCTCCGGGAAGTGATTAGGAAACCGCGGAAAACGGCCGGTTTCATCAGTGCTGGGTGCATAGCATGGCGGCTTTGGCGCTGGCAAACCGCCGGGCTTAGCGCCCCGCAACCCAGATGGCGAGCCCGCGCCGCTTCAGGGCCAACTGGTCGCGCTGTTTGAGCGCTGCCAGGAACGCCGGCGGGTACATCACATCGCGCCGTGATTCTGGCAGATCCGTGGTGCCGATCTCGACCGCCTTTAAACCGGGAAGCATCGCAATGATGGCCGCCGGCGGCAAGCGGCCAAGCCGGATCTGGCTTTCCACGTCATAGGGGTAAAACGCCGAAACATGGCCGGACCGCGCGCAGAGCAGCAGATTCTCGCACACCACCGGCCCTTGCACGGTTTTCAGCACCGCCACGCCCGCCGCAAAATCCGCCCGCGCCTGCGGCAAGGCCTGGTCCTCATGCAAAACGGCGATGAAATGGGCCGGCGCCCAGACCAAGGGAAACAGCAGCAGCACGGCACGCCAGGAACGCGGCGCCTCCGCGCAGGCCGCCATCGCCAGAACAGTGTTCAGCAGCACCGCTTCAAAGAACACATTGCGTCCCACGCCATCCCCGCCTGCGAAGGCGAAGCCCAGCAAATTGGCGGCAAGCCAAGCGAGGATGAAAGGCTGGGCGCGTTGTTGCCACCAATGCCGCCGGCACCAAAGCCCAGCCAGCACCAACGCGGGCAGAAACACCAGCAGATAATCCCCGCCTTGAGACCCCAAATCCCGCCAGACATAAGCGCGGGGCGCGAGCAAATTGGCGAAGAAAAACGGACCGTCCAGCCAGAAACTAGTCCCCAGCAGCAGCGCCCCGCAGATGCCCCCCGCCAACAACCATTGCAGCAACGGCGCCCAGCGCTTTTGCAAAATAAGTGAGAGCCCCGCGCCGATAGGCAGAGCCAGGAGATTCTGCTTGATGAACAAAGCCAGCGCGAAGAACACGGCCGAGAGCCAAAATTCAGAGTTCCGGCCACGAACAAAAACGTAAAACCCCGCCACCTCGAACACCATGCCGAATAATTGCGGGTCATCCACCGCGACCCGGTTGGGCATCCAGATCGAAAGCCAAAGCACGAACAGGATGACGGTGAACAACGCGGCATAAGCCTGGGCGGTGAAAAGCCGGACGAGCGCGCCGCCAAGCACGCCCACAGTCAGCAACGACGCCAGAGCCAAAGCGCGCCCCATGAAAAGCGGATCGAAACCCAGCGCCGCGAACCAGCCCAGCAGATGGAAGGAAAGGAACGGATAATTCGTGAAGTCCAGCGCCGGCCTGGCGCCATAAAGCGGTGCATGCCGGGCGGCCATCAAGGCGCGCATAACGTTCCAGCCCTCGTCCGAATCCAACTGCACCGGGGCCAAGGCGCGCCAGAGCAAGGGCAGGCAGAAAAGAAACGTTAATAAACCCAGCAGAAAAACCGGGCGTTTCCAGGACGAGAGTGGCATGGCACCGCCTTTTGCAGCTTTCGCGGCACCAGCACAGAAAAAAGCAAACAGGGCAATGCCGGGCCGCCGCGAAGCTGGACGGCGGCCCATATGCGCCTATGATCCGGCAAAACGAGGAGGAGCGTGAAGATGCGAACAATATACAGCGCTGACCACCTGCTGCACCAAAGCCCGGGCGAGTGGATCTCCGGCGAATTCCTGCCCGCTTTCGAGAAACCGGAACGGGCCGAGCTGGTGCTGAAGCGCGTGAATGAGGTGAGGCTGGGCGAGGTGATCGCGCCCGAAGCGTTTCCGCTGGAGCCCATCACCCGCATCCATGCGCCAGGGCTGGTGGCATTGTTGCAAACCGCGCATCAGGAATGGCTGGGCCTGGGGCGAAGCGGTGCCGCCTACCCCTATAGCTGGCCAGCGCGGGGAATGCGCGCGGACAGGGTGCCGCAGAATCTGGATGGGCGGCTCGGCTTTTACAGTTTCGATTGCGGCACGCCCATAACCGCCACCACCTGGCAGGCGGTGAAAGCCTCTGCGGATGTGGCGCTGACTGGCTCGAAGTTGCTCGATGCCGGGGAGGAAGCCGTTTTCTCGCTCTGCCGCCCGCCAGGGCACCATGCGGGTTCAGACCATTACGGCGGTTATTGTTTCCTCAACAACGCGGCTATCGCGGCGCAGAAGCTGCGCGATGACGGTGCTGGGCGCGTTGCCATCCTCGATATCGATTACCATCACGGCAACGGCACACAGCAGATTTTCTACGGCCATGATGATGTGCTGTTCGTCTCGCTGCATGGCCACCCTGACCAGGAATACCCCTATATGCTCGGCTTCGAGGATGAGGCGGGCACAGGGCGTGGCGAGGGGTTCAACCTGAATTTGCCGATGCCATGGGGCACGCAATGGCCTGCTTACAAGACCGCCCTCACCGCCGGGTTGGAGCGCATACGGGCTTACGGGCCAGAGGCGCTTGTCGTGTCGCTCGGTGTCGATACATTCAAGGATGATCCAATTTCCCAGTTCAAACTCGACCACGAGCATTTCACCCGGATGGGGGAGATGATCCGCAGCCTGGGCAAGCCAACGCTTTTCGTGATGGAAGGCGGCTATGCGGTGGCTGAAATCGGCATCAACGCGGTGAATGTGCTCACCGGGTTCGAGGGCGGGTAAAGAAAAAGGCCCGGACAAAGCCGGGCCGCGAGGTTGGTAAATCGCGGTTCTGGCGCCGCTGTTGTCTGGCGCCGCTGTTAGGCCGCGAACTGGTTCATCGTATTGTCGGCGCCACCGGCCTTCAGCGCGGCGTCACCCGCGAAATATTCCTTATGGTCGTCACCGATATCAGAGCCCGCCATGTTCTGATGCTTCACGCAGGCAACACCCTCGCGGATTTCCCGGCGCTGCACGTTCTCCACATAGCCCAGCATGGCTTGCGCGCCGAAATACTCCCTGGACAGCGTATCGGTAGAGAGCGCCGCGGTGTGATAGGTCGGCAAAGTGATGAGATGGTGGAATACACCCGCGCGCTTTGCGGAGTCCCGCTGGAAGGTGCGGATTTTCTCATCAGCCAAACGGCCCAGCTCGGTGTCGTCATAGTCCTCGCTCATCAGCCCGGCGCGGTCATAGGCTGAAACATCCTGGCCCTCAGCCTGCATCGCATCGAACACCTGCTGGCGGAAGTTCAGCGTCCAGTTGAAAGACGGCGAGTTGTTGTAAGTGAGCTTGGCGTTCGGCCAAACTTCGCGGATGCGGTCCACCATCGAAGCCACCTGCTCGATATGCGGCTTCTCGGTCTCGATCCAGAGTAGGTCAGCGCCATTGTTGAGCGCGTTGACGCAATCCAGCACGCAGCGGTCTGCGCCGGTACCGGGACGGAATTGGAAGAGGTTCGAGGCCAGACGCTTCGGACGCAACAGCTTACCGTTGCGGGTGATCAATACTTCACCAGTGCCGATGCGGCTAGGATCAACCTCTTCGCAATCTAAGAAGGAGTTATACTGGTCGCCGAGGTCACCAGGCTCCTTTGAATACGCAATTTGTTTGGTGAGGCCAGCACCCAGGCTGTCCGTGCGGCAAACGATCACGCCGTCCTCAACCCCCAGCTCCATGAACGCATAGCGCAGGGCACGGATTTTCGCGGTGAACTCCTCATGCGGCACGGTCACTTTGCCATCTTGGTGGCCGCATTGCTTCTCGTCGGAAACCTGGTTCTCGATTTGCAGGGCCCCGGCGCCGGCCTCGATCATCTTTTTGGCGAGCAGATAGGTGGCTTCCGCGTTTCCGAATCCCGCGTCGATATCCGCGATGATGGGCACCACATGGGTTTCGAAATTGTCGATCTTGCTCTGGGTTTCTTTCTGCTTCGCGAGATCACCAGCGGCACGGGCGGCGTCCAGCGCGCGGAACAAATTGCCAAGCTCCCGCGCATCGGCCTGGCGCAGGAAGGTGTAAATCTCCTCGATCAGCGCCGGCACGGCGGTTTTCTCGTGCATGGACTGGTCCGGCAGCGGCCCGAATTCTGAGCGCATGGCCGCGATCATCCAGCCGGAGAGGTAGATATACCGCCCCTTGGTGGTGCCGAAATGCTTCTTGATGGAGATCATCTGCTGCTGGGCGATGAAGCCATGCCAGCAGCCGAGCGACTGCGTGTAATTAGCCGGGTCCGCGTCATATGCCGCCATGTCCTGGCGGATGATCTTCGCGGTGTAGCGGGCAATGTCCAACCCGGTGCGGAAGCGGTTCTGCAACCGCATGCGGGCTACAGCTTCCGGCGAAATCGCATCCCATGTGCCGCCCTTGGCGGCGATCAGTTCGTTCGTGCTGCGAATGCTATCTTGGTACGACATTAAAGGCTCCGCTAATTCTGGCGAGTGCGGCCCATCAATTACGCCCAAAACGGCGGGGTGTCAGAGCATTTTGTAAAAAAGAAAGGTAAACATGTGGGGTTTAGTACATGATATCAAAGTGAATTGTAAATATTTTACAATTCTGGAATCACCTAACCGTCGCCAGGTCCTGCGGGCTGTTAAGATTCGCGAAGGGGTCGGTGGGGCTTGTAAAATCAACCTGCCTGGCCCCGCACAGCGCCAGCGCATCCCGTACCTTGTATTTCACGTCCCGGCGCAGGAAATCCTCCAACCCAGGCAAAAATTCTACTGGCCAGAGCGCGGCAAGATGATGCTGCCGCCCTTCATACACCGCGACTGACGGGCCGGGCGAAAGATCCGCCGCCAAAGTGAGCGGAAAAAGCGGCGTATCCACCGGCATGGTCAGCAGCCACTCAACGCCCTGCGCCGCCGCCCAACGCAACCCCGCCGCCACCCCCGCCAACGGGCCGCAAGCTGAAAATTCCGGCGCATCGGCCAGCACAGGCAGGCCATAGGCCGCGAAGCGGGACGGATCGCCATTGGCGCTGATGGCCATGGCAGAAACCTGCGGGCGCAGCCGTTCCAGAACATGTTCGATGAGCGGACGGCCATGCAGGGAGACGAACGCCTTGTCCGCGCCGCCAAAGCGCGTGGCCTTGCCGCCATCCAAAATCAACGCCGCGATGCTCATGTCAGGGATTCCCCTGGGGTGGATAAAGGGAATTTCCTGCGGAAATTCCCTGGGGCGAACGACGGGGATCGAACCCGCGACAACCGGTACCACAAACCGGCGCTCTACCAACTGAGCTACGTCCGCCATCCAGGATGGCGCGTCCTAACGCGGTCACGCCAGCGCCGTCAATGGTCTTGCGGCCACCCAGCCTTCCAGCCGCCGCAAGGCCTCATCCAATACCTGCTCCTGCTTGCAGAAGGCAAACCGCGCATATTGGCGCGGGGCATCCCCCACATAGAAGGCTGAAACCGGAATCGCCGCCACGCCGGCCTGCACGGTGATCGCCTCGCAGAAGGCCACGTCATCGCCTTCAAACCCCAATGCGGAAACATCCACGGTGATGAAATAACTGCCCGAGGCGGGCAAAGTGGCAAAGCCGAGCCGCTTCAGCCCGGCATCCAACTGGTTCCGCCGGCCTTCAAGTGCTGCGGCAAGGCCCTGGAAATACGCATCCGGCTTGGCCAGCCCCACCGCCACGGCACGTTGCAAATTGGGCGCGGTGGTGAAGGTGAGGTTCTGATGCGCCTTGGCCACCAAATCCATCAGCGGCACCGGGCCAGACACGTAGCCCACCTTCCAGCCGGTGAGCGAAAATGTTTTGCCCGCGCTGCCGATGCGCAATGTCCGCTCGGCCATGCCCGGCAACGTAGCCAGAGGAATATGCTGCGCGCCCGAGAACACCAGATGCTCGTAAACCTCGTCGCACACGGCATAGGCATCGTGCTGGCGCAGCAGCCCGGCGATGAACGCCAGCTCATCCCGCGTGAACACCTTGCCGGTGGGGTTCATCGGGCTATTGAGCAGAATGAGCTTCGTTTTCGGCCCGAAGGCGGCTTCCAACTCGGCGCGCGGTAGCGCCCAGTGCGGGGGTTGCAGGCGCACCAGCTTGGGCACCGCCCCCAGCATTCTCACCACCGGCAAATAGGTGTCATACAGCGGCTCGATCAGCACCACCTCGTCACCAGGGTTGAGCAGCGCCATCAGGCTGGCGGTGATCGCCTCGGTGGCGCCGGAGGTGACGACGACGCCGGAAACCAGATCGATCTCCAACCCATAGAAACGCCGATTCGCTGCCGCCACGGCCCCGCGCAGCTCCGGCACGCCGGTGAGCGGCGGGTATTGGTTGCGGCCATCCAGCAACGCATCCGCCGCCGCGCGCACAATATCCGCCGGCCCCTCGGTATCCGGGAAGCCCTGCCCGAGATTGATCGCGTTATGCTTTACCGCCAGCGCGGACATAATTGTGAAGATTGTGGTGCCCGTGCCGGCAAGCAAGGAATTGGCGTGTTTCACGGTGCGGGGAAATTTCACGGTGCGGGGAAACCCTTTGTCATTCCCCGAATTTACCCGCCCAAAGCGAAGGCGGCAATATTGCACAAAATTTGGGCGATATTCGCTGCCGCTTGAGCAAATCCCCGTTTTGTCCTTTGATAACTCTGCCGCAAACGCGGCAGCGTGCGGAAAACCATTCTGGCACGGTGCATGCAAGACGTATTATGTCAGCCCGTTGGCTGACGCGCGCTTGCCCACCGGCTGCCCGGGGCGGGGTTACGGGCGTGCTGTCCGACGAAACATGAGGAGGACGCGTGGGCCCCGGGCCCTGCGTGAACCAGATGAAGAAGATCGAAGCGATCATCAAGCCGTTCAAGCTGGATGAAGTGAAGGAAGCGCTGCACGAGGTTGGCTTGCAGGGCATCACCGTCGTCGAGGCAAAAGGGTTCGGCCGGCAAAAGGGCCATACCGAACTCTACCGGGGCGCCGAATATGTGGTGGATTTTCTCCCCAAGGTGAAAATCGAGGTCGTCTGCGAGGATTCCGTGGTGGAACGCGCGGTTGAAGCCATCACCAATGCGGCCCGCACCGGGCGCATCGGCGACGGCAAGATCTTCATCTCCACTGTCGAGGAAGCCATCCGCATCCGCACCGGCGAAAAGGGCGAAGCGGCGGTCTGAGCGGGCATTGCCAAGCGGCCCGGCATGTTTAACATGCCGGGCGCTACGCGTTTCATGGCGGGCGCATGGTGCGTTCGCGGGCCTTAAACGGGTAACATTATATTAAAACGGGGAAAGAGCATGGCTAAGAAGGCCGAGGGCGGCGACGGCGTCGCCAAAGTTCTCAATATGATCAAGGAAAACGGGGTCGAATATGTCGATCTGCGTTTCACCGATCCCAGAGGCAAGTGGCAGCATACCGCCCAGTACGTCTCGACGGTCGATGAGGACAGCCTGAAGAACGGCTTCATGTTCGACGGCTCCTCTATCGCTGGCTGGAAGGCGATCAACGAGTCCGACATGATCCTGCAGCCGGACCTGGACACCGCCGTGCTGGACCCGTTCTCCGCCAAGCCGAGCCTGATCCTGTTCTGCGACATCATCGAGCCCGCGACCGGCCAGGGCTATGGCCGTGACCCACGCTCCACCGCCAAGAAGGCCGAAGCCTATCTGAAGTCCACCGGCATCGGCGATAATGCCTTCATCGGCGCGGAAGCTGAGTTCTTCGTGTTCGATAACGTGAAGTTCGGCACCGGCGGCAATTACGGCATCTATCAGCTGGACTCCATTGAGGGCCCCGGCTCCAGCCTGAAGGACTATCCGGAAGGCAATATGGGCCACCGCCCCGTTGTGAAGGGCGGCTACTTCCCCGTGCCGCCGGTGGACAGCGAGAGCGACCTGCGCGCCGAGATGCTCTCCGCCATGGGCGAGATGGGCCTGCCGATCGAGAAGCACCACCATGAGGTGGCGCAGTCTCAGCACGAGCTGGGCACAAAGTTCGCCTCGCTGACCACCATGGCCGACCAGATGCAGATCTATAAGTACTGCGTCCACAACGTCGCCCATTCCTACGGCAAGACCGCGACCTTCATGCCGAAGCCGATCTATGGCGATAACGGCTCAGGCATGCACACCCATCTGTCTATCTGGAAAGCCGGCAAGCCGCTTTTTGCGGGCAACGGCTATGCGGATCTGTCCGAGACCTGCCTGTACGCCATCGGCGGCATCATCAAGCATGCCAAGGCGATCAACGCGTTCTCGAACCCGTCCACTAACTCCTATAAGCGCCTGATCCCCGGCTTCGAAGCCCCGGTGCTGCTGGCTTATTCCGCCCGCAACCGTTCGGCTTCCTGCCGTATTCCCTACACCACCAGCCCGAAGGCGAAGCGCGTTGAAGTCCGGTTCCCGGACCCGACCTGCAACCCGTACCTCTCCTTCTCCGCCATCCTGATGGCGGCGCTGGACGGCATCAAAAACAAGATCCACCCCGGCGACCCGATGGACAAGGATCTGTACGACCTGCCGCCGGAAGAGCTGAAGGACATCCCGACCGTTTGCGGCAGCTTGCGCGAAGCCATCGGCGCCCTGGAAGCCGACCACGAGTTCCTGCTGCAGGGCGACGTGTTCTCCAAGGAGCAGATCGAGTCCTATATCGAGCTGAAGTGGAAGGAAGTGTACAAGTTCGAACACACCCCGCACCCGGTCGAGTTCGAGATGTACTACTCGGCTTGAACAGCGGATTCCTTACCGAAACGGCGCCTAGAGCGCGATGAAGATGGGGCCGTCCGCTATGCGGGCGGCCTTATCTTTTGGGTTGTGAATTGCGCTTTTTGCCCGCCAAGATCACGCCGTTTTTGTTTCGGGGCTGGCCACACCGGCCCCATGCGGTAAAACCGCCGCATGGCCACTTTCCTTTGCATCGGGCACAGCCATATCGGCGCGTTGCGCCAAGCTTGGTATCAACAAGGCGGCGGGCCGGACGCCGTGTTTCTGTTGCTGAACGAGCCGCAATACCAGCCCGCTTTGCATGAAAGGCAGCTCCACCCGGCCATTCTGGAACAACTTGGCAAGGCCGCGCTGCATGTGTCGCTGCTGGGCGGCAATGACCATTCGATGATCGGG
>JAGXAE010000082.1 GCA_018971725.1 Pseudomonadota bacterium | reverse complement strand
CCGCGCCCCTGGCTGCCTTGCGGGCGATGGGCTGGAAGCCGATAATAGGCGCATGAGCCAGATTATTGAACAAATCGAACTGACCGTGAACGGCGAATCGATGCGCGTGCCGCCCGGCACCTCCGTCACGGGCCTGGTTGCGCTCATGGAACTGGATACGCGCAAGCTGGCGGTGGAACGAAACCTGGAAATCGTGCCCCGTTCCCAATATGCCGTCACCATGCTGGCGGCCGGGGATGCGCTGGAAATCGTACATTTTGTGGGAGGCGGCTAAGGTCATGGACGGCATCGCGCATAAAGCTGGCGGCTGGACCGTGGCTGGGCGGCATTTTTCTTCCCGGCTGGTGGTTGGCACCGGCAAGTATAAGGACCTGGAAACCACAGCCGCCGCCATCGAGGCCTCGGGCGCGGAAATGGTGACCGTGGCGGTGCGCCGGGTAAATCTGTCCGACCGCAATGCCCCCATGCTGCAAGATTTCGTATCCCCGCAGCGTTACACTTATTTACCCAACACCGCCGGCTGCTTTACCGCCGACGAGGCCGTGCGCACCCTGCGCCTGGCCCGCGAAGCAGGCGGCTGGAACCTGGTGAAGCTTGAGGTGCTTGGGCCAGCCCCGACCCTGTACCCGGACATGGCCGGCACCCTGCTGGCCGCGGACGCGCTCATAAAAGACGGGTTCGAGGTGATGGTGTATTGTGCCGATGACCCGGTGGCCGCCAAACGGCTGGAGGATATGGGCTGTGTCGCGATCATGCCGCTGGGCGCGCCCATCGGCTCGGGGCTGGGCGTGCAGAACCCGATCATGATCCAGACCATCATCGAGCAGGCGAAGGTGCCGGTGCTGGTGGATGCCGGAGTGGGCACCGCCTGGGACGCCGCCTATGCCATGGAGCTGGGCTGCGACGCGGTGCTGGTGAACTCCGCCATCGCGATGGCGGATGACCCGGTGAAGATGGCGGTGGCAATGAAGCACGGCGTGATCGCCGGGAGGCTGGCCTTCGAGGCCGGGCGGATTCCGCGCAAATCCTATGCTTCTGCCTCCTCGCCCATGACTGGGCTTATTCGCTGAAAGCGGCCCTGCGCCTCGCCCCGGAACTCGGCGCCAATTTTCTGGCGCCCTATCTGGTGTATGAGGCGCTGGACGACACGCTGGGCGACACCAACGCCCTCATCGCTTCCGCCGTACCGCCCTTGTTGTGGAGCGGTTACGAGCTGGTGAAAACCAGGAGGCTGGACGCGGTTTCGGTTGTGGTAGTGGCGAGCATCGTGCTGACCCTCGCCGCCACCGCGCTGGGCGGCTCTGCCAGACTTATTCAAATCCGCGATGCGCTGGTGACGGGCGCGATCGGCGTGGTTTTTCTTGCCTCTCTGCTGATGGAAAAGCCGCTGGTCTTCTATCTGGCGCGCGCAACCTCCGCCCGGAACACCGAGCAGGGTACGGAACAGTTCGAGGCGATGTGGCAGAATCCAGAACTGCGCCGCACCTTCCAGCGGATGACGGCGGCATGGGGCACCGGGTTGATTGTGCAAACGACCGTGCTGTGCCTTCTGGCCTGGGTCTGGCCGATCAGCCGCTATCTGCTGCTGGCGCCATTTATCGGTTACGGCATATTCGGCCTGCTGCTGCTCTGGAGCCTCTGGTATGGCGCTAAGCGCAAAGCCCTGGCCGCGCTGCGACAGCAAACCGTTTTCCAGACGGAGACCAGCCCTATTCCTTGAGCCAGACCGGCTCCTTTATCTGGCCGATGAACGTGGCATGGGCCTCGCGCTGGGCGTCCGTCAGCGCAATCCGGCGCGGGGTGCGGTTCGCGGGCGGCTGATATTGCGCGAAGGAGAGCGAGACTTCCGTATCAAGCGTCAGCCCGCGCTGGCGCCCGCCGGTAAGCTCCACATACACCTCCGCCAGCAGCTTGCAGTCCAGCAGCGCGTTATGGGTGGTGCGGGCGGAAAGGTCGATTTCAAAACGCCGGCACAACGCGTCCAGGCTGTTGGGCATGCCGGGGAAACGCTGCTTGGCAAGCACCAGCGTGTCGATCATGCGCGCCTTGTCCAGAGGCGGCTTGCCGATGCGGTCAAGTTCGGCGGAGATGAAGCCGAAATCGAACGGCGCGTTATGGGCGACGAGCGGAGAGTCACCGAAAAATTCCAGCATCTCCGCTGCCACCTCGGCGAATTTCGGCTTGCCTTCCACATGCGCGTTGGTGATGGCGTGCACGCGCGTGCTCTCCAGCGGGATGTCCCGCTCAGGGTCCAGCAAAGCATAGAATTGCTTGCCGGTCGGCAGATCGTTCTCAAGCTCGATGGCGGCGATTTCGATGACACGGTCGCCGGTCAAAGGTTCGAACCCGGTGGTCTCGGTATCAAAGAGAACGGAGCGGCTCATAATCCCAGATCCTTGATAATGGCATCGACACGGGCGGCCGTATCGGTGATCGGGCCGTCGGTTTCGACCACGTAATCCGCCAAGGCGCGTTTTTTGGCATCCGGCATCTGCCGGGCGATGATTGCGTCGATTTCCACGCGGCTGAGCCCGCGCCGCTGCACCCGCGCAATTTGCGTTTCAGGAGGGCAAGAGACTACGACCACCTTGTCGAAATCCGCCTGGCGGCCGGTTTCAAAGAGCAGCGGAATGTCCAGCAGCGCGGCGGGGCAGCCCTTGGCTTCGGCTTCCGCCAGAAAACGGGCCTGCGCCTCGCGGACCAGCGGATGCATGATCCCCTCCAGCACGCGCATCTGGGCGGGGTCGGCCAGCACAATGGCGCGCAATCCGGCGCGGTTCAGCACGCCGTTTTGCACCATGCCGGGAAAGGCAGCGGCGATGGCCGGAATCGCCGCGCCATCCGGGGCCTGCAAGCGGTGAACCTCATCATCCGCGTTGAAACCGGGCACGGCATGCGCCGCGAACAGCCCCGCCACGGTGGATTTGCCCATGCCGATGCCGCCAGTGAGGCCGATCCGCATCATGCGGCGGCAATCCGGTAAAGTTCCTCGTCAACCGTGGGCCGCACGCCGAACCAGGCCTCAAAGCCCGGCACCGCCTGATGCAGCAGCATGCCCAGCCCCTCCACGGGTTTCAGGCCCCGCGCCTTGGCAGTGGCCAGAAGCCGGGTTTCCAGCGGCGCGAAAACGATGTCCGCCACCGCCAGCCCCGGCGCGGCGCGGGAAAGGTCCATGGCCAATGGCGGCTCATGCGCCATGCCGAGCGAGGTGGTGTTGACCAGCAGCGCATAATCGCCCAGCGCCTCCTCCCGCCGTTCCCAGGACAGCACCTTGGCCGGGGGCAGCGCCGCCGCAAGTGTTGCCGCACGTTCCGGCGTACGGTTGGCGAAGGTGATTTCGGCGCCCTCATCCTGCAAGGCGGCACCTATGCCGCGCGCTGCACCGCCGGCACCGAGAATCAGCACTTTCCCCGCAGGGTTCACGCCATGCGCGCGCAGATTGGCGACAAAACCGTAGCCATCGGTGTTGCGCCCCTCGATGCCATCCGGCCCGAACACCAGCGTGTTCACCGCTCCGGCGCGGCGGGCGAAGCCGTCCACCCGGTCACAGATCGCGAACGCGGCCTCTTTATGCGGGATGGTGACATTCAGCCCCGCGAACCCCGCCTTGGCCAAAGCCGGAATCACAACGGTGAAATCCTCCGGCCTGATGGGCAAGGGCACGTAAACGCCGTCGATCCCGTGGCGGCTCAGCCATGTGTTATGGATTCGGGGGGAGCGGGAATGGGCAACGGGCCAGCCGGTAACGCCGGCGAGCCGGGCTGAGCCGGAGAGGAGTCGCATGGCTGGACACCACCACGCCGCATGGCACTTGCCAAGAGCAACAGCAGCAGCACCGGCGCAAGATGCGCGTAAGCCGGATGCCAGGGCAGCAGGCCAGGGCCAAACCAGACCAGGAAAAACAGCACTGGCTCACCGGCCTTGAAACCGTCTCCGGCCAGGCGTCGTTCCACCAGCAAGGCCACCGCAAGGCTCGTGCCCAGCAAATCGTAAACATGCAGATACGGGCTGGCGAGGGCGGAGAAGATAAGCATGGCCGGCACGGAACGGATGAACAGCGCGGCCAGAACACAGGCCAGCGTCACCGCTGCTTGCGCCGCGAAGGCGCCGTGCAGCCCCGCCAGCGGCTTTGTGGTGGCGAACACGCTGATCAACCCGCCCGCGAAGTCCTTCGGCTGGCCGGTGAGCAGCACATTGCTCATGATCGGGCTGGTGTAATGGTAGAAACCCGCCCATGCCGCCTGGCCGAACGCCCATAGCGAGGCACCCGCCAGCGCCACCGCCGCCAAGGCAGCGTAGAAAAACGCCAACGGCGCGTGGCGCAGCAGATAAAGCGGCAGCACCAGCCCCAATTGCGGCTTGAAGCTGGCCAGACCGATCAGCGCCCCGCCCAAACGCGGGCGGGTTTGCGCCAGCAGCAGCCCGCCGCCGATCAGCGCCGTCATCAACGCCGCGTTCTGGTGCTCCAAGGCGTTTTCCAGAGTCGCCGGGGCCAGCAGCATGGCGGCAATAAACCACCAGCTTTTCCTCGCCAGCCGCAGCACGGCGGCCATTAACACCAGGCTCAGCGCATCAAAGCTCAGTACCGCGGCCCAGGGGGAGAGCCAGCCGAAAGCGGCGGCGATCAACCCATAACTCGGCGGGTAGCTCCAGAGATGATAGGGCAAATGCCCGTACATGCCCTGCAAAAAGCTCTGATACGCTGTATGGTTTAACAGCACCGGAAGCTGATGGTGCAGGTACAAGAACCCCCCGGCCCAGAAATCCAGCCCGTCCCGCAGGGCTTTGCCGGTGTAACCCTGGCGCTCACCCCATATGACCGCCGCCGCCTCCGCCAGCGAGGGCAGAGTGCAGAAGGCGACGATCAGGATCAGCTTGAGCCGGGGCGAGGCTTGATTTTTTTCGGGCATATGGTTTTAGTCCGGGCTTTCCGTTGCCTTGAAAGCATATTCATGATTTCCGCGCTAATGCCCAATTTTTCCAGGGCCGATATCGCCTTCGATCACGGCCAGGGCGCCTGGCTGTTCGATACGGCGGGGCGACGTTACCTGGATTTCGGCGCGGGCATCGCAACCTCCTCCATCGGCCATGGGCATCCGCATCTGGTGAAGGCCATTGCCGAGCAGGCGGCGAAGGTGATTCACGTCTCCAACCTGTACCGCGTGCCGCAGGCGGAAACACTTGCGGCACGGTTCGTGGCGGCCAGCTTCGCGGATAGCGTGTTCTTCTGCAATTCCGGCGCGGAGGCGAATGAGGGGCTGGTGAAAGCCATGCGCAAGGCGCAGTCCGATGCCGGGCACCCCGAGCGCACGCGCGTTATCTGCTTCGAGGGCGCATTCCATGGCCGCACGCTGGCGATGATCTCCGCCACCGGCAACCCGAAATATCTGGCGGGCTTCGGCAAGAAGGTAGACGGGTTCGACCATGTGCCCTTCAACAACCTCAACGAGGTGCGCAACGCCATCACCGCCGAAACCGCTGGGATTCTGGTGGAGCCCATCCAGGGCGAAGGCGGCATCCGCTCAGCCGATGCCGAATTCCTGCGGGGCTTGCGTGCCGCCTGCGACGAGTTCGGGCTGTTTCTGGGCTTCGACGAGGTGCAGACCGGCATGGGCCGTACCGGCAAGCTGCTCGCGCATCAATGGACGGACGTGGAACCGGATATCGCAACGCTGGCCAAGGGCATTGGCGGCGGCTTCCCGATGGCGGCGCTGCTGGCCAAGGAGCGCGTGGCCAAGGCGCTGGTGCCGGGCAGCCATGGCACCACCTTTGGCGGCGGGCCGCTGGCCTGCGCCGCCGGCAACGCGGTGCTGGATGTAATTCTGGCCGATGGCTTCCTGGACCAGATGCTGGATGTGGCCGCGCATCTGCACGCCGGGCTGGCCGCGCTGGTGGCGCGCCACGGCGATGTGTTCACGGAGGTACGCGGCACCGGGCTGCTGCTGGGGCTGAAATGCGCTGTGCCGAACGGCGATGTGCAGAACGAGGCGATGCGCCAGGGACTGCTGACCGTGGCGGCGGGCGAGAACGTGCTGCGGCTGATCCCGCCGCTCATCATCACCCATAATGATTGCGACACCGCGCTGACCATGCTGGAGACAACCGCCGTGACGCTGAGCAAGACCACGGAGGCGGCGAAATGAGCGCTGTACTGTCCCTGCGGGCATCCGGCCCCAGGCATTTTCTCGATCTGAAGGATTTTTCGGGCGCCGAACTGCGCGCCTTGCTCGATTCCGCCATCAACCTGAAACACACACGCCGTACCGGCAAAAAGCCGCTGACGGGCAAAACCCTGGCGATGATTTTCGAAAAACCCTCCACCCGTACCCGCGTTTCTTTCGAGGTCGCGGTGAAGGAACTGGGCGGCGATGCCGTTGTGCTCTCCGCCAGGGAGATGCAGCTTGGCCGGGGCGAGACCATTGAAGATACCGCCAACGTGCTCTCGCGCTTCGTGCACGGGATCATGCTGCGGACCGATGCCGCCACAAAGCTGCATGATCTGGCGCGTTGCGCCAGCATCCCGGTTATCAACGGCCTCACGGAGCTGTCTCATCCCTGCCAGTTGATGGCGGACATCATGACCTTCGAGGAGCATAAAGGCCCCATTGCCGGGCAGAAACTCGCCTGGGTGGGGGACGGCAACAATGTCGCCGCCTCCTTCATCGAGGCCGCGGCGCGGTTCAATTTCTCGCTGCGCCTCGCCTGCCCTGCCGGTTACATGCCCCGCGCGGAAGTGCTGGACTGGGCGAAAGCCGAGGGTGCTGATGTGCAGGTGGGGGCCGACCCGGCCTGGGCGGTGGAAAACGCCGCCTGCGTGGTGACGGATACCTGGCTTTCAATGTCCGATTCAGAGGACCAGGCCGCCGCGCGTGCAAGCACCTTCGCGCCGTATCAGGTGACGGCCGGGCTGATGGAAAAGGCCGCCAAGGGTGCCATCTTCCAGCACTGCCTGCCCGCGCATCGCGGTGAGGAAGTCGCCGCCGAAGTGATCGACGGCCCGGCCTCCGTGGTGTTCGACGAGGCGGAAAACCGGCTGCATGCGCAGAAAGCCATTCTCGCCTGGGCAATGGAATAGCCGCCACGCGGCACCGATTCAGCCGAGATTTTTCCAGTAGCATTTGAAAAACCCCCGCTGGTCCAGCACGGCCGGAGGGCCGACATGCACCGGCAGGCCGAACCGGCAACGCCAAGCATAAACGCTGTCATGGCCTGAGATATAGGCGGGGACGAAATCGGCGTTCGGGTTGTTCTCACACCAATCCGTGGCCGCGGGTAAATTCCGCGCCTTGTTCGCCTTGCCGCAAGGCAGATTGGCGCCAATGAAACAGGCATAAACCTTACCGCCCATGCAGCGCGTCACGGTCATCCGCCGTGTTTGGGCAGTGCTGAGGCCGTGCAACCCGAACGCCGCCTGCGCTGCTGGCACCAAGGCCATCGGCAGGGCATGCAGCGCATCTTCATTGGGGTGGGCGGCGCAATACCCCGCCGCGCGCGCTGACGGCACCGCCAGGATGCCAAACACCAGCAGCAGAGCGATAAAAATGGTTTTCACCATAAAACAAGCCTGACATGGGCGACCATTACGCGTCAAACCCCTATCATCCGGCTTGCCCGCTTCCTATCTTGCGTGCGGATAAACAGGAGCAGACCGCATGCAATACCGGAATCTGGGCCCGACCGGCCTTAAAGTCTCACGTCTCTGCCTTGGTTGCATGAGCTTTGGCGATGCGGCGCGCGGCAGCCATGAATGGACTCTGGACGAGACAGCGAGCCGCGCCATTTTCCGCCAGGCGTTGGAGGCCGGCATCAATTTCTTCGACACCGCCAATTCCTATTCCGATGGCACATCCGAAGAAATCACTGGCCGGGCCTTGAAGGATTTCGCGAGCCGGGATGAGATCGTGGTGGCCTCCAAGGCGCATTTCCCCTGGCGGAGCGCGCCGAACACGGGCGGGCTTTCCCGCAAGGCGCTGTTCCAGGCGGTGGATGACAGCCTGAAGCGCCTGGGGATGGAGTATCTCGATCTTTACCAGATCCACCGCTGGGACGACGACACCCCGATCGAGGAAACGATGGAGGCGCTGCATGACATCGTGAAATCCGGGCGGGTGCGGTATATTGGCGCGTCCTCAATGTCTGCCTGGCAGTTTTCCAAGGCGCAATACACCGCGATGATGAATGGCTGGACGCCGTTTATTTCCATGCAGAATCAGGTGAACCTGATCTACCGTGAGGAGGAGCGTGAAATGCTGCCGCTCTGCGCTGACATGGGCGTGGGCGTGATTCCCTGGAGCCCGCTGGCCCGCGGGCGGCTGACCCGCGATTGGGCGGAGACGACCGCACGTTCCGAAACCGATGCGTTCGGAAAGACCATTTATGCCGGCACGGAGATGCAGGACCGCAAGGTTGTGGAGGAAGTGAGCGCCGTGGCCGCCGCCAAGGGGGTGAAGCGCGCCCAGGTGGCCATGGCCTGGCTGTTGCAAAAGCCGGAGATCACCGCGCCGATCATCGGCGTGACCAAGCCCACGCATCTGACCGACGCGCTGAGCGCGTTGGATGTGACGTTGTCGGACAAGGAGATCGCGGCGCTGGAAGCCCCGTATGTGCCGCATAAGGTTGCGGGGATACAGCCGCCCGGCAAGGCGGCGACGTTGAAAGTGAGCCTGCGCGCGGCGGGGTAAAACAAAAGGGAACTATGTACTTGAGCCTCTAAAAACCGAACTGCGGATTGTTTGGTCATAGCAGGTGAAAGCGATGGTTGGAATTCCCCACTCAGTCTCGATAAGCGGAGCAACTTGGAGTAGTTTCGGGCAATGAAACACCAATACCTTATTGTGCATGATTACGGGACGGGAGGGGTTTGGGGCGTCATTAATGCCCGGTCCGAGCAGGAGATATTAGCGAAATATCCAAAGGTCAAAGTAATCAATGACCGCCCGGCTTGGATGTCGGATAGAGATTATAGTGATATTATCAAAAAAAACTGCTTTGATATCGACTTAGCGCCATCCGGATGGTTAGCAACTTTGGGCGATTAGCTAAGGAGGTACGGATTTTATCGTAATCCCTCGATTTGAGCCCAATAATGAGTTCATTGCTTAACTTAGCAGCTATGGCTTGGGAATCATCGTGGTTAGGGATTCAAGTATATAGTTCCCAAATAAAAAGCGGCGCGGTTCAAAACAGCCGCGCCGCCTGGTTTCCGTCAGGCCGCTTTCTTCTCGTGGCGGCGGGTGAGCGCCTTTGCCTCGCGGCGGCGGCGGGTAAGAATGAACTCGGTATAACCGTTGGGCTGTGAAAGCCCTTCGAACACCAGCTCCATCGCCGCTTTGAAGGCCGGGCCGTTATAAGTTGGCGCCATGGGCAGATAAGCAGGGTCGCCTGCATTTTGTCTGTCCACCACCCGGGCCATGCGTTTCAGCGTTTCCATCACCTGCTCCCGGCTGACAATGCCGTGATACAGCCAATTGGCGATATGCTGAGAGGAGATGCGCAACGTCGCGCGGTCTTCCATCAACCCGACATCGTGAATATCCGGCACCTTGGAGCAGCCGACCCCCTGGTCCACCCAACGGACAACGTAGCCCAATAGGCCCTGGCAGTTATTATCCAACTCCTGCTGTATCTCGTCAGGCTTCCAGGTTACGTCATGGGCCAAAGGCACGGTGAGAA
>JAGXAE010000252.1 GCA_018971725.1 Pseudomonadota bacterium | reverse complement strand
TGTGCTGGGCGGGGCGGGCAGCCAGTTTGGCGTGGTGCTGGCCGCCTGCGTGATGATCGGCGTGCCGCAGATGCTGCAATCCCTGCAAATCTACCGCATGCTGATTTTCGGCATCGCGCTGGTGCTGATCATGGTGGTGCGCCCGCGCGGCTTCATCTCCACCCGCCGACCCACAATCGCGCTTGGCAAGGCCAAATCCATAGGCGCCGATCTCGTCGCGCAAGGAAGGGGCTGAACCATGACGGTGCTGGCCGTAACCGACCTGACCATGCGCTTCGGGGGATTGACCGCGGTCAACGACGTTTCCTTCTCCGCCGAGCGCGGCGACATCACCGCCGTCATCGGCCCCAACGGGGCGGGCAAAACCACGCTGTTCAACTGTATCACCGGGTTTTACAAACCCACCGTTGGCAGCATCGTCGTCTCGCCCGAGGTAGGGAAGATTGTGCAGCTTGAAAAGCTGCCCGGCCATGCTATCGCCCGCAAGGGCAAAGTGGCGCGGACATTCCAGAATATCCGCCTGTTCGGTGGCATGACGGTGCTGGAAAACCTGATGGTGGCGCAGCATAACACTCTGCAATCCGCCACCGGCTTCGGGGTGCTCGGCATTCTGGGCATTGGCGGCTACCGCGCCGCCGAGCGCCGCGCCGTGGAACTGGCCAAGCATTGGCTGGAGCAGACCGACCTGATGGACCGGGCCGACGACCCGGCGGGCGCCCTGCCCTATGGCGCGCAACGGCGCCTGGAAATTGCCCGCGCCATGTGTACCGAGCCTGCTTTGTTGTGCCTGGATGAGCCCGCCGCCGGCCTGAACCCACGCGAATCCGCTGGCCTGAATGAACTGCTGCTGAAAATTCGCGACGGCGGCTGCTCGCTGCTGCTGATCGAACACGACATGGGCGTGGTGATGAAGATTTCCGATCACATCGTGGTTCTGGACCATGGCAAGAAGATCGCCGATGGCACGCCGGCCGCAATCCGCACCAACCCGGCGGTGATCGCCGCTTATCTCGGCGAGGGCGATGAGGATGACCCTGACGCGACGGCCGCGGAGAGTGCGGCATGAGCAATGTTCTGGAATTGCAGAATGTCAGCAGCTTCTATGGCCCCATCCAGGCGCTGCGCGACGTTTCCATCGAGGTGCCGGAAAACGAGATCGTCACGCTGATCGGCGCCAACGGAGCCGGCAAGTCCACGCTGATGATGACGATTTTCGGCCAGCCCAAGGCCAAGACCGGCCGCGTGCTGTATTACGGCGAGGATATCACCGCCCTGCCCGCCTATAAGATCGCCCGCAAGGGAATCGCGCAATCGCCCGAGGGGCGGCGGATTTTTCCGCGCATGAGCGTGGAGGAAAACCTGCTGATGGGCGCGCAGGTGATTGGCTACGAAGATTACGACGCGAATCTGAAAAAAATGTTCGCCTTGTTCCCCCGCCTGGAAGAACGCTTCGCCCAACGCGCGGGCACGCTATCGGGTGGCGAGCAGCAAATGCTGGCCATCGCCCGCGCGCTGATGAGCAAGCCGAAACTTCTGCTGCTGGACGAGCCCTCGCTGGGCCTGGCACCGCTGGTCATTAAACAAATCTTCGGCGCCATCCGCGACCTGAACAGAGAAACCGGGCTAACCGTGCTGCTGGTGGAACAGAATGCAAACCAGGCGCTGCGCCTGGCCAACCGCGCCTATGTTCTGGTCAATGGTGTACTCACCATGCAGGGAACTGGCGCGGAATTACTCGCAAAACCCGAGATCAGGGCCGCATATCTGGAGGGCGGCCATTGATAAGGCCCAAATTTTGGGCGCATACTGTTAAGCAACTTTCTTCCTAAGCAACAGGAGCATCACGTGCGCAACATCCT
>JAGXAE010000251.1 GCA_018971725.1 Pseudomonadota bacterium | reverse complement strand
GCCGCTGGCGGGCGAAATGTCTGGCCATATTTTTTATAACGACAAATGGTACGGGTTCGACGATGCGCTTTACGCCGCCGTGCGCGTGCTGGGTGTCATCGCGCGCATGGGGGGCACCGTGGGCGAATTCCGCGCCTCCCTGCCGAAGGTTCTCAACACGCCGGAACTGCGGTTCGACTGCCCGGACGAGCGCAAATTCGCCGTGGTGGCGGAAGTGGCCGAGCGGCTGAAGGAAAGCGGCGCGAAAGTTTCCGACACGGATGGCGTGCGCGTGAACACCGAGGATGGCTGGTGGCTGCTGCGCGCCTCCAACACCCAGGCGGTACTGGTGGCAAGGGCTGAGGCCAGCTCCGAGGCCGGGTTGGGACGGCTGAAATCCGCTCTGGCGGCGCAGCTCTCCGCCTCGGGTCTGGCGCCGGACTTTTCCGCGCCCTCAGCCGGGCATTAACTAATATGGTGCAGCCTCTTACAAAGCTGCACCATACGTTTTTGGATTTTAATTCGGCTGTGCAGAGAAATTTTTCTGCATATCTTCTTGACGCCAGGGACCAAATTGATTCAGAAAATAATCGTGGTGGCACTGCTACCGCACTTTAGTTCCTACAGACTAAACGGCAGATAGCCTTGCCGTGGCCGAGACCGCCAGTGGTGTGTCACCACCTCTAGACGGTTAAACCGGATGCGAACGTACTGACGTACGAACACATCCTTAGGCTTATAAAAAGCCATGGTTCATCTCCTAGCGGGGTAGAGCCCGCCCTCTCTGGCCGCACCACTGCGCCCGGCTTTAGCGCTTTGTGTGTGCTAGAGAGTGGCGAAGAACCATGCGGAGCAGCGCCGGCCTCAGGTAGAGCGGATTCGGCGATTCGCCTCAAGGCATTTCTGCTCATTTTGCAGAACGCCAGACTTAAAGATGGCTTTTTAGTAAAATCGTCTCAAATTATATTTATTTCGCTCCTTGTCCTGCGAAGGCAGGAAAGGGAAACCGCGGCAACTTCGCCTTCAGCTTGCCGATGCGCCCCACTCCGGCCAGCCGCCGGTCCAGAAACGCCAGGGTTTTTTCTGAATCCATGGAGCTGTCGCTCAGCCAGTAGAACAGCGTGGCGCAGAGCACCGCCCCCAGAATGGCGCGCTTGCTGTACCAGGACATATCCGCGCTTACATCCCCCGCCGCGAACCACACCGCATCCGCCATGCGGGCGATGATCTTGGCCAAACGCGGCGCGTTGCCGGGCAGCACCAGCCAGGCCATGGCCCGGCGCGCGGCCTCCTTTTCGCCGTTCATCAGCTCCAGCCGGGCCGCCACCGCCGCGCGCACCCGCTTGGTAAGGCGGGCATCGGCCATCTGGCCGCGCCGCGCGGCGATCATCCGCTCATCGCCGAGGGTGAAATAAGCCTCGATCATCTCTGGCCTGCCGCCGGGGAAGGCCAGGCCTGTTTCGTCCGGGTTTCGCCCCAGGCCAGAGAGCGCCATGCGCAGGGCTTGCACGCCCCAGCCGTCAAACGCGGCGTTCTGCGCCAGCGCGTCGATCAGCGCCGCCTGTTCCTCATCCATCATTAGAGTAGCTCCTGGGGAAAACGGTCCAGTTCCTCATTGTAGCCGAAATGCCGGAAATCTTCCATCCGCATCGGGTAGAGCACGCCGTCCAGGTGGTCGGCCTCGTGCTGCGCCACCCGCGCGGCAAAACCGGAAAGCCGCTCATCGAACGCATGGCCGCTCGCATCCAGCCCGGAAAGCCGGATCTCGCGCCAGCGCGGCACGGCGGCGCGCAGGCCGGGAATGGAAAGGCAGCCTTCCCAACCCAGCGCCATGCCCGCCTCTTCCACCGGCGTGACCACCGGGTTGATCACGGCGCGCAAGCCAACC
>JAGXAE010000081.1 GCA_018971725.1 Pseudomonadota bacterium | reverse complement strand
GCCTGTTCACGCGGCGGGCAAGGTTATCGAAACGGTCCAACGAACCAGCCGACTTCCAGGTTTCCCCAGTCGTGCTGCCAGAACGCTTGACGCCGTTGCGTAACCGGAGACCGGCAGAGGCACGTACGTTGCTGCGTGATGCGCACATACGGCCAAGGGGGGCAGGGCGCAAGGGTAAAATGGCGTGGCGGGAATGTTACGGCAGCGGCCGAATTGTCACGTATTGCAACCTATACTGCCCAAAGCCCAGGCGCGGCGCTATTGTAACAGGCATGGAGAGTCTGCCGCATATACTGGTTGTTGATGACGACCGCGAGATTCGTGAACTGCTGGCCAAGTTCCTGGAACGCCAGCGTTTGCGCGTGACCACTGCCCGCGATGCGAAGGAGGCGCGCCGCGCCTTCCTGAACGGGCACTACCAGCTTGTGGTGCTGGACCTGATGCTGCCCGGCGAAGGCGGGCTGGAGCTGGCGCGCTGGTTCCGCGCCGAGACCAATGTGCCGATTATCATGCTGACCGCCATGGCCGATGAGACGGACCGGATCATCGGGCTGGAATTGGGTGCGGATGACTACGTCACCAAGCCTTTCAACCCCAGGGAGCTGCTGGCGCGCATCCGCGCCGTGCTGCGCCGCACCGCCGAGGCGGAGGACCGTGTTTCCGACCAGACCGCCAAGGTTTACCAATTCGCCGGCTGGATGCTGGAAACCGCCCGCCGCCGCCTGCTGGACCCGAGCGGGGTGGAGGTTTCCATCACCGGCGGCGAATACGACCTGCTGGTGGCGTTGCTGGACCGCCCGAACCGCGTGCTGACGCGCGACATGCTGCTGGACCTGTTGCGCGGCCGTCAGGCCGGGCCGTTCGACCGCGCGATCGACGTGGCGGTATCCCGCCTGCGCCGCAAGCTGGAGGATGACGGGCGCAACGCTCAGCTCATCAAAACCGTTCGCGGCGGCGGCTACGTGCTTTCCACCCCCGTCGAACGGCTTTGAAATTCCACCTCCTGCCGCAAAGCCTCGCGCGCAGGACTATTTTGTTCCTGTTGGTGGGGTTCGCGTTCATCCAATTGCTTGGGCTGCTGGTGCATACCGTCAACCAGATCAAGCTGGAGCGGTTGGTGGATGAGCAGGAATTCGCCACCCGTGCCGCGATTATCTATCGGCATATCGCGCTGGCCCAGCCGGGAGACAGGGCGATGGTGGCGGCGCGGGAGCCGGTTCCGAAGGGCGATACCGTCAGCCTGACGTTAAGCCCGCCGCTGGCCGGCACAATACGCATGCCGTTGCCGATGGCCGAGGCCGTGCGGGCCGGGATTTTCACCTACGGCATTCCGCCGGAGATCCGCCCGCGGGGCATTGTCATGCGGGTGGCGGCGCGCCCGCTCCGGCTCGTCGTCAGCTTTGGTTTGCCGGATGGGTTGATCCTTCCTCTACCCTTTGGCGACGGGCCAACGCCGGATGGCAATCCGCCGGATATGATGCTGCCATCGCCGGAGCAATTATTGCCGCCTTTAATGTGGCTGACGGTGACCACCGAACTGCGCCCACCCGCGCCGTGGCGCTCGCCGGGGTTTGCCACCGCTTTTATCGTGATGTTGGTGCTGGGCGGAATTGTCATCACTCTGGCGGTGCGGCAGTTGCTGGTGCCGGTGAAAACGCTTGCGGCCGCGGCCGAGTTGTTCGGCCGTGATGTGGTGAACGCCAAGCCGCTACCCGAGGAAGGGCCGAGCGAGATCGTCACCGCCGCCCGGGCCTTTAACACCATGGCGGCGCGCATCCGCCGGTTCGTGGAGGACCGCACTTTCCTGCTCACCGCCATCGGGCATGATTTGCGAACGCCGATTACGCGGCTGAAGCTGCGCGCGGAATATATGGAGGATGACGAGCAGCGCGCGAAAATGCTGGCGGATTTAGACGAGATGGAAGCCATGGTGGCCGCGACGCTCGCCTTCGGCAAGGATGTCACCACCACCGAGCCGTTGGCACGGATCGACTTGGCGAGCCTGTTGCGCACCATTCTGGACGAGACTGCTGATATCGACCCCGATTGCGCCGCCGCGGTGGATTACCAGGGCCCGGAGCACATGCCGGTGAGTGCACGGCCGCTGGCGCTGAAACGCGCGCTGAGCAATCTGATCGGCAATGCGGTGAAGTATGGCGACGCCGCGCGGGTCATTCTGCATGCGCCGGTAAAGGGCCAGGTGCGGATCGATATCGAGGATGACGGCCCCGGCATTCCGCCCGAGGAAATGGAGCGCGTGTTCGAGCCGTTCCGGCGGCTGGAAACCAGCCGCAACCGCGAAACCGGCGGCTCGGGGCTGGGGCTTTCCATCGCCCGCAATATTGTGCGCGCCCATGGCGGGGATATTTCGCTGGCCAACGAGGAAAAAGGGTTGCGGGTGACGGTGACGTTGCCGGTTTAGGCGTTATGCCAGGGGTTTTGCGTCCCGGAATTCCTTCCAGGCGGCGGCGATGGCGCGTGGGTTGCCCAACTTGGCATGGGCGGCCCAACCCGTAACGATGCCCAGGGCGCGGGTCGCCTCCGGCGAATCAGCGCGCAGGCGCGCCGCCAGAGCCTCGGCGGTTACCATGTCGTTGAGCTTGCCAAGCTCATCCTGCAAGACGGAAGCGGCGTGGTTGAACGCCCGCACGCGGGACCGTGATTCTAGCAGCCCGCCGAAAAACTCTGCGGCGTAGCGTAGTTTTTTCAGATCGATACGCACTTGATGGCGGTCTTGCGCGGGAAGGCTGGCGAGGTGTTTGCCCTGCTTGCGTAGTTTGCGGTACAGCCGGGCGAGCGACCGCGCGCCGAATGTTTTGGCTGGTTCCGCGAGGCTCGGCAGTGTTTCCGCCGGCAGCGCGCCCCGCCAGCCGCGCCGTGCGACGAGGGCCTGCGCCGTTAGCAGAAACCGCGTGGTGGCGGGGTCTTCCAGCAAAGCCCGCACTTTTGCGTAACCAGCCTGGCGGTGGGCGGCGCATTGCGCCTCAAGCGCCGCGAAGCCCGCTTCATCCGGGAAGGCGGCGGCGGGGCCGTTGCGCAGCATGGCGATGAATACGTCCCAGTTCCGGGCTTCACCCATGCTGGCCGCGATCCGCTTGGCCTCGTTGCGCAGGGTGAGAAATTCAGGCGCGGGCAGGGCCCGGCTGAACAGCCCCAATGCCGAACGCAAGCGGCGCATGGCGACGCGCATCTGATGCACGGCGCCCACCTCATCGCCTTCGTAAAACACCGGCCAATTGGTGATGAATTGTTCCAGGCAGGCGCGCATGATGTCTGCCACGGCATCGTCCAGGCAAGGCTCGCCCTCCAATCCCTGGCCGGCCTTGTGCACCGAAGGTGGTGGCCCGCCAGCCTGCCGCACGGCGCGTGGGCCAAGTGACTCTGGTTGCAGGCGCAACGTGGGCCCGGCTGCCAATGCCAGGGCGCTTTCCGGCAGGCTGAGGGCGGGGCCGGAAATCTCCATCTCGCTGAACGGAATTTTTTGGTCCCGCGCGATGACGGAGCCGGTTTCGAAAACAAGCCGGTTCTCACCAAGCTCCCTTGTGGTTTGTTTAATGCTGGCGCTGGCGGTTTCGTGAAGCGGCGCGTTGTTCAGCGCCGCTGTCAGGGTTGCCTGCCATTCCGGCCCAAACGCGGCGGGATCAGGCACGTGCGAGGCCGTGGCGGCTTCCAGCGTCTCCCCTTTGCACAGAAGCTCCAGCCGCAAGTTGCGCCCGGCTTTGCGCAGAGACAGCGTAATGCCCTGGCGGGCGAGCGCGAAATCCTCGGTGTCGAAAAACCTGTGCTGGATGCGGCGGCTGATGCCCGGTGCGCCCAGCGCGGGGTTGCCCGCCAGCGCAATAAACCGGGCTTCATCCAGGCTGAAACGCAAGGATGATCTGGGCGGGCCTTCGATTGCCTCTGGCGCGGCGGTCGCGGATGCGTCCATGCCCGCAGGCTAAACCCCTGGCCTATGCCTGTCGAGTTGCCCTTCCTGGCGTCTCAGGCCAGGGCGTATTCCGCTTCCGGCGTATAGGTTGGCTGATCTTTGCCCAGAAAGGAACTGAACAGCGTGACATTATCGGCGCGGATGGGGGCCGAGCGGTAGAGGTTGTTCGCCTGTACGAAACTGGTCAGCGCCGGGGTCACGGGCTGGTCCATCCGCGCCAGCGTTACGTGCGGGGTAAAGCGCCGCTTCTCGGGCGCCAGCCCCACACGGTGCAGCGCCGTGCCCACCTTGGCCTGCAAGCGGGCCAGATCCTCATTACGTTCCACCCCGGCATAAAGCGTGTTCACCCGGCCGTTTTTCTCGAACCAGCCTAGCCCGGAGAGCGAGAAGAAGAAGCCGCGCCCGCGCAGGCTGGCAAGCGCCAGATCGATCTCCTCGGCTTCCAGGCGGTTGGCCTCGCCGATGAAGCGCAAAGTGAGGTGAAAATTATCCTCCGGTACCCAGCGTGCACCTGGCAGATTGCAGGAAAGTTCGCTGAGTTGTTCCTTGACTTCCCAGGGGAGGTCGAGTGCCACGAACAGGCGCATGGCTTGTCCTTTCTTCAAAGTTTCAGCGAATCCACAAAGAAATTTTGCCTGATCCGCGAAGGACGGGTCAATGATTATATGGGTGCGGTGGCCGCCTTCAACCAGAACTGTGCTGTAGCAGAGAGATGCGGCGACAATGCGGCGCGCACTTCTGCGTGATAATCGTTCAGCCAGTCAAGCGACTCGCGCGGCAGCAGGGCAGGATCGATCAAGGCGCGGTCGAACGGCGCCAGGGTTAAGGTATCGAAGCGCAGGAAGGGTTTGCGCGCGCCCTCGAAGGGGGCTTTCTGCACCAGCACCAGGTTTTCCATGCGGATGCCATAGGCGCCCGGCAGGTAATAGCCTGGCTCGTCGGAGAGGATCATTCCCTCCGCCAACGGCACCGGCTTGGCGGCGCGGGAGATGCCCGCCGGCCCCTCATGCACGGAAAGATAAGACCCTACGCCATGGCCGGTGCCGTGGTCGTAATCCAGCCCCACGCGCCACAACTCGGCCCTGGCGAACGCGTCCAGATGCGCGCCGGCGACGCCCTCGGGAAACACCGCGCGGGCGAGCGCGATGGTGCCCGCCAGCACCCGCGTTACATGCGCTTTCACCTCTGCCGGGGCCGGGCCAGGGCCGGTCCAGATGGTGCGGGTGATGTCGGTGGTGCCGTCCAGATACTGGCCACCGCTATCGATCAGATAGACCTCGTTGGCGTGGATGGGCCGGTTGCTTTCCGGCGTCACGCGGTAATGGATGATGGCGCCGTTTTCCCCGGCCCCGGAAATGGCGGGAAAGCTTTCGCCCCGGAACAGGTCTTGCCGCGCCCGGCAGGCCAGCAGGGTTTCCGCGGCGGACATCTCGGTTTGCCCGCCTTTCGGCAGGGCTTCCGCCGCCCAGGCGAGAAATTCCGCCATCGCCACGCCATCCCGCAGATGCGCGGCGCGGGCGCCTGTTTGCTCAGCGGCGTTCTTGCGGGCGCGGGGCAGCGCCACGGGGTCAGGTCCGTGGGCGGTGCGCGCGCCGGCCTGGCGCAAAGCCCTCTCGAACCAGACGGGCTGGGTGGAGGGATCGTAGCGCACCATTTGGCCCTTCAGCGCCGCGATGGCGGTGTGCAGGTCCGCCGGGGCAGCGAGGCTCACCTCCGGCCCCAAATGGGCGTGCAAACCCGCCGTGATCTTCTCGGGCGCCATGAACAAGGTCGCGGTGCCATCCTTGCGCAGCAGCGCATAGCCCAGCGCGAAGGGGCAAAACTCCAGATCCGTGCCGCGTATATTGAAGGTCCAGGCCAGCGAGGCGCCGTCGCTGAGGATTGCGGCGTCCTGCCCGGCTTCGGCCAGAATGGCGCCGATGCGTTGGCGTTTGGCGGATGAAGCCTCGCCCGCATAGTGTTCCGGATAGGCTAGGGCCGGCTCAAGCGGCGGGGCCGGGCGGTCAGTCCAGATTGCATCGATAAGATTGGGAGAGACCGGCACCATCTCCACCCCGGTGAACCGCGCCAGGGCATCCGCACTGATAGTCCAGGGGTCGAAGCCGATTTTTTGCCCCGCCGCCGCATTGCACAGCCAGTTCTCAGGTTTGTCCTCGATCAGATGCCGCCTTTCCCACAGCGCGCCATCGGTTTGCTGCGCAAGCTGCAAGGTGTAGCGGCCATCCGAGAACACCGCCGCGCGGCCCGCCAGCACAATGGCCAGCCCAGCCGAGCCGGTGAAACCGCTGATCCAGGCTAGCCGCTCCGCGCAAGGCGGCACATACTCGCCCAGATATTCATCGGCGCGGGGAACGATGTACCCGGCCAATCCTCTGGCCGCACATTCCGCCCGCAATGCTTCCACGCGAATGTTATGACCTGATAACATGGCTATCCCTTAGTTATGCGCAAGACGCGGGTCAGCCCCGGCTTTCGCAGCCGCACAAAAAATCGCAAATTCGACTATATAGCTTGTGGAAAGGACGCCAAGCCGTCCTTCATCAAGGAGCGCTGCTGGTTCAACCCGAAACGGCCGCTCTGCCAAAACTGTAGGTGTATCATGTCGACGACTATCCATAACCGGCCCGTTCTGAGCAAGCTCGGAGCGCTTGTAGAGAAGCGCGAAATTGCCGCCGCTTCCAAGACCAGCCGCGGCGGATTGACCCGTATGTTCCAAAGCTGGAAAGCCCGCCGCGCCGCTGCCGCCGAGCTTTACGCGATGAGCGACCGCGATTTGAATGATATTGGCGTTTCCCGCGCCGAGATTCCCGCCATTCTGCGGACGGTTCGGTAGTATCCGGGCGCATGCCAACGAAAACGGGGCCTTCGGGCCTCTTTTTGTTGCCCGTTTTTCGTTGATCACATTTCCTTGGGGCCGCGCCATGCCCCTTGGCCCGCACGCCCTGGGCAATTAACACTGGCTCTGTTTCTTGAACGGACCGGTGCAGGAAATGGCAGGTGAGTTGTTACAGCAGGCGGAGAAGTTGCCTCAGGCGGCCGCGATATTGCTATCGCCCGGTTCCATCTTCGGCGTGCCGCAGCTAGGCTGCGCCCTGACCCTGGCCACGGGCTTTCTGGCCTGGCGGCATTGGCGCCGGCGCCAGCGGTTTAGTGCCAGGCTGCTCTGGCGGGTTCTGGCGCGGTCCAGGAAATTGTTGTGCCATCCCTCTACAGGAGCGGATGCGATCTATTATCTCATCAATACCTTCGCAATTGGTGGCCTGATCGGCTGGGGTTTGGTTTCGACCGATCTGGTGGTCACCCATGTCGTGCGCGGGCTGAATGATCTGTTTGGCCCGCGCCTGGCACTGGCCTTTCCGGCCTGGGGCCTGCGGGCTTGCATCACGCTCGTCGCGTTCCTGGCCTATGAGTTCGGTTATTATGCCGATCATTATCTGAAGCATAAAATCCCGTTTCTCTGGGCCTTTCACCAGACGCATCATTCCGCCGAGGTGCTGACCCCGCTTACCGTGTTCCGTGTGCATCCGGTGGACACGCTGATCTTCGCCAATATCGCGGCCCTCTGCATCGGTGTGAGTTGCGGTTTGTTTATCTGGGCATCCGGCCAGCCGGTGACGCCTTATGATCTGGCTTCGGCGAATATTATCTCGGTACTTGGCTTTTTCCTGCTGGCACAGCTTCAGCATTCGCAATTCTGGATGCCGCTGCGTGGCATCTGGGGACGCATGCTGCTCAGCCCCGCGCACCACCAACTGCATCACTCGTTGGACCCCGCGCATCATAACTGCAATCTAGGCAGCTTCATCGGTGTGTGGGACTGGCTGTTCGGCACGCTCTATATGCCGCCGAAGGCATCGCCGCGGTTGCGTTTTGGCGTGGAGCAGGCTGCATCTGCGCCGCACCGGCTGCCGGCCTTGCTGCTCTCCCCCTTCGCCGCCGCCTGGCGGGCCGTGCGGCGGGGTTGAGGTTTACTCCGCCGCCATTACGTGGCCGGGGTCCACCATATCCATCGCCCGGTGGAAATCCACCGAAAGCAGGCGGGAGACACCGCGCTCCTGCATGGTCACACCGTAAAGCCGGTCCATCCGCGCCATGGTGAGGTGATGGTGGGTGACGACGAGGAAGCGCGTGCCGGTTTCGCGCACCATGTCCTCCAGCAGATTGCAGAAGCGTTCCACATTCGCGTCGTCCAGCGGCGCGTCCACCTCATCCAGCACCGAGATCGGCGCGGGGTTGCATTTGAACACGGCGAAGATGAGCGAGAGCGCGGTGAGCGCCTGCTCGCCGCCTGAGAGCAGAGACAGCGTGCTGAGCTTCTTGCCTGGCGGTTGCGCGAAAATTTCCAACCCCGCTTCTAGCGGGTCGTCCGAGCCCACCAGCGCCAGATGCGCCTTGCCGCCGCCGAACATGCGGGTGAACAGGGTCTGAAAGTGCTTATCCACCTCCGCGAACACGGTGGAGAGCCGTTCCCGCCCTTCGCGGTTGAGGTGCCCGATGGAGCCGCGCAATTTGGCGACGGCGGAAGTGATCTCGTCGCGCTCGCGGTCGATGGTGGCGATGGCTTCTTCCGCCTCGTTCACCTCGATCTCGGCGCGCAAATTCACCGCCCCCATTTCCTCGCGCTCGCGGATCAGCCGTTCCCAGCGTTTGCGGGCTTTGTCCTCCACTTCGGCGTTCAGGAATTCCGGTGGCTCTGGCAGGTCGGGGTTGGCGCCGAGGCGTTCCAGAATCCGCTCCGCCACACTGCCCCAGGCGTGGTTGGCGGTGGCGATATTGCCTTCCTCGCGGGCGCGGGCCTCCCGCGCGGTGCCCATTTCGGTCTCGGCGGCGCGGGCGGCGCGGGCAGCGGTCTCCGCCGTGCCCTGCGCCTCCTGCAAGGCGCGGGCCATGCGTCTATGCTCGGCCTCGGCGTTTTGCAGGGTTTCCAGCGCCTCCATATGCGAGGTTTCGGCTTCGGATGGTGCGGCTTGCAATGTTTCCAGCCCGGTCTGCGCCTCGGCCAGCCGGGCGCTGAGGTCGGTCAGCCGGTCGGCGGCGTCCTTGCCGCGCTCAGTCCAGCTTGCCAGCTCCCGTCCCAGGCTCTCCAGCCGCTGGCCGCGCTGGGTTTCGGCACTGCGCAGGGTGGAGAGACGCGCCCGGGCCGCGCCCTCGGCCTGGCGGGCCGTGTTCAGCGCCGCACGGGCCTGCTCCACGGCCTGGCGGGCGGCGTTCACATCCGGCAGGGCGGCATGGGTCTCGCGCAGGGCAGCCAGGGCGGTTTCGGCTTCCGTGGCTTCGGCGGCGGTTTGGTTGGCTTGCGCGGCGGCGGCGGCGGCGCGGGAAGCCCCGCGTTCGGCCTCGGCGGTCAGCCGGATGGCCTCGCCGCGGGCTTTGTCGAAACGCTGCTCGGCATGGCGGCGGGCCTCGCGGGCGGTGTTCTCGGCAGCGCGGTGCGTTTCCCGGGCCTTTGTTTCGGCGGCGCGGGCCTCATGCTCAGCGGCTTCGGCGCGCAGGCGCTCATCCTTCGCGGCCTGGGCGGCTTCCCGCGCCTTGGCGCGCTCACGGTCCAGCTCCGCCAGGCGGTTGCGCTGCTTCAGCCGTACCGTCGCCTCGGAGGCCGCACCGGCGCGGACGGTATAGCCATCCCAGCGCCAGACCGCGCCATCCCGCGAAACCAGTATCTGTCCTGGGGTCAGGTTGCCCTGGTGCAGGTCGCCATCCGCGCCTTCCGGCAGCAGCAGAATATGGGAGAGGGCGCGCTTCAGCGCCTCCGGCCCCTGGGCCAGCTGGGCGAAGCTGTGCAGCGGCACCACCGGCAGGTCGAGATCCGGCAATTTGCGCCAATGCCGCGC
>JAGXAE010000080.1 GCA_018971725.1 Pseudomonadota bacterium | reverse complement strand
GCTCCAGCCCTTCCAGAACCTCGATATCCTTGGCGCCGTAGCTGTCCTTGGCCGGGATATTCTCGAACAGATCACTCAACGACGCTGACTCCTTAACGCACCGGGGGTTCTCGTTGCCACGCCGCCCGGGGCGCAGGCAAGGGGGTTATTCCCCCGTGTGGTGCAGGTCGAACGCGCGAATCCCAG
This sequence comes from Pseudomonadota bacterium, assembly GCA_018971725.1. Lineage (GTDB taxonomy): Bacteria > Pseudomonadota > Alphaproteobacteria > Acetobacterales > Acetobacteraceae > Acidocella. Next base: position 9,594 of record JAGXAE010000080.1, on the reverse strand, counting down.
GTGTTCCCTGGAATTTCAGCCAATCCTTATGGGCCAGCGTGTTGCGCGTATCGTAATAGCCGGTGCGCCAATGCTCCTTCATGGAGATGCGGCTGAATTCGTAATCCTTGGCATCGCCCTCATAGGCTTTCTGCTTATAGATGAGCTGCATGATGTTGATTTCGGGTAATTGCATCAGCTCGGCCTTCATGTCCCGTTGTTCATCGCTCAGTTCGGCAGCGGGAATTTTCTCCAGCGCATCGCGCAAAGCCTGTTTCAGCCGGTGGGTTTGCAGGAAATGGTCGGTGGTGGTGCGGGTGCGGGAGGAGTACTGAATATCCTTCTGCCGTGACAAAACCTCCGGCATGTCGCGCGGAATATCTCCCTGGGCGGAAAACAAATCCACCTGGAAGGCGAGCAGGTTTTTTGACCCGATATTGTCCAGCAGATGCTGGAGCGGGGTGTTGGAGACGAGCCCGCCATCCCAGTAATGGTGGCGGCCAATGCGGATCATCGGCAGGCCCGGCGGCAGCGCGCCGGAAGCCATGATGTGCTCAGGCTCGATTTCCCGTTCCGTATTGTCGAAATACATGAAATTGGCGGTTTCGACGTTCACCGCGCCCACGGCGAGCCGGGTTGACCCCTCGTTGATCAGCTTGAAATCCACCAGTTTTTCCAGTGTGCGGTGGAGGGGCGAGGTGTCGTACATGGCCGTGGCGAAGCGGGCGCCGCGCTGCGCCAGAAAGCCGGAATTCGGCACGGGCTTGAAGAAACCGGGTTGGCCGAACAGTATGCCATTCATGGCTGAAAGCCCGTTGCGCAGCTTGCGGGCGTTGTCGCCCTCAAACCAGGCGGTGTAGGGGTCCCGGGCGGTTATATCCATCCAGAATTGTTCCAGCCGCTCCAGCCGGTGTTCCGGCTTGTTGCCGGCGATAATGGCGGAATTAACGGCGCCGATGGAAACCCCAGCCACCCAGTCCGGCTCCAGCCCGGCCTCATGCAAGGCCTGATAAACGCCGGCCTGGTAGGCGCCCAACGCCCCGCCGCCTTGCAGCACCAGCCCTATGGTGTCGCAGCCCTTGGGCCGCGGGATGGGGGCAATTGGCAGCAGTGCCCTTCGGTGCGGGCGCTTGGGATCCGAGAGTATGTCCATCTACGGCGTGTCCTTCACAGGCGTGGCGAAGCGGGTGGTCTCAGTCTATCTCCTGCAAATTCATGCCATCGCGGCGTTTCATGTCAAACCTGCAACGCTGAAGCATCGATGAAATTGCCGGGCCGTGGTGGGTTTTCACGTTTTAGCGCAGATGCTCGGCGAAGAAGGCCATCGAGCGAAGCTCCGCCAGTTCCCAGTCCTTCTGGCTGTAGCTGGCGCGGGCCTCGCAGCCAAAGCCGTGCTGCGCGCCCGCATACACGAACACCTCCACGCCCGGCTGCGCGGCCTTTATGGCCTCCACGTCGCTCATCGGGATGCCATGATCCTCGGCACCGAAATGCATCTGCACCGGGCAATTGGGTTTGGCGTCTTTTTTCGCGGCAATTCCCGCGCCATACCAGCAACTCGCGGCTTTAAAGCGCTTGCCGCCAATGGCGGCATCCCACGCCAGGGAACCGCCCCAGCAATAGCCGATGATCCCCACGGGCCTGCCGGCAAAGGCGGCGGCGGCGGCTTCCAGGTCCAGCAGCGCCTTGTCCTCGGGAATCTTGGCGCGCGTATTCTTTCCGGCTTCCACCCCTTCGGCGGAATAGTCCAGCTCGATGCCGGGGCTCACCCGGTCGAACATCGCCGGGGCCATCACCCGGTAGCCGAAACCGGCCAGGCGTTCCGCAACATTGCGGATATGCGCGTTAACGCCGAAAATCTCCTGCACAACCACGAGGCCACGCGGCGCATTCACATTGCCGGCCTCAAAGGCTTGAAGCTTATGCCCATCTGCGGCGGTTAGCATCATCATGGTGCAGGTGGTCCTTTCCTTGGGGGTCACTCATCATTCAGTGCGCGCGTAGGGTGCGAAATCCCGTGCCAGCCTTTCATAGATGTCCCGTTTGAAGGTCACCGCAAGGTGCGGCAGCTCATCCAGGCGCGCCCATTTCCAGGCTTCGAATTCCGGATGCTTGTCGGCGTGCAGATCAATGTCGGAATCCTCGCCGGTGAAGCGCAGCGCGAACCATCTCTGGCGCTGCCCGCGATATTTGCCGTTCCAGGCCACGCCCACCAGATGCGGCGGCAGATCGTAAAGCAGCCATTCCGGGTGCTCGGCCAGAATCTCGGCTTTATCGGTGCCGATCTCCTCCTTCAATTCACGCAGCACGGCCAGGCGGATGTTCTCGCCTTCGTCCACGCCGCCCTGGGGCAGTTGCCACGCATCGGGAAAACCCTTGCGCCGGCCAACGAAAACCAGCCCGTCCTTGGAGAACAGAACGGCTCCGACATTCAGCCGGTAGGGCAGGGATTCGTGATCGGCCATGGCGCTTTCCTCGCAATTTCCGGCGGCGGAGTGCCGCCGTGCCGGTGTTATCGCAGGCGTGACCGCCCAGGGCTAGTTGGAGGCCGTCGTCGTCGCTGCGGGTTTCATGTCCGCGATCAGCTTCAGCGCCATCTGCAGCTGGAAATCCGTCGAGGGCTTGGTGGGGTCGAAAGCCGGCCAGTTCGCTGGCGGCTTGTCGGGGATGCTGGCGGCGACAGGCGGCAGCGGCAACATGGGCGGCAAGGGCGGTGCGGCCTGTTTCGTCGGGTTCGTGAAGGCGTTGAGCAGGTCCGTCTCGCGCAGCTGCGAGAACGCATCCTGCGGTGTCGCGCTGTCGGACACCTTGATGTTCGGGGTCACGCCGTAATCCTGGATCGACTTGCCGGAGGGCGTGAAATACAGCGCCGTGGTGAGGCGCAGCGCGCCCTCGTTGTCGATGGGGATGATGGTCTGTACCGAGCCCTTGCCGAAGGTCTTGGTGCCCAGCACCAAGGCGCGGCGGTTCTGCTGCAAGGCGGCGGTAACAATCTCCGCCGCCGAGGCCGTGCCGGCATTGGTCAGCACCACCATTGGGGTGCCGTTCAGAATGTCGCTGTCCTGCGCGTACCACACCTGATCATCCTCCGGGTGGCGGCCATGGGTGGAGACGATTTCACCGCTGGTGAGGAAATCATCCGCCACCGCCACGGCTTGGTCCAGCAGCCCGCCTGGGTTGTCCCGCAGGTCCAGAATATAGCCATGGATCGGCCCGTGCGCCTCCTTCGAGAGTTTCCTCACCGCGTCGCGGATATGATCGGAGGCATTCTCGTCGAAGCTGTCCAGCCGGATATAGCCAACCGGCCCGGCGGTGCTGGTGAGCAGCTTGCTCTTCACATCGTCGATCTTGATGATCTCGCGCGTCAGCATCACCTTCACCGGCGTGTTGATGCCGTTGCGTTTCAGCGTCAGCGTTATCTTGGTGCCCACAGGGCCACGCATTTTGGAAACCGCGTCGTCCAGCGACAGGCCGTCGGTGGAAAGTCCATTGATCTCGACGATGATATCGCCCGGCTTTAACCCGGCCTTTGCTGCCGGCGTGCCATCGATGGGCGTGATGACTTTCAAAAGCCCGCTCGCTTCGGTCACTTCCAGCCCCAGCCCGCCGAATTCGCCAGAAGTTTGTACCTGCATGTCGGCATATTGCTGGGCGTTCATGTAGCTGGAATGCGGGTCCAGCCCCGAGAGCATGCCGTTGGCAGCGTTATAGATCAGTTTATCGGTCGGCGGGTCGATCACGTAATTCTGCTTGATCTGCGAGAGGATGTCGCCAAACAGCGAAAGCTGCTGATAGGTGCTGTCGCTTGGCGCGGCTTGGCCGAACGCGTGTGATAATGGCTGCGTAAGCGAGCCGGCGGCCAGTCCCGCTGCAAAAACTCCGCCGAGCATCAAACCGCTGCGCAACCGCATGTACTACTTCTCCTTAGCTGCCGGGCGCACCGCCCTGGCGTCATTAGATAGCATCCGGGCCTGATTAGCCAGAGTGCCCGGAGGCGAGCCAGGATGTCGGGTCCACCGGTGTGCCATCGCGGCGCAATTCCACATAGAGACGCGGCTGATGCGCCGGGCGCGTGGGGTCGAACGCCTGCATGCTGCCCAGCGGCTGGCCATGCACCACATGCTGGCCCTGCGCCACGTCTAGCCGATTCATGCCCGCCAGCACGGCGGAAAGCCCGCCGCCGCAATCAGCGATGACGACATTGCCATAGCTGGGCAGCGGCCCGGCATACATCACGGTGCCGCCGCAAGGGCTGGTGACCCGCGCCCCGGGTGCCGCGGCGTAGGAAATGCCGGTGGAAGGCCCTGCAACCGTTTGCGCGCCATAAGCTTGCACAATATGCCCCGCCACCGGCGCGCCGGCGCCGCCCGCCGGAATATTCACGGGCGTTGCGTGCGGCGGCACCTTCGGTACCAGCCGCGTTACGGCTTCGTCCAGGCTGGAAAGCTCGTGCTTGGCCCTGGCGGCGGCGGCGGCTTGCGCCACGGCCTGGTTGGAATCGGCCTGCTCATCGGCCATGGCATTGTTGATATCGATGGAGAGCTTCGCCTCCGCCGCCTGTTGCGCGGTGACGGCGGCATCCAGCCGCAGGCGGGTGCTCTGTGCTTGGGCGATCGCGGCCGCGAGCGTCGCGGTTTCGGTTTTCACGGCATTGGCCTGGGCCGCCACTTGCGCTGCCAGGCCTTGCAGAATGGCGATGCTGCGCACCGCGTCACACGGCGCCAGCGGTGCGGCAAGCAGCGTTCCCGCCGGGGCCGCGGAAAGCCGCTGCATCACCGGCAGCAATTTTTTCAAGGTCGCCTCGGCGGCGTTCAGCCGCGCGGCGGCGACATTCTGCTGCGCGAAAAGTTGGGCAAGCCGTGCCGCGTCCTGCGAGGTCTGGTCCTCCAGCCCGCGCAAGGCGGCGGCGGCCTGTGCCTGCTGATGCGCCAGGGCCGTGGCCTTGGCCGCTACCGCCGCGCGGTGTGCCGCGGCTGCGGCTTCCGCCTGCTGATGCGCCTTCATCTCCGCCAGGGTGGCTTCGCGGCGCGCCCGCAGGCTTGCGGCATCATCCTTTGCCGAGGCGGGCGGTGCCGCCGCCAAGCCGAGCCATAAGGCGGCAAGGGCCGCCCGGTGCAAGCGCCGCGCCGGGCGCACTCAGCCGAACAACGGTTTGCCGGTCATCGCGGCGGGCTGGTCCAGGCCCATCAGCTTGAGGATGGTGGGGGCGAGGTCCGCCAGCACGCCATCATGCAGGCTGATTCCCTCCGGCCCGCCGGCGAGGAATACCGGCACCTTGCTGGTGGTGTGGGCGGTGTGCGGGCCGCCGGTTTCGGGGTCTTTCATCACCTCGGCATTGCCATGGTCGGCGGTGACGAGAAGCGCGCCGCCTTGGGCGTGCACCGCTTCCCATATCTTGCCCAGCCCCTCATCCACGGCTTCCACCGCCTTCACCGCGGCGGGCAGGGAGCCGGTATGGCCCACCATGTCCGGGTTGGCGAAATTCAGGATGATCATGTCGTATTTGCCGGTGTTGATCTCGGCCACGGCTTTTTCCGTCAGCTCCGGAGCGGACATTTCTGGCTGCAAATCATAGGTGGCAACCTTGGGCGAGGGCACCATGATGCGGTCCTCATTGGGGAAGGGGGTTTCCTCGCCGCCATTGAAGAAATACGTCACATGCGGATATTTCTCCGTCTCCGCCATGCGCAGCTGCTTGAGCCCCTTTTGCGCCACCACCTCGCCCAGCAGGTCGTTCATATGCTGGTGCGGAAACACGGCCTGCATGAAGGGCGCCAGCGCCTCGGAATAGGCGGTCATGCCCACCACGCCCGCCAGTTTCGGCTGCCGCACTTTGAAGCCGTCGAAGTCCGGGTCCAGCAGTGCGGTGAAGATTTCCCGCACCCGGTCGGCCCGAAAGTTCGCGCACATCACGCCGTCGCCGTCTTTTATGCCGGCGTAATCGCCGATCACCGCGGGTTTGATGAACTCGTCGGTCACGTCCGCGTCGTAGCTGGCCTGGATGGCGGCATCGGCGGTGGAGAATTGCTTGCCCTTGGCGTCCACCAGCAGCTCATAGGCTTGGCTCACGCGCTCCCAGCGATTGTCGCGGTCCATGGCGTAATAGCGCCCCACCAGCGTGCCGAGTTTCGCGATGCCGCTGAGATCGGCCTGATATTTCTTCATATAGCCGAGTCCGGCCTGGGGCGGGGTGTCACGCCCATCCATCCAGCCATGGGCGATAACCGGCACGCCAGCTTCATGCAGAATTTTCGCCAGCGCCACGGCGCTGTCCTGATGGGAATGCACGCCGCCAGGCGAAACCAGCCCCAGTAGATGCGCGGTGCCGCCGGATTTTTTCAGCGCCGCGATGAAGCCCTGAATGGTCTCGTTTTTCGCCAGCGAGCCGTCCTCTATCGCGGCCTCAATTCGTGGCAGGTCCTGCGTTACCACCCGCCCCGCGCCGATATTCAGATGCCCGACCTCGGAATTGCCCATCTGCCTTGCAGGCAGCCCCACAGCCTCGCCAGAGGTGTTAAGAAAGCCACGCGGGCAGGATGACCAGAGCTTGTCGAAATTCGGTTTGCCGGCCAGCGCCACGGCATTATCCTGTTTCGCTTCGTTCCAGCCAAAACCGTCCAGGATCACCAGCATCACGGGTTTCAGGGGCATCGCAGTCCTTCAAGCAGCGTGTCTGCCAGCTATGTAGGCGCAGAGGAATGCTTTGGCCATGGCACGCAGCTTATGGCCGCCCTGCCCGATGGTAGGGGTGCCCGGCCAGAATGGATTGCGCCCGGTAGATTTGCTCGGCCAGCATGGGCCGCACCAGCATATGCGGCCAGGTGAGCGTGCCGAGCGATAATTTTGCTCCGGCGCGGGCCAGCACCGGGGCGTCCAGCCCCTCGGCCCCGCCAATTACGAAAGCGAGTTTCCTGCTCCGCTCTAGCCATCCGGCCAGCAGCTTCGCCAGCCCCGGCGAATCCGGCGCGTCGCCATCCATGTCCAGCGCGATGAGAAATTCATCCGGTTTCAGCGCGGCGAGAATCGCATCTCCCTCGCGGCGCTTTATCTCGGCCGGGCTGCCTTGGCCGTCCGCGAATTCCACGAGGGTCAGGGCAGGGCGGATCCGCTTGGCGTAGCGGGCGAATAATTCCATCTCCGGCGCTTTGGCGGGCGCCTTGCCGATGGCGAGCAGGCGCAAGGTTACGCCTCCGTTTCGTCCAGCTCGGCACTCCACATTTTCTCAAGCCCGTAGAGCGTGCGCGCCTCCGGCTTGAACAGATGCACGATGATATCGCCAGCGTCGATCAGCACCCAGTCGGTGCCTGTGGCACCTTCGGTAAGCGGCTTGCGGAAGCCCGCCTCGTGTAGCTTTTCGTAAAGATGCGTGGCCATGGCGGCGATCTGCCGGTCAGCCAGGCCCGTGGCGATGACCATGCGGTCCGCGAAGCTGGCACGACCGGCGAGGTCGAGCGTCACGATATCCTCGGCCTTGTCATCCTCCAACGTGGCGACGATGACCGCCTGCAACCGGTCCAGGAATTCCGGCTGCGGCTTGGGCTCGGCGGATTTGCGCTTAGGGCCGGCTATGGCGGCCTTTTTGCGCGGCGTGCCGGGCATGGCGGCAACGGCTTCGGCGGCCGGCTTCGCGGCGCGCTTGCGGGGGGCGGCGGGCTTGGCGCCCCGGCTGGCCGGGGTGCGGGTGGGCGTGCGCGTTATGGCCTTGTTCCTTCTAAAATCCTGCGGCGCAATTCGGTGGCGGAAGCCGGATTCTCCCGCACGGGCAGGAGAATCCAGGCAGGCGCCTTCATGCTGGGCAGACATAGCCCAGCCCGCGCCGGAAGGCGATATTTCTGGTGGCATTTTGCCGCCTGCCCGGCCAGGGCGCGGCGCGTGGCGCCGGGGCGGGGCACCACCAGCATTGGCATGGCGTGCATAACCTCCAGCCAGCGCCCCCAGCGCGGCAATTGGATGAGATTATCCGCCCCCATCAGCCAGACGAACCGCACGCGAGGAAAGCGGCGCTTGAGTTCGCGCATGGTGTCGCGCGTGTAGCGCGTGCCAAGGCGGGACTCGATATCGGTGGCGATGATCCTCCGGCCATCCGCGATCCGGCGGGCGCTGGCCAGCCGTTCGGCGGGGGTGCCCATGCCGGCGGCGGGCTTCAGAGGGTTGCCTGGCGAGACCATTAGCCAGAGCTGGTCCAGACCCAGATGTCTTATGGCCTCCCTGGCGACATGCAGATGCCCCTCATGCGCCGGGTTGAACGACCCGCCGAGCAGCCCGACTTTCAGCCGGTGGCGATGGCCGAAACGAGGTGTTTTCAGGGGCGCACCTGGCCGGTGCCGCGCACCAGATAGCGGAAGGTGGTGAGTTGTTCCGGCCCGATGGGCCCGCGTGCGTGGATATGCCCGGTGGCGATGCCGATTTCCGCGCCAAACCCGAACTCCCCGCCATCGCAGAACTGGGTGGAGGCGTTCCACAGCGTCACCGCCGCCGGGCAGGCGGCCAGATAGGCTTCCGCCACCTGCTCGTCCTGGGTGATGATCGCCTCGGTATGCTCGCTGCCATGCGTCACCACATGCGCCAGCGCTGTTTCGGGGCCGTCCACCAACGCGATGTTCAGCACCGCGTCCTGCCATTCCGTGTCGAAATCCTTCGCCTCGGCGGCGGGAAGCTCCGGGCAGATGCCACGCGCCCGCTCATCCGCCTTGAAGGCGCAGCCCAGCGCGGCGAGGTCTTTCACCAGCACCGGCAGCAGGGCAGGGGCGATGGAGGCGTCGATCAGCAGCGTCTCGGTGGCGCCGCACACGCCGGGGCGGCGCATTTTGGCATTGGCCAGCACGCTGCGCGCCATCTCCGGGTCGGCGGCTTGGTGGATATAGGTGTGGTTGAGCCCCTCGGCATGGGAAAGCACGGGTACGCGTGCCTCGCGCTGCACGCGCTCCACCAGCCCCTTGCCGCCGCGGGGGATGATGAGGTCGATATGCCCCACCGCGCCCAGCATGGCGGCGACGAATTGCCGGTCGGTTGTTGCGGGCACCTGCACCGCGTCCTCGGGCAGCCCCGCCGCCTTCAGCCCGGCGGCCATGGCCTTCTGGATGGCCTGGGCGGAATGAAAACTCTCCGAGCCCCCGCGCAGAATGATGGCGTTGCCGGATTTGATGGCGATGGCGGACGCGTCCGCTCCTACATTCGGGCGGCTTTCATACACCATTCCCAGTACGCCGATGGGCTGGGCCACGCGGGAAATGCGCAAGCCATTCGGGCGCGTCCATTCCGCCAGCGTGCGCGCGAGAGGGTCGGGCAGGTCCGCCACCTCTTCCAGTCCCTTGGCCATGGCTTCAACCCGCGCCGTGTTCAGCAGCAGCCGGTCGCCAAAGGCAGAACTACCCTTGAAGTTCGCCATATCCTGCGCGTTCGCGGCCAGAATTTCCGGCGCGGCCAGGCGCAGGGCAGCGGCGGCCTCGCGCAAGGCGGCATCGCGCGCCGTGGCTGGCTGCTTCGCCAAGGCGGCGGCGGCGGCGCGGGCCTTCTTGCCCATCGCCTCCATGGTTACGGAAAAGCTGTCAATTTCGGCGTCCATGCGCCGCATGCTTGCCTAGTCCTGGCGGGAAGATCAACAGCGGGTTACAG
>JAGXAE010000079.1 GCA_018971725.1 Pseudomonadota bacterium | reverse complement strand
CCGGCGGCGGCACAGAAACCCAGCAGCGGCAACAAGGCCAAGGCGGACATGGGAAGGCTCCTCTTTGCTTCGAGAGAGGCGGAGCTGTGTTTCCCAAAACAAACCCCGCCGGAAGGATCGGGCGGGGTGGTGAAAGGTCAGGCTGGTATGTTCCTGCTTATCCTCTCCGCGCCCCCGCGCGCAGCCACACATGGCCATTAATCATGGCAAAGGTGCTGCAAAGTTGGGCTCGGTAGGATTTCATGATGCGGCAACGCTAACGAGGAAATCATGTTTTGCCAAGCTCATATTCGTGCATTGCTCTTGTTTTGCTGGCGGATACGCTTTTCTCTTGAAAACGGCGCATAGAGGAGCGGCAATGAGCATAAAGCGGGACAGGAAACGCATTCTCGTGGTGGGTGCCTCGCGCGGTCTGGGGCTGGGGCTGACCAAGGAGTTCCTGCGCCGCGACTATCATGTAACCGCCACGGTGCGCACCGCCATCGCCGGTGCCGGGTTGGAGGATTATTACGCACAGCTGACGCTGGACACGCTCGACATCAACAGCCCCAATCTTACAGAGGCTTTCCTGGCGCGGATGAAAAGCCAGATGTTCGATCTGGTGGTGCTGAATGCCGGAATTTATGGCCCCCGCGAGAAATCCCTGAGCGAGATTACGCCGGAGGATATTGCCCATGTCATCATGACCAACGCCATCAACCCCGTGCGGCTGGCGGAGCGGTTGGCACCGCTGTTGCGGCCCGAGACCGGGGTGCTGGCCTTCATGTCCTCGGCGCTGGGCAGCATGGAACTTAACGTAAGCGATGCGGGGGATCTCTATTGCGCCAGCAAGGCTATGCTGAACCGGCTCACCCGCTCCTTCGCCGCCGCGCATGATTATCTCACCATCGTGAATCTGCATCCCGGCTGGGTACGCACGGATCTGGGCGGGCCCGACGCGCCGCTGGATGTGGAAACCAGCGCGCGCGGAATGGCCGACGTGCTTGAGGCCAGGGCCGGCGCCGGCGGGCATGAATTTCTGGATTACCGCGGCAAGATCGTTCCCTGGTAGGCGGGCTGGTTGGTTTCGGCGCGAAACCTTGCTAGAGCGCCGCGATGGACCAGGCCCTGCACCAGAGCGAAACCGCGACCGGCGTTCCGCCGCGCCGCACGTTCGCGATCATTTCCCACCCGGACGCCGGTAAAACGACGCTGACCGAGAAGCTGCTGCTGTTCGGCGGCGCCATCCGCGAGGCGGGCATGGTGAAGGCGCGGCAGGACCGGCGCAACACGCGATCGGACTGGATGAAGATCGAGCGCCAGCGCGGTATTTCCGTAACCTCCTCGGTGATGACCTTCGAGTTCGGCGGGGCGGTGTTCAATTTGCTGGACACGCCAGGCCACGAGGACTTCTCCGAAGACACCTACCGCACGCTCACCGCTGTCGATTCAGCGGTGATGGTGATCGACGCCGCCAAGGGCATCGAGCTGCAAACCAAGAAGCTGTTCGAGGTCTGCCGCCTGCGCAACATCCCCATCACCACTTTTATCAACAAGATTGACCGTGAGAGCCAGAACCCGTTTGCGCTGCTGGATGAGATCGCGGACACGCTGGCGCTGGATATCTGCCCGATGGTCTGGCCCATCGGCTCGGGCGGGCTGTTTCGCGGCTGCTATAATCTGCGCAACGACAAGCTCGTCTCCGCCAAGAAGCCGGGCGAGGAGGCTGGTGAGCAGAGCTTTGCTATCCCAGCCGACCAGCAGGCGCAGTTGGATGAGGATGTGGAGCTGATCCGCGCCGCCTACCCGGGGTTCGACCGGCAGTCCTTCGAGGAAGGACATCTCACGCCGGTCTATTTCGGCTCCGCGTTGAAGGATTATTCCGTGCGCGAGTTGCTGGAAGGGTTGGTGGCTAACGCGCCGCCGCCACAGCCCCGCGCGACGGATCAGCGCGAGGTGGCGCCCGAGGAAAAGCCGGTGACCGGCTTCGTGTTCAAGGTGCAGGCCAATATGGACCCGCAGCACCGCGACCGTATCGCCTTCACCCGCATCTGCTCGGGCAAATTCACCCGTGGCATGAAGCTGAACCATTCGCGCACCGGCAAGCCCATGGCCATCCAGGCGCCGATCTTCTTCTTCGCGCAGGACCGCTCCCTGGCGGAAGAGGCGTTTCCCGGTGACATCATCGGCATTCCCAACCATGGCACGTTGCGGGTGGGGGATACGCTGACCGAGGGTGAGAAGCTGCGCTTCACCGGCATCCCGGATTTCGCGCCGGAAATTTTGCGCCGCGTGCGCCTGGCAGACCCGATGAAGGCCAAGCAGATGCGCAAGGCGCTGGAAGACCTGGCTGAAGAAGGCGTAACCCAGGTGTTCCGCCCGATGACCGGGGCGGACTGGATCGTCGGCGTGGTCGGCATGTTGCAGCTGGATGTGCTGAGCAGCCGCATCGAGCAGGAATATAACGTGCCGATCGGCTTCGACCCCGCCCCGTTCGACACGGCCCGCTGGATATTCTCAGAGGACGCCGCGCGCTTAAAATTCTTCATCGAGGTGAACAAAACTGCCATGAGCGAGGACCGCGACGGCGCGCCGGTCTATCTCGTCCGCAATGCGTGGGAGCTGAACCGGATGAAGGAGAATTTCCCCGAGATCACCTTCTCGGCCACGCGTGAACGGCAATAAGGTTCTAAGCTGGGGGCTGCCGCTTCTGGCGGCGGCTGCCCCTTTCGCGGCGTTCTTCACGCTGGGGTTGCGCTATTTTTACATAAATGGCGCCTGGTGGGGCGATGGCGGCATTCTCGCCTCGCTGATGTGGCATAGCGGCTGGTGGTTGAAAACGCCGCTGGTTTCCGGCGGGCAGAGTTATCTCGCCACCCATATTGTGCCGGTATTCTGGCTCACCTCCGGGCTTTCCTGGTTGTTGCCACTCACCCGTGTGCAGTTCTTCGCGGTGTTTCTGGGGGTGGTGCAGGGGCTTATGCCACTGCCGGTTTATGCACTGCTGGCCCGGCTGGGCTTGGCGCGGCCATGGGCAGCGGTTTTGGCGCTGGTGTTTGCCTTTAACGGCATGGTTCTCGCGGCGTCCTGCAATCCGCATTTCGAGTTATTGATCATTGCCGCTGGCATGGCGTTCCTCGCCGCGTTTTCCTGTGGTCGGGTTTGGCTGGCGCGGTTGTTTTTCTTGCTCTGCCTGATAACGCGCGAGGATGCGGGCTTTCATCTCGGCCTTCTACTTTTTGCCGGCGGGCTGGGCCTGTATTGGCAAGGCGTGGACCGGGCGCGATTGCGGCCCCTGTTTGGGTATGCCGCCGCCGCGTTTTGCTGGAGCGTTGCGGCTGTAGCGGTTCAGCATATGGCTTTCCCCGGAGGCGGCGCCCTCACGCGGGTTTATCTGGGCAAACCACCATTCGCTAAGTTAACTCCGGCTGTGCTCGTCACCAGGCTGGAATTTTATCTCGTTTATCGCCTCTATCTGGTGTTGCCTTTGGCTGTGACGCTTATTCTGGCGCGGCGATGGCATGTGCCGGGATTGTTTGCCGGATTTGTCGCTTGCCTGCCCTGGCTCGGGCTGAACTGGCTTGCGGTGCAAGCGATCCCCGGAACGCTCAGCAATTATTATCCATTCCCGATGATTTTCGGGCTGTTCTGGCCGTTGGTGCACCAGGCTATGGCAAAGCGGCTTGGCGCGCGCAGGGTATTGAATGACCGGCAAGCGGTTCTGGTGTTTGCAGCGGCTTTGGCGGCGTCTTTTGCGGGGCTATGGGGGCTGCAAAATCCGCAGAAACTTCGCTTTCCCGAAGAATTTTTCGGCGTGCCAAGCCTGGCGCACCAACAAGCCACGGAGCAGGCCATGGTCAGCTTCAGGCGGGCGGAGCTTGGGCGGGTGGTGGTGGATGGCAGCGTGATCGCGCTCGATCCGAATCATTTCCGACGATCGCAATGGGTTTTGACACCGCAGCCGGTGTTGCCAGACACCGTGATTTTTTTCCTGCATGGGCCGGGCACGAAGCCTTCATTGAAGCTGGCCAAGCAGGCGGGGCTGACGCAATATTATGAGGTTCCCGGAACCGCTTTGCGCATCGCGACGGATAAGGCGCTGAATCTGAAGGCGTTGAATCTCACACCCTGGACATCGCGTCAGTAATTAAACTGATAGGTCAGCCCTACACTGCTGCTGTTCTGGCCGGTGCTGTCCGTGCCGGTGGAGGTTTGCAGCTTCAGCCCCTTATACAGGTTGATTTGCACATTCGCCGAGGTTCCCTGGCCGCTGGTTGCCTGGCTTGCGCCAACATACACGCCCGGCGCCACGTAACGCCCAGCCTGTACCGAGGGTGCGCCGCTGGCGGAGCTGCCAAGGGAAAGCTGGTCCAGGCCCAAGGCGTTGCGTACGCTATCAAGCGGACTGGCCCCGCCGCCAAGGCCGGAGAGCTGCGCCAGCGCCGTCGCCAGCGAGGCCGCCTGGAACGGCGACAGGCTGGTTGTGCTTTGTGAGAATAGCAACTGGGAGAGGACTTCGTCCGACGGCAATGGCGGTGAGCTGGTGAGGGTGATTTGCGGCTTCGCCGCCGTGCCGCCGATGACCAGCGAGGCGCTGCCGCCGTTGCTGGTGGCTGTCGTTGCCTCCAAATCCAATGCCGGAATGAAGCCGCCGCCATTGAAATCGATTTTGCCGGAGGTAAATTGCAGGGTTTTGCCAGCGAGCGAGAAATAGCCGCGTATGAGGGTGAACCCGCCCGAGGGCTGCGGATTATCCACCGTGCCATTGATGCCGATATGCCCGCCAACTTCGGCGAACAGTCCGTCGCCCCGGATGAAGATCTGGTTCTTCGCATGGATGTCGAGCGCCAGTTTAATTGGCGGCACGGGTGGTGCCGCGCTCTTGGGCGGGGCGGGGGGTTCGCTTGCGTTATGAATCGGCAAATTGGCGACAGAAGGCGGCAGCGATTTTGGAATGTTGATGTTGGCTTTCAGAATGTCGATCCGCCCGCCCAGCGCGGCCTGGCCCTTCATGTCGCCTGTCAGGCTCAGCGCCGCATTCAGCGTTTCGGTAACGAGGTCGGAAGCGATTGGTGTGGCGTTATGGGCGTTCAACGTGATTTTCACCGGCAGCACGGGGTTGCCGAGATCAATTGTGCCATGCCCGGAAATATTGCCCTTGCCAGCGGTGGCATTGAGGCTTTGAAGCGTGATGAGTTTGCCCGCGGCGGTGACATCGGCACTGATCGCGGTGAGGTTCAGCCCGGAAGCGATGTTCTGCACCGTGCCATCCACCAGCCCCAGCGTTCCGTTGGCCAGCGGCGCCTTGGGCGTGCCCGCTACGCGCATGTTGGTGGTGACCACGCCGCGCACGAGATTGCCATCCGCCATCAAAATCGGGTCCAGCAGCTTCAGGTCGAGCCGCCCGGCCACGCTGAGATTCATTGGTCCGGTCATTGCCATCGGCGCGGTGCCGTTGACGGTGAAATGCATATCCTGCCCGGCATCAAGGGCCAGATTCATGCCGACATTCTGGCTGTTCAGCTTTGCCGTGGCGGCGAGGCTGGCGGGCGGCAGGGCGGCCGCCGGGCCGGTGAGGCCACGCAGCCCGGTGCCGTTCAAAGTCACTTGCCCGGCGGGGGTTTCCGGCGTTCCGGTAAGGTGCATTTGGGTGGCGAGGGTTCCGGCGACCGCGACATGCATTTTCGCCAAAAGCGGGTTCAGCATCTGCAAATCCAGCTTGGCGGCGGCTGTAAGATTCATCGGTCCAGTCATGGTCAGCGGCGCGTTGCCGCGCGCGGTGATGCTGGCATCCTGCCCGGCGCTGGCGGTGAGGTTCACATCGGCACTCTTGCCCTTGAGGTCCGCCGTGCCGGAGATGTCGGCGGCCGGAAGCCCTGCTGTGCTCTTGTTGATATAGCGCAAACCCGTGGCGTTTAGCGTAATGCGCCCGGCGGGTGCTTTTGCTGTGCCGGTGAGGTGGGCGGTGAGATTCACGATGCCGGCGGCGTCGAGTTTAGGTGAAACCAGCTTCGCCATGGAGAGGTTGAGATTGCGCACCGAGGCCGTGGCGTTGATCTCCGGCGAGAGCGTGCCGTCGAGCGCGATGCTTGCGGTGCCGAGTGCCAGATCGAGATGATGGACCGCGAGGTCTGGTTTTGCCGCGATGTCGGCAGGGCCGCGCAGCCTGGCGGCGATGCCGCGCCAATCCGCCGATAGGCTGGCCAGATGCGCGCTCTCGGCCGGCACATCCAGCATGCCCGCCAGATTAATTTTTGCCGGGGCGGAGATCAGCCTTGCCACGGTCGCGTCCAGCTTCACGGCCAGCGCCTTCAGCGGACCCTCGGCGGTGACATTGCCGTTGACCGTGCCGAGGGACGGAACCGCCACCACATTTTTGGCGGTGAGGGCTAGTTGCAAAGACTGGTCCTGCTGGTAGGCGAAATCTCCCTGCACGCTGCCCTGCATCCGGTTGCGGGTGAAGATGTCGAAATCCGAAAGCGCGCCGAGCGTGATATGGGCGGTGCCGGTAGGCAGTCTCGCCCCCGCCGCAAGGTTCAAATCCGCCCTCGCCGCGAGGGATTTCCAATCCGCCGCTCTGATCTTCACATGGGCGGCGCCGTCGGCGTCGCGGGCAAAGGTTGCGTCCAGCGAAAGCGGCGCGCCCGCCAGCGTGCCGGAGCTGGTCAGGCTGCCTTGCGGAGTCTGCGGCAGGTGGGAGGCATGCAATACGATATTAAATGGCCCGGAGGGGAGATTCGGCACGCTGAACTGGCCGGAAATATCCGCATCCGCGGTAAAGTCGCGCGGGCTGCCGGTGACATGGCTGCGCAACAGCACAGCGCCAGTAAACCGTGGTTCGAGAGCGGCCACATTGTTCAGCCGGGCTTCGGTGGTCAGGTCCAGCTTTGTCTTGTCGAGAATGCCATGGCCGTTAAGGCTGAATTGCGGCCCGGCAAGCGCCAATTGGCCGATGGTGACGCGGTTGCCTTGCAGGCTTGCCAGCAGCGAGAGGTTGGTGCGGCCGGCGAGCAGTTTGTTTAGCCCGGCGGGGGCCTGGTTCAGCTCGACATGCCCTTGCAAGGAAAGCGTGGCGCCGTTTTTCCGCGCGGTTTGCGTCACCACGAGATGCAGTTGCGAGTTGCCGTGCAGTTGCTGTTTCGCCAGCGTGCCGACCGGGGCAAGTGCGGGAATGGTCAGAACTGCATCCGCGAACGGGTTGGCCGGGTCCAGCCCCAGCGTGCCTGTAATCTCCAGCTTCGCATCGCCCAGCGCCACGGCGCCATCCAGCGCGGCATGGGCGCGCGGGCCGTCTAGCGCCAGGTTCATGACGAGCGGCTGCTTCACCTGCGGGCCGGCGAAATGGCCGATCAGCCCGCCGGGCGGCTCGTTCACATGCAGCTTCATCGCCACGTTTTGTGGGTCCAGCGTGGCGTTAAGGATATAGGCTGCGTTGCCGCTGGCGGTGGTGGCGTTTAGCGCGATGGCGCCGTGCTGAATGTCGCGCAGATGCGTGCTGCCGGTGACATGCAGCGCGATATCTTCCCCCGCCAGCGCGGGCGCGACATGCAGCGTGCCGATTTCAAGCTGGTCTATGTTTACGCGGAAATTGCGAATATTCAGGCCACTGGTTTTCTTCTTTGCCGTCGTGGACGGGACGGGCTGACGAAGGACGTCGATGCTGGAAGCCGTGAGCGCCCGGATGGAGAGGTTGCGATGCAGAAGCGCGAAGGGTGACCATTTCAGCTCAGCTTCCGCGCCGCGCAGCCACACGCCGTCTTTGTCTTTCAGCGCGAAACTGGCGATTTTGATATCCGCCGGAAAATGCCCGGCCAGACTGGCGATGTGAATTGTTGATTTGCCGAATTTGTTGATTTCCTGGACCGCGAAATTCCGCCCCGCCTGGCTGTTCAACGCTACGACGATGCCGCCCAAGGCAAGAACCAGCAGCAGAACCAGCGAGAGAAGCCCAATTAGGATGCGTTTTACCCAGCGCATAAGCTAGAACGCCTCCCCAAGGCCAAGATAAAGCGCGAAGCCGCCGCCGCCCGGAATGCGTTTCAGCGGCACCGCGATATCCGCTCGTATGGGGCCGATGGAGGTGTAATACCGCAGGCCAAGCCCGACGCCGACCCGTACCTTGCCCCTGAAAGGCGCCGAGCCGGCGCTTACCTGCCCGGCATCGATGAACGGCACCACGCCGATGCTTTTGGTGATGTGCTGGCGGAATTCGAGATTGATCGCGTCTGTGGCCAAGCCGCCTTCGGGCTTGTCGTTTGGAAATAACGGCCCAATGGTCTGGTAGGCATAGCCGCGTACGGTGCCGGAGCCGCCCGCGTAAAGCCGCTGGTCCGGCGGTACGCCGAATTGGGTGGTGCCCTGGATGCTGCCCACCACGCCATGCAACGCGATCACGCCCCAGGCCTTGCGCTCCACCGGAAAATAAACCGAGCCTGTGCCAAGAAGAATCACGAACGGGCTGTGCCGGTTGCCTACCACCGGATAGGTGGGGGTGATGGTGGCGCTGATGATATGCCCTTTGGTCGGCTCCAGCAGGCTGTTCGTCGTGTTCCAGGTGAAGTTGATGGGAAATTGCAGCAGCACATAGGTGCGTGTGACGCTTTCCTGGTCTACGCGCTCGCTGATGAAACTGGGGCCATAGCTGATGGTGGTGGTTTTGGTGATCGGCCGGGACAGCAGGGCGCCGAGGATGAAACCGGTGCGGCTATAGGCGTTGAGCGATTCCTTCAACGCTTCGGCGGAGAGCGAAAGTGTCTGGCCACGCGCGTAATAATCCGGCTTCGCGAAAATGGCTTTCAGATCATAGCCGGGCGCGGTGGTGCCGGTGCCGCCCAGTCCGTTCGCGGCGACTGAAATGGTCAGGGTCTCGGCATGGCGAAAGACATTGCGGTCCTCCCAGCTGGTGCCGATGGTGAAGCCCGTGTCGGTGGCATAAGCGCCGGAGAGCGAAACCGCGTGGCGTTTCTGTTCGACCACGTGAAACGTCACCGGGACCTCGCCATTTGTCGCCGTATCAGCGGGTACCGGGGTGACGGAAGAAAACACGCCAAGCCCCAGCAATGAATCGCGCGCATCCTGCAAGGCGATGTCTGAATAGGGTTGGCCAGGACGCAGGCTGATATGCCGGCGGAGGAAATTCGAGTCCGTGCGCTTCAGCCCAGCAAAGCCGATGGGGCCGATATCCACATGCGGGCCGGAGGATACAGTGTAAGTGACCACCAGCGTGTGGTTCGTCTGGTTGGCGATGGCATAAGGCGGGCTGACATTGGCGAAGGCGTAGCCGGCGTTGCGTAAATCGGTTGTGAGTTTGGCGCTGGCGGCAAGCACGGGGGCGGCCTCGGCGGTTTGGCCGGCACGAATGCCGGGGCGCGCCTTAAAGCCCGGCGGCAGGCCGTTGATGCTCACCTGGCCCAGTTTAAATAGAGGCCCTTTTTCGGTGGTTATCCGCACCTTGGCCTGGCTTGCATCGGGCAATTGGTTGAGATGGTCGAGCAGCGTTGGATCGTTGAGGGACATGCCATCGACGGTGATGGTGGCGCGCCCGTCATCATAACCCAGCGAATGCAGCACGGTGGTGAACTGCTTCTCGTCTGTCCGCGCCCGGCCGATGAGGGCAAACGGGGCGGGCGGCAGTTTCTTGTCCAGAGAAACAAGCGCGGAGGTTTGCTTCATCAGGTTGTCCAGCTGTTTGCTGCCTGACGGGACAAAATTCACATCATATTTCACCGGGTCCGCGCCCTGGGCGGCTGTGCCGCTTAGAACGAGACAAAGGCACAGAAGAAACTTGATCCGCCGGTGCATGGGT
>JAGXAE010000250.1 GCA_018971725.1 Pseudomonadota bacterium | reverse complement strand
ATGGCGCCGAATCCTGTCTGGAGGTTGAGGCGAAGAGCGTGATGTTCGGCGCCCAGGCGCCGGGCTTGGGCGATACGCCCTTGGCTGAACGCGTTGACGCCCGGCACCAGGACTGGGCGGCGCAATTGCCCGAAGACGCGGCCGAGCTTTGGGATGCTCTGTCCGGGTTCGACAACGACAGCCGCGAGTCCCTGTTCGCGCATTGCGTGGCGCTGACGCTGAACGCCACGCATGATGCCTATAACCGCCGCCCCCGCGCACTGGCACATGCATCACGGCTGGCAGAAATTCTGTCGCTCGACATGGTGGCGGCGGGTTGGGTGCCAACGGCCGAAACTTATCTCGGCCGGGTGACGAAGGCGCGCATTCTGGAAGCGGTACGCGAAGCCAAGGGCGAGCAGGCTGCGCAGCGCTGGGAAGGGCTGAAGAAGGACGCCATGGCCGAGGCCGCCGCACAGGCGCTGGCGGGCACCGGCTGGCTACCCGAGCCGCTGCGGACGAAAGGCGTGGAGACCATGATGCCGGCAGATACCGCGGCAGTGGCGGCGCAGAATGCCGCCGTTGATGACAGCGCGGATGTGACCGGCGAGGGGGCTGAGGCAGCCGATCTTCCCGCCGCCGAACATTATGAACAGCCTGGACCGCACGAGATCGCGGCGGAGTGACCCCAGAACCCCGAGGCGGCCACGGGCCGCCTCGTCTCTCTTCCTTCAACGTCTTTATCCCACTCCCAACCCATCAAAACCCGGCTTCGCGCCGGGTTTTGCATTTCTGGAGGTCAGCATGACGGATTATTTTTCACCGACCGTGATCCCGGAGATCATCCCGAACGGGGACATGACGAAGCTGGAGTTGTTGTTGCTCTCGCACATGTTCGATGCGGACTCGGATTGCGACGGAACCTATTTCCATTCCTGGCAGGGACCATCGGATCTGATCTTGGTCGATCGCGCCGAACTCAGCGCGGCGCTGCACGTGGCTTACGGCAGAGCCAGCCAGGTGCGTGGTTATGTGGAAGAAAAACTCAAAAACGCTGCTGCGGATGATACATCCGTTGAACTGGATATGAGCGGCGTGTCGTGGGAGGTGATTCTTCAGGACATCGTGCGGCGTTCCACCAAGCTGCGCTATATTACCGTGACGACGGCGTTCACCTGTTCAAAGATGCGCGCCGACGGGTTTGGCGGCATGGCACTGTTCATCACCGCCGATGCCATCAAAGCCTGCTCGACCACGGAGTTTCTGTCGGATTGTCTTGCCGACATCGCCGGGCAAGAGGGTGGGTAGCCCGATGCTCGGGACGATCCACGAAGAACCATGACTAATACAGGTGGGCCGGACCCGGCAGTGGGACGGCCCATTTTGCGTCGGAGGTGTTCTGCGGGTGACGCAGGGAAGGAATGTCTGCAGCCCAGTGGGTACCTGATGCCACTGGCCACTTGTCACCCGTGCCGGTGAGAGGGCGAAGGCGAACTTCCGATTCGGAAGTAGCGCGTGGGCACGGCGGGGCGATAGGCTGTGCTGTTCGATCCAACACCGAGGACAGGCCGGATTTGCGGCAATCTGTAGCGATGGAGGGGCAACAATGCCCAAGCCTGATTTTTCCATGCCGGTGGGCGAGCTGGCACAGATGCTGGCACGGCAAGCCGAAGCGGTGTGCCGGTATTATCTGCCCGCCGGGCGGCGCGAGGGGCGTTATTGGCTGGTGGGGGATGTTCATAACACGCCGGGGCGGTCCTTGTTTGTCCGCCTCACGAGCAGCGGTACAGGCAAGGGGGCGGCGGGGCGTTGGCAGGAATATGTTGCTTAGCGTATTATGTTGCGGAGTGCCCGTCATTGGTAGCCGGCCCGCCAACTGGCTAACCGGCAGTCAACATAATTTCCCAACGGCGCCAGATCGGCATGATTGCGTCTCCACCATCAAGGA
>JAGXAE010000078.1 GCA_018971725.1 Pseudomonadota bacterium | reverse complement strand
CTGCACCACCACGCACTTCATCGCGGAAAGACCAGAGATCATGTGCTTCGTGTCCGGATCGGACTGCACGATATCCTCACCCTGGATGTACAGGCCAAGGAAGGTGCCGTCCGTCGCCGCGTCGATCATGTTCGGGATGCGCAGGCCCGGCTCGTTGGAGAGGGAAACGCCCCAATCCATTTCCAGGATATGCCGCGCGGTGTCGTCGGAAACATGGCGGTAACCGGGGAACTCATGCGGGAAGCTGCCCATATCGCAGCTGCCCTGCACGTTGTTCTGGCCGCGCAGCGGGTTCACGCCAACGCCTGGCCGGCCGACATTGCCGGTGGCCATGGCGAGGTTGGCGATGGCGATGACGGTGGACGTGCCCTGGCTGTGCTCGGTGACGCCGAGGCCGTAGTAAATGGCACCGTTACGGGCCTTGGCGTAGAGGCGGGCGGCCGCGCGCAGCTCAGCTGCCGGCACGCCGGTATGAGCCTCGGTCGCTTCCGGGCTGTTTTCCGGGCGCATGATGAAGGCCGCCCATTCGGCGAACTCTTCCCAGTCGCAACGCTCGCGGATGAAGTTCTCGTCGGCGAGGCCTTCCTCGATGATGGTATGCGCTAGCGCATTAACCAGGGCGACGTTGGTGCCCGGGCGCAGCGCCAGATGATGCTCGGCCTCGACATGCGGGGTGCGCACGAGGTCGATCCGGCGCGGGTCGGCGACGATGAGCTTCGCCCCCTCGCGCAGCCGCTTCTTCATGCGGGAGGCGAAGACCGGGTGGCCGTCCGTCGGGTTGGCGCCGATGACCAGGATTACATCCGCCTCGTCAACCGAGTCGAAATCCTGCGTGCCGGCGGAGGTGCCATAGGTGTTCACCAGCCCGTAGCCGGTAGGGGAATGGCAGACACGGGCACAGGTATCGACGTTATTGTTGCCGAAGCCAGCGCGGATGAGCTTTTGCACCAGGAAGGTTTCCTCGTTGGTGCAGCGCGAGGAGGTGATGCCGCCGATGGAGTCCTTGCCGTGCTCAGCCTGGATTTGCTTGAACTTGTCCGCGGCGTAGGAGATCGCCTCCTCATAGGTCACTTCTTTCCAAGGATCGGTGATCTTCTCACGGATCATTGGCTTGGTGATGCGGTCCTTATGCGTGGCGTAGCCCCAGGCGAAACGGCCCTTGACGCAGGAATGACCGTGATTGGCCTTGCCGTCCTTATAGGGAACGAGCCGTACCACTTCCTCGCCGCGCATTTCGGCCTTGAAGGTGCAGCCCACGCCGCAATAGGCGCAGGTGGTGACCGCGGAATGCTCCGGCTGGCCGATTTCAACCACGGATTTCTCGATCAGCGTGGCGGTGGGGCAAGCCTGCACGCAGGCGCCGCAGGACACGCACTCGGAATCGAAGAAATCTTCACTGATGCCCGGCGAAACCTTAGAGTTGAAGCCCGAGCCGCCAATGGTGAGGGCGAAGGTGCCCTGGATTTCCTCGCAGGCGCGCACGCAGCGCGAGCAGACGATGCACTTGGAGGGGTCGAACTGGAAGTAAGGATTGGAGACATCCTTCTCCGCGTCCAGATGGTTCTTGCCCTCATAGCCATAGCGCACTTCGCGCAGGCCAACCTCGCCGGCCGCGTCCTGCAATTCGCAATTGCCATTGGCCGAGCAGGTCAAGCAGTCCAGCGGGTGGTCGGAAATGTAGAGCTCCATCACGCCCTTGCGCAGCTTGGCGAGCTTGGAGTTCTGCGTGTGAACCACCATGCCAGGCGCCACGGGCGTGGTGCAGGATGCGGGGGTGCCGGGGCGACCCTCGATCTGTACCAGGCAGAGGCGGCAGGAGCCGAAGCTGTCCAGCGTGTCTGTGGCGCAGAGCTTGGGAATCTGTGTTCCCATCTCCGCGGCGGCGCGCATGACCGAGGTGCCCTCGGGCACCGTGATGCTTTCACCGTCGATGGTCAGGGTGACCAGAGCCGTCGCCTGGCGGGGTTTCGTACCGTAATCGGTTTCTTGAATTAGGCCCATAATAAGCTCCTATTCCGCTGCCGCAGGGAGGGGGGTGGCGCCGAAATCTTCGGGGAAAAGGTTGAGCGCGCTCACCACCGGGTATGGCGTGAACCCGCCCAACGCGCAGAGCGAGCCGAATTTCATCGTCTCGCAAAGGTCTCGCAGGATTTCAGTGTTCTCCGCGACCTTCTCACCTGCCATGATTTTGTCGAGGGTTTCCATGCCGCGCGTGGAGCCGATGCGGCAGGGCGTGCACTTACCGCAGGATTCATGCGCGCAGAACTCCATGGCGAAGCGCGCCATATGCGCCATGTCCACCGTGTCGTCGAACACAACCAGACCGCCATGGCCGATAAGCCCGTCCCGCGCGGCGAAGGCCTCGTAATCATACGGGGTGTCGAATTGCGAGGGGGCGAAATAGGCGCCGAGCGGGCCGCCAGCCTGCACGGCGCGAACCGGGCGGCCAGAGGCGGTGCCACCGCCGATATCGTTGATCAGCTCGCCCAGCGTGATGCCGAAAGCGATCTCGAACAACCCGCCATGCTTGATGTTGCCGGCAAGCTGCACCGGCATGGTGCCGCGCGAACGGCCCATGCCGCAGGCGGCATAGGCGGCCGCGCCAGCGTCAAGAATATAAGGTACCGCCGCAAGGGAGAGCACGTTGTTGATAACAGTCGGCTGGCCGAACAGGCCTTGCAGCGCCGGGATGGGCGGCTTTGCGCGCACCATGCCGCGCTTGCCTTCCAGGCTGTCCAGCAATGCCGTCTCCTCGCCGCACACATAAGCGCCGGCACCTTCACGGACTTCCAGGGCGAAATTGGGCAGCAGACCGGCCTCGGTGGCGATGACGATAGCCTCGCGCAAAATCTGGATGGCCAGCGGATATTCGGAACGGAGATAGACGTAGCCGCGCGTGGCGCCAACGGCGAGACCCGCAATGGCCATGCCTTCAATGAGGCAGAACGGGTCGGCCTCGATGATCAGACGGTCGGCAAAGGTGCCGGAGTCACCCTCATCGGCATTGCAGACGATGTATTTCTGCTCCGCCTTGGCCGTGCGAACGGTTTCCCACTTGATGCCGGTGGGGAAACCCGCGCCGCCACGGCCGCGCAAACCTGAATCCTTGACCGCCGCGCAGATCGCCGCGGGCTCAAGCGCGCGAGCCTTTTCCAGCCCCTTGAAGCCATCATGCGCCTGATAATCCGCGAGACTCAGAGGGTCGGTGATGCCGCAACGGGCGAAGGTGAGGCGCTGCTGCTTGGCGAGGAAGGGAATTTCCTCAACCAGGCCAACGGCCTTGGGGTGGCCCGCCAGATTATCCGCAAACAAGCCCGGCACGTCCGCCAGGGTCATCGGGCCAAAGCCCACCCGCCCTTGCGCCGTCTCGATTTCGACCAGCGGCTCCAGCCAGAACAGGCCACGGGAACCATTGCGGATGATGCTGACATCCACGCCACGCTCGGCCGCCTGGGCAGCAATGGCGGCAGCAAGCTTGTCGCTGCCAAGGGCAACGCTGACGCTGTCACGCGGTACAAAAATACGCATTAGACTGCTTCTCCAGCAAGAGCCTCAAGACCCTGCAAATCCACCCTCGCATGAAGATCGCCATCAAGCATCGCGCTGGGACCGCAGGCGCAAAGCCCAAGGCAATAAACGGATTCGACGGTGAGGCGCCCATCCGGCGTGGTGCCGCCCCACTCGAGATTCAAAGTTTCCAGAAACTTCTGGGCATTGGCTTCCGAGCCCATGGACTGGCACGCCTCGGCGCGGCAGATTTTGAGCACGTGGCGGCCATGCGGCGCCTGGCGGAAGTCATGATAAAAGGAGACAACGCCATACACCTCGGCGCGGCTCACGTTCAGCGTTTGCGCCACGAGACGGATCGCGTCATCGTTGATGTAGCCAAACTCCTCCTGCAAAGCATGCAGAATGGGCAGCATCGGCCCTTCAAGCTGCAAATACTTGGCAATAATACCCTCGGCGCGGCTAGTGTCCCAATCAGGAGTCATAGAATAGGTGGTTCCCGGCATAGTGATTTGTTGCTTATTTTGACGCAAAACGATTTGCAAAACAATCCCAAGATACAGTGGTGCGATAGCATAAGCCTATTAACGGGCGATGCTACCCTCAACAAGAGCCAGCAAAGCCGCCGTTAACGGCGACAGTGGCGACCGCTCCGCGATCACAAGCCCGACCTTATGCACTTCCTCCGGCTGGATGATCGGGATCGCTGCTAACTCACCCTCAAGACCAAACACCCCCACAAGCTTTTCTGGCAATACACAGGCCCACCGCCTGGTTTTGACGTGTGAGACCAAAACCAGGATGGAATTAGATTCCAGCACTGGCACAATAGCGCCCCCGGCTTGCGCCAGCAACCGGTCGATAATGCGGCGATTCTGCATATCCGGTGTAAGCAAGCAGAGAGGGATTGCCGCGATCTCAGCCCAACTCACCTTTTCCCGGTCGCCCAGCGGCGCGTCCTTGGCGGTGAGCAGGTAGTAGCGCTCGTCGTAAAGCGGGATAACCCGGGTTTTGGCGACCGGTTCGCTGTCCAGATAGGTTATGCCAGCGTCGATCTCGGCATTCATCAGGCGCTGGAGCAACTCAGCGGACGTGCAGGACTGCACGTTGAAGCGCACATTGGGGTGAAGCACCTGGAACGGGGTGGTAAGCTCCGCCACCACCGCCAGCGCCGTAGGGATAACCGCCAGGCGCAACACGCCCCTTAAGCCGTGCCGGAGGCTGGTCACCTCCTCATGCATGGCGCGGACATCGCTGGTGATGCGCCTGGCCCAGTCCAGCATCACCTCGCCTTCCGGGGTGAAACCCTGAAAACGGGAACTGCGGACGACCAGCGGGAGCCCGACAATATCTTCCAGCGCCCGGATGGCGGCTGAAAAGCTCGGCTGGGTGACGCCACAAGCCTCCGCCGCGCGGCCAAAGTGCTTTTCGCGCGCCAAAACGATCAGATATTCGAGTTTAGGAAGAATGAAGCGTCTCTTTTGGAAAGAGGGTTGCAAGCAGAGATGCGAGTTTATAGAAACGGATACAACCTCAAAGCAAAATCAGCAATACAGGGTTCCGGGTTCTCCCAGTCTGGGCGGCCTCGCCCTTGACAGGTGCATTCGGGGCGTCAATTATTGGCATGCCACATGCCAAAGGACTCCGACCTGCGTGACGTTTTGCGGGCGGTTTTTTCTGGCCGAGGATTCGCTGAGGATGATCGCCGTTCCAGCTTGAGTTTGAGGTGCAGGCTGGCTTGGCGAATTTGGGGATGAAACGACCGGGCATGGAAAATCTGCAGGATTCTATAGATTATCGGCAGCTTGTGGAGGGAGCCGGTGACGCGATCATTGCTTCCGACGCACAAGGAGTGATCTGCTTATGGAATGCCGCCTCTGCGCGCATTTTCGGCTTTTCTTCCGATGAGGCCATTGGCCAAAACCTGGACATTATTATTCCGGAACGACAGCGGCACCGCCACTGGACCGGTTATGACGCGACAATGGCCAGTGGCATCACCCGGTACGGCACGACGCTGTTGAAAGTACCAGCGCTGCATAAGGACGGGAGAACACTCTCAATCGCGTTTACCGTGACTCTGCTTAAAGCGGCAGACAAGGTTACGCATGTGGTCGCGATCGTCCGCGACGAAACAGCCCGTTGGAGCGAGGAGCGCGATTTGCGCCGGCGCCTGAGGGCATTTGAGGACGCCGCCGGCCAGGCCGGCGGCACGGACAACTGACAGTACGGCAAAAGGGAGAAGGTTAATGAGTGGACCACTCGAAGGCGTTAAGATTATCGATTTCACGCACGTGCAGGCTGGCCCTGCCTGCACGCAGCTTCTGGCTTGGTATGGTGCTGACGTCATCAAGGTCGAGCGGCCGGGTTCTGGCGACGTGACCCGCAACCAGCTCCGCCACGTTAAGGATGCTGACGCGCTCTATTTCACTATGTTGAACTCCAACAAGCGCTCCCTCACGTTGGACACCAAGACCGCGGAAGGCAAGGAAGTCCTCTCCAAGCTGATCAAGGAATCGGATGTGCTGGTCGAAAATTTCGGCCCTGGCGCGCTGGACCGCATGGGCTTCAGCTGGGCACGCATCCAGGAGCTGAACCCGGGCATGATCATGGCTTCGGTGAAGGGCTTCTCCGACGGCCATCATTATGAAGACCTGAAGGTGTATGAGAACGTCGCGCAGTGCGCCGGCGGTGCCGCTTCCACCACCGGTTTCTGGGATGGCCCGCCGACCGTTTCCGGCGCCGCCCTGGGCGACAGCAACACCGGCATGCATCTGGCCATCGGTATCCTCACCGCGTTGATGCAGAAGGCCAAGACCGGCAAGGGCCAGAAGGTTGCTGTCTCCATGCAGGACGCCGTGCTGAACCTGTGCCGCGTGAAGCTGCGCGACCAGCAGCGCCTGGACGCGCTGGGCTATCTGGAAGAATATCCGCAATACCCGCATGGCAAGTTCAGTGATGTGGTGCCGCGCGGCGGCAATGCGGGCGGCGGCGGTCAGCCTGGCTGGGTGCTGAAGTGCAAGGGCTGGGAGAACGACGAGAACGCCTATATCTACTTCACCGTCCAGGGCCATGCCTGGGAGCCGATCTGCCGTGCGATCGGCAAGGAAGAGTGGATCAACGATCCCGCTTACATGACCGCCCAGGCACGCCAGGACAAGATCTTCGATATCTTCGCGACCATCGAAGCTTGGCTGGCTGACAAGACGAAGTATGAGGCTGTCGACATTCTGCGTAAGTACGACATCCCCTGCGCGCCGGTTCTTTCCATGAAGGAAATCGCCGCAGACGAGTCTCTGCGTAAGAGCGGCTCGATCGTCGAAGTGCCGCATCCGAAGCTCGGCACCTACCTCACCGTGGGTAGCCCGGTGAAGTTCTCCGATGTGAAGATCGACATCAAGGCTTCGCCGCTGCTGGGCGAGCACACCGATGAGGTTCTGAGCGAACTCGGCTACTCGGCTGAGAAGATCAAGGAACTGCACGCAGCCAAGGCTGTCTAAGACGTTATAATGACCGGTCCCGCTCCGTTCTCCGGAGCGGGACCGAATTGATTTTCGCCTGCTCATAATCCATGCCACGGACGCAGGCTGTTTTACGATTATCAGAGCTGTTCCGTCGGCAAGTGCAGGCCCTTAAACCTCAAAATACAATGGCTTTGCCCTCGTAACTGAAATAATTTGGTTCGGCTTCGATTGAAGGAGACTGCTTTGAGTACTCAGCCGACGGCGTCTTGGCCCGTGGCCAACGTATCGACCTCCGAGCTGGTAGTGGCTCCTTTTGCCATCGAACCAACCTTTAAGACAAAAGTGTATGATACGCTGAAACAGGCGATCATCGCTCTGGATATTTACGGCAAACCCGAAGAAACTTGGTTGGATGAACGGCAGCTCGCGGAGCGGCTGGGCGTTAGCCGCACCCCGATTCGTGAAGCAATCGCGATGCTGGAGCAGCAGGGGTTTGTGAAATCCGTTCCCCGCCGCGGGATCAACGTGCTGCGCAAGAGCAAACGCGAGGTGATTGAGACCATCCAGGTATGGGCAGCACTGGAGGCGATGGCGGCGCGGTTGGTGATTGAAAACGCGTCCGATGAGGAGATCGCCCAGCTAAGGCAGATCTTCAATTCATTTCATGACACACATCGTCCCGCTGACTACCTCTCGGCATACTCAGTGGCCAATATCAGGTTTCACCAGACGATTATTGAACTCACCGGTTCCAGCGTGCTCAGGCGGACGACGGAAGACATCTTGCTGCATGTGCGCGGCATTCGCCGCATCACGATAGGCCGTGACGACCGCGCCACACGCTCTATTGAAGATCACCTGGCCATCATCTCCGCCATTGAAAAGCGCGACATGGACACGGCTGAACGCCTCTGCCGTAATCACACGCTGGGCCTGGCCGATTACGTCAATAAGCACAGCGAAGGCATCTTCTTCTAACGACGGCTCCAGCTTCAGGCCCGCTTTTGATTAAGCAGGCCCGAAGCCATCCACTCTGAGCGCGATCATTTAGGTTGGCGCGTAAGACCTCACCCCCCTTCTGGGCATTTTGATAGGGAGCCGAATTCGGCTTCTCGGCAAATCTCGCCGTAAATCCTGAAAGCCCGGCGCCGGTGCATTGGCTTTATTCCCTAACGCCAAATGAGTGCCTGAAATTATCCTCAAGGCGTTCGCCTCAACGCTTAAATCCCCGGCGTTCCCATGCGCCGGCTTACGCCGCTCCGCGCATAGGAATTGGTAGGCGCGGATGAAACAAAAAGGGCCCCGCAAGAATGCGAGGCCCCGGAAATTCACTGAACCCAGTTCAGCGAGATTTCGTCAGAATTTACTTCTTCTTGACGACGCTCTGCGGATTGAGGCTGCCGATATTGCCGCTTTCGCTGCCGGCAGCCGGGTCGATCACGGCGTTGATCAGCGTCGGCTTGCCGCTATCCATCGCGGCGACCACAGCGGCACGCAGCTCGTCAGGCGTGGTCGCGTTGGCGCCAATGCCACCGAACGCTTCCATCATCTTGTCGTAACGCGCGTCGGTGACGAACACGGTGGTGGCCACATCGGAACCGCCGGAGGTGTTCACATCGGTGCCGCGGTAGATGCCGTTATTGTTGAAGACAACAACGCAAACCGGCAGATTGTAGCGGCAGATGGTCTCGATTTCCATTCCGGAGAAGCCGAAGGCGCTGTCGCCTTCAACCGCCAGCACCGGCTTACCGGTCTCGACAGCCGCGCCAACGGCGAAGCCCATGCCGATGCCCATCACGCCCCAGGTGCCGACGTCAAGACGCTTGCGCGGCTGGTACATGTCGATCACGCCACGGGCGAGGTCGAGCGTGTTGGCGCCTTCGTTCACCAAGATCGCGTCGGGGCGTTCCTTGATGATCGTGCGCAGCACGCCGAGGGCGGTGTGGAAGTCCATCGGGGAAGAGTTCTTCTTCAACCGGGCATCCATCTTGACGAGGTTTGCCTGCTTCCGGGTCTCCAGCGCGTTGATCCAGTCTGCCGGAGGAGCAGGCCAGGAAGCGCCCATGCCCGCGAGCAACGCTGCAACACAAGAGCCGATATCACCAACAATCGGCGCCTTGATCTCGACATTGCTGTCCATTTCTTTAGGCTCGATGTCGATTTGGATAAACTGCTTGGAGCCCGGCTCCCCCCAGCTCTTGCCCTTGCCGTGAGACAGCAGCCAGTTAAGGCGCGCGCCAATCAGCACGACAACGTCCGAATCCTTCAGAGCTTGCGAGCGCGCCGCGCCAGCGGACTGCGGATGGGTATCTGGCAGCAAGCCCTTGGCCATGCTCATCGGCAGATAAGGAATGCCACTCTTCTCGACGAAGTTGCGGATATCCTCGTCAGCCTGGGCATAAGCCGCGCCCTTGCCCAGAATGATCAACGGGCGCTTGGCGTTCTTCAGCAGGTCGAGCGCCCGGGCAATGGCCGAGGGAGCCGGCAGCTGCGCGGGAGCAGCGTCGATCACCTTTACCAGAGACTGACGGCCAGCCTCGGCATCCATCACCTGGGAGAACAGCTTAGCAGGCAGGTCAAGATAGACACCGCCGGGACGGCCGGAAACCGCGGCGCGGATTGCGCGGGCCACGCCGATGCCGATGTCGGCGGCGTGCAGAACGCGGAAGGCGGCCTTGCAGAGCGGCTTGGCGATCGCCAGCTGGTCCATCTCCTCATAGTCACCCTGCTGGAGATCGACGATCTCACGCTCGGAGGAGCCGGAGATCAGGATCATCGGGAAGCAGTTGGTGGTGGCATTGGCAAGGGCTGTGAGCCCGTTCAGGAAGCCCGGGGCGGAAACCGTGAGGCAGATGCCCGGCTGCTTGGTCAGGAAGCCAGCGATGGCCGCGGCGTTGCCGGCATTCTGCTCGTGACGGAAGGAAATGACGCGCATCCCCTCGCCTTGGGCAAGGCGGCCAAGGTCTGTGATGGGAATACCAGGCACGCCATAAATGTTCGTAATTCCATTGAGCTTCAGCGCGTCAATGACTAGGTGGAAGCCGTCGGTCAGCTCACCCTCGGTCTCCGCGGCAACTGTTGAATTTGTGTCCTGGAGCATCGCGGACATCGGGTATATTCCTCCACATGTGATATGAGTGTGCTCCGCGGCCCGACT
>JAGXAE010000077.1 GCA_018971725.1 Pseudomonadota bacterium | reverse complement strand
GCGGCGGGAAGCATGGCTCCCCACTCTCTCCTGCGTCCGTGTATGGACGATGCAGTTTTGCCCGACGGCCAATAATTTGCAAAGCTGTTTCTTACCTGCCCATTTAAAAACCACATAGAGGCCAGTCCATGTCCGAATCCTCCCTGCCGGTTCCCGCCCTCGCGGTTGAGGACATCCACAAATCCTTCGGGACAGTGGAAGTGTTGAAAGGCATTTCCCTGACCGCGCGGGACCATGACGTGATCGCGATTCTGGGCTCCTCCGGTTCCGGCAAAAGCACCTTCCTGCGCTGCATCAACATGCTGGAGATGCCCGATAAGGGGTCCGTTTCCATCAAAGGCGAGACGATCACGCTGACGCAAGGCAAGCAGGGCCGGGCCTGCGCGAACCCGAAACAGCTGGAAAGGCTGCGCTCCCGGCTTTCCATGGTGTTCCAGCAGTTCAATCTCTGGGGCCACATGACCGTGCTGCAAAACGTGATCGAGGCGCCGGTGCATGTACTGAAGCTGGATAAGAAAACCGCCATCGCCAAAGGCGAGGCGATGCTGGAAAAAGTGGGGCTTTCAGCCAAGCTGCACGCCTATCCGGCGCAGCTTTCCGGCGGCCAGCAGCAGCGCGTGGCCATCGCCCGGGCGCTGGCGATGGAGCCGGAGGTGCTGCTGTTCGACGAACCGACCTCCGCGCTGGACCCGGAACTGGTGGGCGAGGTGCTGAAAGTGATGCGCCAGTTGGCCGCGGAAGGGCGGACCATGCTGGTGGTCACCCACGAGATGGGCTTCGCCCGTGAAGTGGCGAGCCGCGTGATGTTCCTGCACAAAGGCCAGACCGAGGAGGAAGGCGCGCCGCATGAGATGTTCGCAAACCCGAAAACGGAGCGGTTCCGGCAATTTTTGTCCAGCACATTGAAACATTAATCTTTAGAATTGCCTCGCGCCCGCCGCCCCACCACATAGTCGTTGAACTCGGGAATTGGGTATATTTTCAATGGTTCCCGCGGAACAACTAATTAACGATCCCTCGGCGGGCCAAGTGCTGCTGGTGGAAGACGAATCGGTTACCCGCATGATGCTAGCCGATGAGGCATGGTCGTTTCTGCAAGCGTGCGGCAGACCGGACTTGGTGGTAAGCGACATCGCCAATCCGGGCACGCGGAATGTTTTCAAGCTTGGCGTCTATCTGCCCAAGCCTTACCGGCTGGAAGCGGCGACAAAACTCAGGCGGCTGACGGCCCGTTGTTAAACCAAGGCCCTGGTCCCTATGTTAGGATGAGTTGAATGACCAAAGGGCGCAGGGAACAGCATGGCAGACGACCCGTATAAAATTCTAGGCGTGAAGAAGGAGGCAAGCGCGGATGAGATCCGCTCCGCCTACCGCAAGCTAGCAAAGAAGCACCATCCTGACCTTAACCCCGGCAACAAACAGGCTGAGGAGGATTTTAAGGCTATTTCCGGCGCTTACGATCTGCTGAGCGACACGGAAAAGCGCGCCAAATATGACCGGGGCGAGATTGACGCCTCGGGCGCGGAACGGGCTCCTCAGCAATCCTGGCGGCAATATGCCGATGCCGCCCAGGGAGAGCGCTACGCCTATTCCACCGGCGGCGCCGGCGGGGCGGATTTCGAGGATTTGTTCGCCAATATCTTCAACCAGCGCCCGCGCGGCCCGGCCAAAGGGCATGACCGCCATTACAGCCTTGAGGTAACATTTCTGGAGGGAGTGAGCGGCGCCACGCGGCGCATCACGTTGCCCGATGGCGGCACGTTGGACGTGAAGATTCCGCCCGGCACTGAAGGGGGCGACACTCTGCGCCTGCGTGGCAAGGGCGATGCCGGCATGGGCGGCGGCCCGCCCGGCGACGCACTGATCGAGATTCACGTGGCAGCGCATAAATTCTACCGCCGCATCGGACGAAATCTTCACATGGAGGTGCCGGTTTCACTGAAGGAGGCGGTGCTGGGCGCCAAGGTGACCATCCCCACCCCGGCGGGCGATGTGGCGATGACCGTGCGCCCCGGCACTGAGACCGGCACCGAGATGCGGTTGCGCGGGCGCGGCGTGCCGGCGCATGGCAAACACGCGGCGGGTGATTTGCACGTAAAGCTGAACGTAGTGGTGGGCCCGGCGGATGAGGCGCTGAAGACATTTCTGGACGGCTGGGAACAGCCGGGCTTCAACCCGCGGGAGGGGCTGAAATGATCACCTTCGAATCCCTGCATATCACCGGGCTGGATGAGGCGGAGCTGGGGCGCTGGATTGAAGCCTCCTGGGTGCGTGCACGCGGCACGCGCGGGGCCTGGCAGTTCGACGAGGTGGATGTGGCGCGGATAAGGCTGATCCATACGCTGCGCCACGAAATGGAAATCGGCGAACCGGCGATGCCGGTAGTGCTGTCTCTGCTGGACCAGCTTTACGACCTGCGCCGCAACGCCGCCCGGCTGAACAAGGCCCTGGCCACGCTGCCGCCAGAAGCGCGGGCGGCGATCTTGGAGAGGTTGGAGACATGATGTCTGTGGAATGTTCCACTTGGAGCATACTAACAGATTGTTAGTTTTTGAATTTGAAGGATAGTGGTTTTTGAGTGCCGGATCGCCGTAGGGGGCGAGTTATGAATGGATAAAGTATGATTGGCTGGGATGTAAGGTAGCTGCTGGTTCAGGACCGATTGGCAGACCAAAGAAAATCACCCCGTGGATGGCGTGGAGATTCGCTAGATGTTGGGTGGTGGAGAGTGTCCAAGATCCAGCGCAATTTGTCGTTGGCTCGTTGTCAAAGCAGACCAGAAATAACGCACCCTGCTCGCGGGCATCTCTGCAAGATCTTTTCTGTACTTTTTCTTCCTCAAGTTGATCTTGAAAAAGGAAGGATTGTGAGCAACCCCATTTTCGCTCAAACGCCAAAAGACAACGAAAGCAAATTTGGGGGTCAGCTTTTTGTTTTTTTGATAGTATTCCAGTGCACTTGTTAGAATGACATTGTCCTCTGCTTTAGCTAACCTCTGAAGGGCTCTGATACATGAATCGAGCTGCATTTTTTCAGTGAGCTTATCGAGCTTCTTTTTGGCGTCTTCGACCGATAGCTGTTGCCCATCATCAAACACAGCCACATCAAATCTTAGGATGCAATGAGAGCCAACCCATAGTTTATGATTCGTGTATTGATTTTTTATTTTGAAATGATATCGAATATTCTCTTGGCCGCAAAGATAACAAGTTTCAATTGCTTCCTCGTGATCGACAATCTCTTCTGTAAATGACCACTCTTTAAATGCCTCTGGCAGCGTGTCGGCGACCGAAAGCGGCAAGATACTCTCACATACACGTTGAGTATATTGTGTCACAGCACCCCCACTTCTCCGCTAAGAAGTAATTTTAGTACGATTTAGCACTAAAATTCAACTGTTTCGTGCTCAGCCTAGGTGGGTAATTTGGGGAAATAACCAGATTCAACGACTGCAAAAACCGCAAAGGATCGAAATCGTAACCTACGTTCGCACCACGCACTCACCATAAAAAAGGGGGCCGGAGCCCCCTTTTTTAAACCGAGAAATATTTCGCGTGGCTGTTGAGTACTACAATCGCGCTGGTGCTTTGCTCGGGGTGGAGCTGATACTCGTCCGAGAGTGACAACCCGATCCGATCCGCACCCAAAAGCTTCAATATCTGCGCCTGGTCTTCCAATTTCGGGCAAGCCGGATACCCAAACGAGTAGCGGCTGCCGCGATAGCCCTGAGAGAGCATCTTCTCCATGTCGCGGTCATCCTCCGCCGCGAAGCCGAGTTCGGCGCGGATGCGCTTATGGGTGTATTCCGCCAGCGCCTCGGCCATTTCCACCGACACGCCGTGCAGATAGAGATAATCCTGGTAGCGATTACTCTCGAACCATTCGCGCGCGACCTCTGAGGCGCGCTGCCCCATCGTGACAGCCTGCAAACCGATCACACCGCGCCCATCCTCCACATCAGGGAAGAAATCCGCGATGCACTCACCATCCCGCTTGGGCTGGCGCGGCAAGGCGAAGCGGGCAACTTCCGTGGTACCATCTTCATCGAACAGGATCAGATCATTCCCCTGCCCCGCCGCTTTCCAGTAACCATAGACCGCCTGCGGATGCAGGATATCGTCCTTCTCGCAAATATCCAGCATGCGCTTCATCACCGGGCGAAGCTCCTGGCGCGCCCAGCCCATGAAGTCTTCCAGGCTCTTGCCCTGCTTGCGGAAACCCCATTGGAACTGGAAGAGCGAACGCTCATTCAGGAAGGGCAGCACGGCTTTCGGCGCGGCTTCGATGACTTTCGCGCCCCAGAAAGGCGGCGTGAGCGCTGACTGGTCCGCGTTCAGGCGGCGGCGGCGGGTTTGCGCCTCGTTGATATCCACCGGCGCAAAAGCTTTTTCATCGGCCTGGCCGAGGCTGCGCTTGGTGTTGCGCACCTTGCCCGCGCGCTTGGCCTGGATGGCGGCGAGGTAATCGTCAAAATCATTGCCGGTGACTTTGTCCATCAGGTGCAGCCCATCGAACGCATCGCGCGCATAGGCGACGCGGCCGGAGCCGTAGGAGGCAACGCAATCCTCCTCCACATAATTACG
Organism: Pseudomonadota bacterium; assembly: GCA_018971725.1. GTDB lineage: Bacteria > Pseudomonadota > Alphaproteobacteria > Acetobacterales > Acetobacteraceae > Acidocella. The sequence goes on along the minus strand of JAGXAE010000077.1, from coordinate 5,553 downwards.
CGTGAGGGCCGCGCCGCCGAGCAGGATGGGAATATCCAACCCCTGGCGGGACATCTCTTCCAGATTCTCGCGCATCACCACGGTGGATTTCACCAACAGGCCGGACATGCCGATGGCATGGGCCCGGTGCTCCTTGGCCGCCGCCACCATCTCCGCCAGCGGCACCTTGATGCCGAGATTGATGACCTTGTAGCCGTTATTGGTGAGGATGATGTCGACAAGGTTCTTGCCGATATCATGCACATCGCCCTTCACGGTGGCGAGCACGATGATGCCGCGCTCCTCGCCTTCCACCCGCTCCATCATCGGTTCCAGATAGGCCACGGCGGCCTTCATCGTCTCGGCGGATTGCAGCACGAAGGGAAGCTGCATCTTGCCCGCACCGAACAGCTCACCGACAACCTTCATGCCGTCCAGCAGGATGTTGTTGATGATCTCAAGTGGCTTGTAGCTTTGCAGCGCCTCGTCCAAATCCGCCGTCAGCCCTTTGCGGTCGCCATCCACAATACGGTCCTTCAAGCGGCCCTCGGGTGTGTCGGCACGTTTCTTCTTGGTGGCGTCGGCAGCTTTACGGTCCGCGAACATTTCCAGCAATTTCTGCAGCGGGTCGTAACCTTCCTCGCGGCGGTCGAAGATCAGGTCTTCGCACACCTTGACCTCCGCCGGGTCGATCATATGCAGCGGCCGGATTTTGGAGACATGCACGATGGCGCCTGTCATCCCGGCTTTCACGGCCAGGTCCAGAAACACCGAGTTCAGCACCGCGCGCGCGGCGGGGTTGAGCCCGAAGGAGATGTTGGAAAGACCAAGAATAATCTGAATCTCCGGAAATTTATCCCGGATCATCTTGATGCCTTCCAGCGTCCACAACCCTAATTTCCGGTCATCCTCATTGCCGGTGGCGATGGTGAAGGTCAGCGGGTCAATCAGCAGGTCCGATTGCGGCAGGCCGTATTTATTGCAGGCGAATTCCACCAGCCGCTCGGCAATGCGCAGCTTATCGGCTGGCTCCTTGGCCATGCCCACTTCGTCGATGGTGAGCGCGATCACCGCCGCGCCAAACTTCTTCGCCAGCTTCAGCCGGTCATGCGCATGGCCCTCGCCATCCTCGAAATTGATCGAGTTGATGATCGGCTTGCCGCCATGCAGCTTCAACGCCGCCTCAATCACCGGCGTCTCGGTGGAATCGATCACCAGCGGCGCGTTCACCGAGGAAGTGAAACGGGTGATGACCTCGTTCATCTCGGCGGTTTCGTTGCGCCCGACAAAAGCAGTGCAGATATCCAGCGCGTTGGAGGCTTCGGCCACCTGCTCGCGGCCCATCGCAACACAACCATCCCAGTCACCCGCCTCTTGCAGCTCGCGCCATTTCTTGGAGCCATTGGCGTTGCAGCGCTCGCCGATGGAGAAATAGCTGTTCTCCTGGCGCAAGGGCGTGGCGCCATAGAGGCTGGCCACGGCGGGCACCCAGAAGAATTTGCGCGCCACCGGGGCCGGGCGCGGGTTACCCAGCTTTTTCAACATGCCATCCAGCGCCTGGATATGCGGGATGGACGTGCCGCAGCAGCCGCCGATGAGGTTCACCCCATCCTCGACCACGAAACGTTCCACCCAGCTCGCCATCTCAGCACCGCCGAGCGGGTAATGGGTGGCGCCATCCACCAGCTCCGGCAGGCCCGCGTTGGGCTGCACGGAAATCTTGCCTGGCCAGTTTTGCGAGAGATAACGCACATGCTCGGCCATTTCCTGCGGGCCGGTGGCGCAGTTGAGGCCCATCAAAGGCACGTCCAGCGCATTGATGATGGTGGCGGCGGCGGCAATGTCCGGCCCCACCAGCAGCGTGCCAGTGGTTTCCACCGTCACCTGCACGAAGATGGGGATATCGCTCTTGGCCTGGGCGATGGCGCGCTTGGCGCCGTTCACCGCCGCCTTGATCTGCAGCGTGTCCTGGCAGGTCTCAATCAGAATGGCATCCACCCCGCCCGCCAGCAGGCCCTGGGATTGGAGAAACAGCGCCTCCTCCAGCGGGTCATAGGCGATATTGCCCAGGCTCGGCAGCTTGGTGCCCGGGCCGATGGAGCCGATGACCCAGCGTTGCCGCCCATCGGCGAAGCTCTCGGCGGCCTCGCGCGCCAGTTCTCCGGCGATCTTGTTGATTTCAAAAGCGCGGTCCGTGAGGTCGAACTCGCCCAGCGTGATGGGGGAGCCACCGAAGGAGTTGGTCTGCACCATGTCCGACCCGGCCTCGTAATAGCCGCGATGGATCTCCCGCACGAGATCGGGCCGGGAGAGGTTCAGCACTTCCGTGCAGTTTTCCTTGTCCCAGAAATCCTTCTCGATATCGAGGGTCAGTGCTTGGACGCGCGAGCCCATGCCGCCATCGCAGAGCAGAACGTTACGGGAAAGGGCCTCAAGCAAGTGTGGACGGTTTGACATGCTTGCCAAATAGCCCCCCCAACCCCCATTTCCAATACATGGAAAAAGATGGCCGTATTCCCGTTTATATTGGCATCCCTCCCGGCCCGGGCGACGCGGTGCTGGTGGAGGATGGGCACGCAATGCCCGAGGCAGGCCACGCCATGCGCTTCGTGGCCCCAAAGCTCGGCCATCAGCCTGGCTGCCTCTGCTGCACCGCGCGTGGCCCAGCCGCCAACGCCTTCTCGGCCCTCTACCGAGACCGGGCAACGGGAATCGCGCCGTATTTCCAGCGTGTTGTGGTGCTCGCCTCCCTCCCCGGCCAAGCGGACGTGAAAGCGGCGCTGGACCAGGACACCGTGACCCGGGCACGGTTCAGGCTGGGTTAGCAGGCCCCCGCTTCGCGCCCGGCGACGCGCATTATGGGTTCATGAAACAGTCGAAAGTCCCAAAATGCTGGGCAGCCCCGCCCGGCACGAATTGGAGGGGTGCGCAACTGGGTTTATGACCCTGAGCGCAAACTGTTTTTCCGGGAGAGGAAATATGGCCGAAGCGTTCGACGTTATCGTGATCGGGTCCGGGCCAGGGGGGTATGTCTGCGCCATCCGCGCCGCACAGCTCGGCTTCAAGGTCGCCTGCGTCGAGAAGCGCGCAACCCTTGGCGGCACCTGCCTGAATATCGGCTGCATCCCCTCCAAGGCGCTGCTGCAATCCTCCGAGAATTTTCACGAGGCCGCGCATGGCTTTGCCGATCACGGCATCCAGATCGGTGAGGTGAAGCTGGATCTTGCCCGGATGCAGGCCCGCAAGGGCGAGGTGGTAACCGCCAATACCAAGGGCATCGAGTTCCTGTTCAAGAAGAACAAGATCACCTGGATCAAGGGCGCGGCCAAATTCACCGGAGCCCATGAGATCGAGGTTGAGGGCAAGGCCTACACCGCCAAGCATATCGTCATTGCCACCGGCTCCGATTCAGCGCCGCTGAAGGGCGTTGAGGTGGATGAGAAGCGCATCGTCACCTCTACCGGCGCGTTGGAGCTAGACAAGGTGCCAGGCCATCTGGTCGTCATCGGCGGCGGCGTGATCGGGCTGGAGCTGGGCTCGGTGTGGCGCCGGCTGGGGGCAGAGGTCACCGTGATCGAGTTCCTGGACAAGATCATCCCCACCATGGATGGCGAAATCTCCAAGAGCTTCCAGCAGATCCTCACCAAGCAGGGCTTCAAGTTCAAGCTCGGCCACAAAGTCACCGCCGCCAAAATTGAGAGCGAAAAAGTCATCCTGACCGTGGAACCCGCCAAGGGCGGCGAGGCCGAGACCGTTACCGCCGACCTGGTGCTGCTCTCCATCGGTCGCTTCGCCTATACGGAAGGGCTAAATCTCGCCACCGCCGGGGTTGAGACCGACGAGCGCGGCCGCGTTAAAATCGGCCCGCATTTCGAAACCAATGTGCCGGGTGTGTACGCAATCGGCGACGTAGTGGCTGGGCCGATGCTGGCGCACAAGGCCGAGGATGAGGGCATGGCGCTGGCCGAGATTCTGGCCGGGCAGCATGGCCATGTGAATTACGGCGCCATCCCGAGCGTGGTTTACACCTGGCCGGAAGTGGCCTCGGTGGGCCAGACCGAGGAAGAGCTGAAAGCCGCCGGCGTGGCATACAAGGCCGGTAAATTCCCCTTCATGGCCAATGGCCGCGCCCGTGCCCTGGGCAACACCGATGGTTTCGTGAAACTGCTCGCGGAGAAAGAGACCGACAAGCTGCTCGGTGCCCACATCATCGGGCCGGATGCCGGGGCGCTGATCGCCGAATGCGTCACCGCCATCGAATTCGGCGCCTCGGCCGAGGACGTGGCCCGCATCTGCCATGCCCACCCCACGCTGAGCGAAGCCGTGAAGGAAGCCGCCCTGGCCGTGGATGGCCGGGCGGTGCACATCTGATGATCCGGCTCGGCGTCAACATCGATCATGTCGCCACGTTGCGCAACGCGCGCGGCGGCAACCACCCAGACCCGCTGACCGTGGCGAAATCCCTGGTCGGCTCGGGCATGGACGGCATCACCATCCATCTGCGCGAGGATAGGCGTCATATCCGCGATGCCGATGCCGAGGCGATCTGCGCTTGGGCTGGTAAGCCGGTGAATTTCGAAATGGCGGCAACGACCGAGATGGTCGCCATCGCCACCCGGCTGAAGCCGCATGGCTGCTGTATCGTGCCGGAGAAGCGCGCCGAAATCACCACCGAGGGCGGGCTGGATGTGTTGAACCACCGCGGCGAGCTGCGCCCGGCCATTGCCCGGCTGAAGGATGCAGGCATCCGCGTGTCGCTGTTCGTGGACCCGGAACCAGACCAGATTCACGCCGCCGCCGAAGTGGGCGCGCAGGTGGTGGAGCTGCATACCGGCGCCTATGCCAACGGCAAGCTGGGGGAGCTGGACCGGCTGACCGAAGGCGCTGCGCTCACCGCGCATGTGGGGCTGGAATGCCATGCCGGGCACGGGCTCACCTTCGCGAATGTCACGCCCATCGCCGCCCTGCCGGAAGTGACTGAGCTGAATATCGGCCATTACCTCATCGGCGAAGCTCTGCTGATCGGCCTGCCCGCCGCCATCGCCGAAATGAAGCGACTGATGATCGAAGCCCGCGCACGCTGAATTTCGACATAAAAGTTACTCCATAACATGCCGTCTCCACATTGGGGCGGCTTGTCTTTTGCACTTCAGGCTTTGTAATTGGGCAAATTCGGCAAAAATGGGTTCCATGTCCAAAAAACGTGAAATCGTCGCTGGAGACATCGGCGGCACGAATGCGCGCTTTTGTCTCGCGGAATTGGAAGGCGAAAAAATCCTCTCGCTCAGCGAGGCGGTGAAGATCAAAACCAAGGATCACGACAGTTTTGCTGGCGCCTGGGCGGCGTTCGGGGCTGCCTTGGGGCGGAACTTACCCAAGGAGGCCGCCATTGCCATAGCCGGCCCGGTTCAGGGGGAGGTACTGAAACTAACCAATAATCCCTGGGTTCTGCGCCCCGCCGCACTGAAGCAGGAGATGGGGCTGGAAGCGCTAACCTTCGTGAATGATTTCGGCGCCGTGGGCCATGCGCTGTCGCAGCTTCAGCCGCATGACTACCGGCACCTCGCGGGGCCA
>JAGXAE010000249.1 GCA_018971725.1 Pseudomonadota bacterium | reverse complement strand
TCGAGGATGACAGTGGCCGGTAACGCACTCCAATCGCTCGGCGGCTTTCCAGTCGTCCTGGTAATTTTCGCGGGCATCGCGATCTTTCTGGTCCTTCGCCTGCGCTCGGTCCTGGGCAAGCGCGTCGGGTTCGAAAAGCCACCCCTGCAGCCAAACGCGGCGCCCGGCTTCCAGTCTGGCCCGGTCATTGAGGGCCAGGCTTTGCCGGTCTCGGCGCCTGGCCGCTCCATCCCAGACCCGCATTCGCCTCTTGGCCTACGCCTGATGCAGATCGTCAACCGCGACCCGCAATTCGACCCGCCGGAATTCCTCTCCCGCGCCGAGGCCGCATTCCGCAGCATCGTCACCGCCTTCTCAAATGGCGACCGCGCCACGCTGCAGTCACTGCTCACCCCCCATGTGTATGAAACCTTCGCGGCCGCCATCGCCGCCCGCGGCGAAACCGGCGATCATCAGCGCACTGAAATCAAATCCATTCTCTCGGCCGAAATCGAGGACGCGCAAATTTCCGGCGACCTCGCCGCCGTCATCATCCGTTTCGTCTCCGCCCAGGTCACCCAACATCTCGATGCGTCAGGCAATCCCGTTCCCCGTGGCAGCGAACAGAGCGACATTTGCGACATCTGGACCTTCGAGCGAGATCTGCATGGCAAAGATCCTACCTGGCGTCTCTCGGCGGCGCGCAGCGGTTAGTCCCATGCGCCGCCTTCTCGCTTTCGCCTCCGCCCTAGCGCTGGCCGCCTGTACCTTTCCGCAGCAACCCCAAACCGGCGCTTATCCGCCACCGGGGCGCCAGATTCCCGTCACGCAACTGCCCGGCTGGCAGCAGAATAACGCGGCTGCCTCGCTCGCCAGCTTCGTCACCAGCTGCAAGGCCCTCCTGCTCATGCCGCCCGACTCTCCGCTCGGCGGCACCGGCCTCGCCCAGGAACGCGCCGGCCAGGCCGGGCTGTGGCAACCCGCCTGCACCGCGGCCGAAGCCCTCGCCCCGGGGGATAACACAGCCGCCCAACAATTCTTCGAAAGCTGGTTCACCGCCTACGCCATCCCCGGCCCGGCCCTCATCACCGGCTATTTCGAGCCCGAGGTCCCAGGCTCCAGAAATCAGCGTCCCGGCTACAACGTGCCGCTTTACTCCAAACCTGCCTTGGCCTCACTGGCGGATTTACCCCGCTCCGCCATCGACAGCGGCGCCCTCCACCGCAAGGCCCCGGTCACCGCCTATGTCACCAACCCGGTCGACGCCTTCATGCTGCAAATCCAGGGCTCCGGGCGCATCATCCTGCCGGATGGCCGCATTCTGCGCGTGGGGTTCGACGGCCAGAACGGTCAGCCCTACACCCCCATCGGCCGCGTGCTGGAGCAAATGGGCGCCATCAAGCCGGACGATGTCAGCTATCAATCCATCTCCGCCTGGCTGAAGGCCCACCCCGCGGAAGCCAAATCCGTCATGGAGCAGAACGCCCGCTACGTGTATCTGCGACCCCTCGGCCCGCTGCCGGCGGATGAGGGCGCGCCCGGCGCGCTCGGCGTGCCCCTCACGGCACAGCGTTCCACGGCCATCGACAAATCCGTCCTGCCGCTAGGCGCGCCGCTCTTCGTTGCCACCACCGATCCCGTTACCGGCACCCCGATGGATCTGCTCACCATCACCCAAGATACTGGGGGCGGCATTCACGGGGTGGACCGGGCGGATATTTTCTTCGGCGCCGGGCCGGATGCTGAGGAAACCGCCGGCAACATGCGCCAGCCCGGCCAGCTTTATCTGCTGCTGCCCAACGCGTTGCCTACCAGCTAAAACCCCGGTCGCCTTGTCCGTCTGCGTGCAAACGGCTACAGGCTGCGATGTGACGATAAGGAAAGTCTGATGCTCTCCAGCCCTGTTCAACAAGACGGAACGGCTGAAAAACTCCGGCTCACCGCCCTCATCGGCGTCCTTGGTGTGGT
>JAGXAE010000248.1 GCA_018971725.1 Pseudomonadota bacterium | reverse complement strand
GTGGTGCTGGTGGGGGATATCGACCGGGGCGGGGTGATCGCCCAGATCATCGGCACGCAAGCCGTGCTTGATGTGCAGGATACCGCCCTGGTGCAGGGCTTCATCGTCAATAAATTCCGGGGCGATCCGCGATTATTCGATTCCGGTTATGAATTCATCCAAACCCATACGAAATGGCGCGGCTTTGGCGTGGTGCCCTACTTCCCGGACGCTGCCCGCCTGCCCGGCGAGGACGCCCAGGACCTCCGCCGTGCCCGCCCGGTGGCGTCCTCGCCAGGAGCCGTGAAAATCGCCTGCCTCGCCCTCGCCCGCATCGCCAATTTTGACGATCTGGACCCCCTGCGCGCTGAAGCAGGCGTGGAGCTGGTGCTGGTTGAACCCGGCCAGGCCATTCCCGGCGATGCGGCTTTGGTGATTATTCCCGGCAGCAAATCCACCCGCGGGGATTTGATGTTTCTGCGCGCCCAGGGCTGGGATATCGACCTTGCGGCCCACCACCGGCGCGGCGGGCGCATTCTCGGCCTGTGCGGCGGGTATCAGATGCTGGGGCGCGTGGTTGAAGACAGCCAAGGGCTGGAAGGCCCGCCGGGCGTGGCACCTGGGCTGGGGCTGCTGGATATCTCCACCCGCATGGAGCCGCAGAAGCAGCTTGGCCTGGTGCAGGCCGTGCACGCGGCTACCGGCCTTGCTGTCTCAGGCTATGAAATCCATCTCGGCCAAAGCCAGGGGCCGGACACATCCCGCCCCTTCGCCATGGTGGATGGAAAGCCTGACGGCGCCATCTCGGCGGACGGGCTGGTAATGGGCAGCTATCTGCACGGGCTGTTCCATGAGGATGCGTTCCGCGCCGCTTTCCTGGCCAGCCTCGGCGCGCCCGTTACAGAGCGCACCCATGGCACCGAGATCGAAGCGGCCTTGGACGGGCTGGCTGCGCATCTGGAAACGCATTTGGATGTGGACGGGCTGTTCTCGCTTTAACGCCATTCCCACACCGTCTCTTCATTCTCCTGCCATCCTGCGCGGTGCAGCAGCGGCGTGTCATCGGTAAAGGCGGGTTTGCCGATGCAGAGATAGGCGGAAAACTCCCAGCGCTCCGGCACGCCGAACAGGCGCTCCATCACGCGTGGCTCCAGGATCGAAACCGCGCCCACGCCCAGATTCTCAGCCCGTGCTGTGAGCCATAGCGCGTAAATTGCCATGGCGGTGGATTGTTGCAGCGTCAGTTCCATCGTCGCGCGGCCGAGGCGGTGCCCGGCTTCCGGGTCGGTCTCGGTAAACACCGCCAGTTGCACGGGGGCAGCATCCAGCCCAGCCAGTTTCAGCTTGGCGTAGGCGGCTGCCTGTTCGCCCTCATAGGCGGCGGCGGCGTTCTGGTTGCAGCGCATGAACTCCGCCCGCACGGCGGCGCGTAGGTCCGGGCTTTCCACGCGGATTATGCGCCAGGGGCGCGCATTGCCGACGGAAGGGGCGTGCTCCATCGCTTGGCGCAGCCGCTCCAGCGCCTCTTCCGGCACGGGGTCGGCCAGGAAATGCCTTACATCCCGCCGCCAGAGCATGATCTCGGCCAGGGTTGCGGCCTGTTGCGGGGTGAACTCCATCAGGTCACCGCCAAGGCGTTGCTCAGCCTTGCCCATTCCGCCTCATTGCCCGGCATACCCAGGCGAAGCCAGGTGCCGGAATAGGGGAAAATGCGCGACCAGATATGGTGCCGCGCCAGTTTTGCCTGTGCTTCCTCGGCGTTTGGTGCTTCGTACAGCCGGAACAGGCAGCAACCGCCCATCACGCGCCAAGGGGCGAGCGCATCCATGCGGTCAATCTCGCTCATCAGCCGTTTTGTGGTGGCGTCAGCCCAGCCCGTATCCGCCAGGGCCGCCGCGCCAATCTCCAGCGCCGGGCCGCAGACCGGCCAGGGCCCGGCCAGCTGCGAGAGGGCGGCGGTATCCGCCTCGCAC
>JAGXAE010000076.1 GCA_018971725.1 Pseudomonadota bacterium | reverse complement strand
GCGGATTACATCGCCTCGAATATCGAGGACCCGATCACGCGCGTGCCCGGCGTGGGGGATTATCAGCTATTCGGCTCTGAATATGCGATGCGCATCTGGTTGAACCCGGATGAGCTGTACAAATACGGCCTTACGGTGTCGGACGTTGTTACCGCCCTTAAAGATCAGAATATCCAGGTACCTTCGGGTGAGTTGGGTGGCCTGCCGGCTGTGAAGGGCCAGCGCCTGGATGCGCTGATCACCGGGCCTAGCGAGTTCACCACGCCCAGCCAGTTTGAGAATGTTTTGCTGAAAGTTGAGCCAAGCGGGGCCCAGGTTCGCCTGAAGGATGTCGCGCGGGTGGAACTTGGGCCGCAAAGCTATGCCATCGATAGTCTTTTCAACGGTATGCCCGCCAGCGCCATGGGCCTCAAGCTCACCCCTGGAGCAAACCAGCTGGATACGGAAAAGGCCGTGAAGGCGGAGCTGAAAGTACTGACGCAGCATCTGCCGGCCGGGCTTAAGCTCGTCTATCCGTACGATACCGCGCCTTACATCGTGCTATCCCTGCGTGAGGTGGTGCAGACTCTGCTGGAAGCCATCGCGCTGGTGTTCCTGGTCATGCTGCTGTTTCTGCAGAACATCCGCGCCACGCTGGTGCCCACCATCGCCGTGCCGATTGTGCTTCTGGGTACGTTCGCGGTGCTCGCGGCGCTCGGCTACAGCATCAACACGCTCACCATGCTGGCGATGGTGCTGGCTGTCGGGCTGCTGGTGGACGATGCCATCGTCGTGGTCGAGAATGTCGACCGCCTGATGCATGAGCGCGGCCTGCGGCCGAAGGAGGCCGCGCGCCAGTCGATGGACGAAATTTCCGGCGCGCTGATCGGCATTGCGCTGGTGCTGGCGGCGGTGTTTCTGCCGATGGCGTTTTTTGGCGGTTCCACGGGCGTTATTTACAGGCAGTTCTCCATCACCATCGTCTCGGCCATGGTGCTGTCGATCCTGACGGCGCTGATCTTCACCCCCTCGCTCTGCGGCTCCCTGCTGCGCCCGCCCAAGGAGGGTGCAGGCACGCGTGGCTTCGCCGGCTGGTTCAACCGTGGCTTCAACCGTACGCGCGCTGGATATCTTGGCGGCGTGCGCAGGCTGACCCGGCGCAGCCGCCTGACCATGGTGGGCTTCGTCTGTATCGCTATTCTCACGGTATTCCTGTTTACGCGCTTGCCGATCGGCTTTCTGCCGAACGAGGACCAGGGCCTGCTGATCGGGCAGATCAGTTTGCCCACCGGCTCCACGGCGGAGCAGACCCAGGCGCTGAACGCTGAGGTGCGCAAATACATCTTCAAGACCGAGGGCAACAACGTAAAATCGATTTATACGGCTTCTGGCTTCAGCTTTGCCGGGCAGGCGCAGAATCAGGGCTTCCTGGTGATGCTGATGAAGCCTTGGGCGGACCGGCCCGCGGCCTCGCAGAATGTTGCCGCCGTCGCGCAGCGCGTGATGGGGCATTTTGCCGGCAACCGCGCCGGGAAGGTGTTCATCGTGCAGCCGCCGCCGGTGCTGGAGCTTGGCAATGCCACAGGCTTTGACATGGAACTGATGAACTCCGGCAATATCAGCAGCCAGGATTTCTTCGATGCGCGCGCCAAGTTTCTGCAACTCGCTGCGAAAGATAAGCTGCTGGCGGCGGTCCGCCCCAACGGGCTGAGCGAGGCGCCGCAATACGTGCTGGATGTGGACAGGGAAAAAGCCTCCGCTTTGGGCGTTTCCATGACGGATATCAATGCCACGATCCAGGCTGCGCTGGCCTCGGAATTCGTTGATCAGTTCATTCGCAATGGCCGCGTGAAGGATGTCTATATCCAAGGTGAGGCTGACGCGCGCATGCAGCCGAGCGACCTGGACAAATGGTATATCCGCAACAGCGCCGGCGGCATGGTGCCGTTCAGCGCCTTTGTGAGCGGGCATTGGACTGTCGGCCCCCAATCCGTCGAGATTTATAACGGCGATGAGGCTTACGAGATTCTCGGCCAGCCGGCGCCCGGTGTCAGCAGCGGCGCGGCGATGAAGGAGGTTCAGAAGATCGCGGCGCAGATGCCGCAGGGCGTCACCATGCAATGGACGGGGCTTTCCTACGAACAGGTTGCCGCCGGATCGCAGACAACAGCGCTTTACGTCGTCTCCGTGGTATTCATCCTGCTCTGCCTCGCGGCCCTTTATGAAAGCTGGTCCATTCCCGCGGCGGTGATGCTGGTGGTGCCGCTTGGCATTATTGGCGCGGTGCTTGCCAATTTGCTGCGCGGCATCGACAACGATGTGTATTTCCAGATCGGCTTGCTGACGACGATGGGATTGGCGGTGAAAAACGCCATCCTGATCGTGGAGTTTGCCCGTAACTTCTATGAACAAGGCGAAGGCCTGGTGGAAGCGGCGCTGCACGCGGCGCAGGAACGGTTGCGGCCGATCTTGATGACCTCCATCGCCTTCATCTTCGGCACCTTCCCGCTGGCCATCGCCAGCGGCGCCGGGGCCGGGGCGCGCGTTGCCATCGGCACGGCGGTGGTGGGCGGCATGGTCACCGCCACCGTGCTCGCCATCTTCTTTGTGCCGGTATTTTTCGTCACCGTGCTCACCTTCGCGAAAGTGAAGCGCAGACGGGAGAGGCAGGAGGCTGAAGAAGCGCTTGCGGCCCAGCAGGGAGGCAACGGCCATGCGTAAAATAAAGATGGCCTCCACGCTGGTGCTCGGCCTGCTCGCCGGGTGCAGCTTCATCCCGGCCTATCATCGCCCCGTGCTGCCGGTGCTCAACCAATATCCGGTTTCCGGCGGCACCGGCCCGGCGGCGGCGGATATCGGCTGGAAGCAATTCTTCACAGACCCTGCCTTGCAACAGCTCATTTCGCTGTCATTGGCTAATAACCGCAGCCTGCGCCAGACGGTGCTGACCGTGCAGCAGGCCCAGGCGCAATTCAGGGTGGACCGCGCCAGCCTGTTCCCCAGCATTGAGGGCAATGCCTATGCGCAGGTTGATCACATCCCTGGCAATCTGAGCTCGGCCGGGCAACCGGTGACGTCTCGCGAATACAGCATCGGAGCGCAAGCGGTTTCGTGGGAGCTGGATCTGTTCGGCAAAATCCGTTCCCAGGCGGAATCCGCGCATCAGACCTATCTGAGCGATAAGGACACCGCGATCAGCGCGCAGATCTCGCTGGTCGCGCAGGTGGCGTCTGAATATTACACTTGGCTGGCGGACCGGGAATCACTTGAGATCGCGCAGGATACGGCGCGGGCGGATCAGAAATCCCTCCAGCTCACTCAGCTTGAACTCACCCACGGCACCACCACCGGCATTGCCGTGGCGCAGGCGGAAACGGCCTATGATACCGCCGCCTCGGATGTTGGCCAGTTCCAGCGCCAGGTGGCGCAGGATATGGACGAGCTGGTGCTGCTGGTGGGCGCGCCCATCCCGCCCGCACTGGCCCAGCAGATGAACGCGGTGAACGGGCTTTCCGCCGAAACTCCGCTGCCGGAAGTGCCCGCGGGGCTGCCGTCTGACCTGCTCACCCGCCGGCCGGATATCCGCTCGGCCGAGCATGAGCTGTTGGCGGCGAACGCCAATATCGGCGCGGCGCGGGCAGCTTTCTTCCCGTCCATCAGCCTCACCGCGAATGGCGGGGACGCGAGCAACGCGCTCAACTCCCTGTTTGCCGCCGGGCAAACCTCCTGGTTGTTCGAGCCGCAGATCACCCTGCCGATTTTCACCGGCGGGGCGAACATCGCCAATCTGAACATTGCCCAGGTGGAGAAGAAGATTCAGATCGCGTATTACCAGGAGACCATCCAATCCGCCTTCCACGACGTATCTGACGCGCTGAACGCCCGCGAAACCTATGTCACGCAGCTTAATGCCGAGCAGGACCTGGTGAACGCCGATCTGCGCTATTACCGGCTTGCCTCGATGAGCTTCAACGCCGGGATCGATAATTACCTGGATGTGCTGACAGCGCAGGATTCACTGCTGAGCGCGCGGCTATATTTCGTAAGCCTGCTGCTGGCGCAACAGCAGAACGAGATCACGCTGTACAAGGCGCTGGGTGGCGGCTGGCAGGAAAACGGCACGGCCACGCCGCCGCCCGCGCCGCCAGCGCATATTATCCCCACCGGCGCGCCGCCCATGCAGCCCACGCCGCTTCAGTGATTGGCTGAATCCGGCTTCGGGGCTTATACCCCTGGCGGGATGAATTCAGAGACGCTTTCTACGCCCCCGCCCAGCCTGGAGCTGCGCGGGCTGGCGCTGCATTATGAGGGCCAGCCTCTGTTCGAGGGGCTGGACCTGACCGTTCAGGCGGGGCGCTGCACGGCCCTGCTGGGCGCCAGCGGGGTGGGCAAAACCAGCCTGCTGCGCATTGCCGCGGGGTTGGCCGCACCCGATGCCGGTACCGTGCGGGCCAATGATGGCTTGCCGCTGCCTGGGCGCGTGGCCTGGATGGGCCAGCAGGATCTGCTCTACCCCTGGGCGCGGGCGCTGGAAAACGTCACCCTTGGCAGCCGGCTGCGCGGCGAAAAGCCGGATAAGGCACGCGCGCGCGACCTGCTGGCGGCGGTGGGGCTGGCCGGGCGGGAACGCGCCTTGCCGAAAGAGCTTTCCGGCGGCATGCGCCAGCGTGTGGCGCTTGCCCGCACCTTGTACGAAAACCGCCCCGTGGTGCTGATGGACGAACCGTTTTCGGCGTTGGACGCGATCACCCGCGCCACCATGCAGGAACTTGCCGCCAGGCTGCTCGCCGGGCGCACAGCCTTGCTCATCACCCACGACCCGATGGAAGCCTGCCGGCTTGGCCACAGCCTTTACGTGATGGCGGGCAGACCCGCCCGGCTGGGGCATGAAATCGCCGTGCCCGGCACCCCGCCCCGCGCGCCGGACGACGAGGCCCTGCTGCACACCCAAGGTGAGCTGATGCGTGCCTTACTGGAAAGCCGCGCGGCATGAAGCATATACGCGAGGCTCTGCGCCCCCTCGTCACCTTGTTCGGCCTGCTGGCATTATGGTGGGCGGTGGCGAAATTCACCGGCATCCCGTCATTCCTGCTGCCCGGCCCCGTTGCCGTGGCGAAAGTGCTGGCGGCGCAAAGCGGCTTCCTGCTGCAAAACACGCTGGTGACGCTGGTGGAGATTGTGCTGGGGCTGGGGCTGGGCACCTTGTTCGGCGGGAGCTTAGCGCTGGCCATGGTGTTTTCGCGCGGGTTGCAGCGCTGGCTGCTGCCCTTGCTGCTGCTCAGCCAGGCGGTGCCGGTATTCGCCCTGGCGCCACTGCTGGTGCTGTGGCTGGGCTTTGGCCTGGCCTCGAAAGCGCTGATGGCGGTGCTGATTATTTTCTTCCCCGTCACCGCCGCGTTTTACGATGGGCTGCGCCGTACCGAGCCGGGCTGGCTGGACCTCGCCCGCACCATGGGCGCCTCCAACATCACTATCCTGCTGCATGTGCGGCTGATGGCGGCTCTGCCCGCTTTCGGCGCGGGCCTGCGCATCGCCGCGGCGGTTGCCCCCATCGGCGCCATTCTGGGCGAATGGGCCGGGGCCTCGGAAGGGTTGGGCTATGTGATGCTCAACGCCAATGCGCGCATGCAGACAGATTTGATGTTCGCCGCCCTGGTGTTGTTGGCGGCCATGACGATTTTGCTCTGGGTGGCGGTGGATGTGGTCTTGAAGAAACTGCTGCACTGGGCGCCTGATACGTAGGGTTTGATGCGTAGATGTACCGAAATGGGGGGTTTCTGCCTGTCCGCTTAGGAACGAACTGGCTGGTTAAACAGACCCATACCCAAGGCTTTAGGGTGTCGCATAAATCCTGAGTTATGCGACAAGTCCGATCCCGGCAAAAACGACCCTTGTACGTCATTCCAGACGGCAATCCGAGGCGCTAATAGCGGACATAACTAAGGCCATGTTAGCATCCAGAAATAGCAAGAGGGGGGCGACAATGGTGGTTGTGTTTGGGCCGTGCTGCTTATGTGGAAGAGAAATTGAGGAGACGGATACCGATCCGTGTCGCATCACGGTCGAAACTTCCAAGGGTAAATGGCAAGTCTGGAGTTGCCATGGCACATGTTTTAGGGAGCGTTTGGTTATTCCTGACGGATATCCCGATGATTTTTTCGAGCCGGTTCATTTTTAACCCTGGTGGCTTTCGATCTTAATCTGTAACCGTCAGTACTTTTTCCTACTGGAGGCATAAAACCCTTTCTTCTTTCGAGCCCGTACGAAGACCAATGCTTGAGCAAACAGAGTCTCGCGTTGTCTCTTGTGCCAACCGTTTCGATAGACTGCGCGCTTTGCACTGGCGACCCACTCTTTTCCTGACATGCCTACAGGTCGACGCATTGCTAAAGGAGCTGCCAAAGCACGCACTCGTCGGCGGATAAGGATCTCCTTTAGTGATCTAAAATAGCCTGGGCGCCATCGGTTCCGCATTTGTTTATTCTAATAGCATAAAATTTGGTCTTCAACGGCCGCTTTCCGGAATATTTTTACAAAAGCAGCGAGGCCACTTTCCTCCTTACCCGGTCACAGCCTGTCGCATAACTTGTAAATCATGCGACAATCGTCCCTCCTTGCAGGTATATGGCGTTCTCATGTCGCATATTTTTGTCGCTTGATACGATCTCTTGCGACAAAAATGCGCGACGGTCAGCAATGTCGGCTATTGCGCTCTGTTGAAGTCAGGGCCCGCGTCTGAAACGGGTCGTAAACCGAAATTCAAACCGCCCTCAGCGCTGCCCCCCTATGCCCCCTCCAGCGCCCTAATCGCAATCGCCACGGCGGAGGTCCGGGTTTCCACCCCCAGCTTGGGGTACATCTGTTCCAGATGCTTGTTCACCGTGCGGTAGCTCACATTCAAAATCTGCGCGATGTCGCGGTTGGATTTGCCCCGCGCCAGCCAGAGCAGCACTTCCGTCTCCCGGCGCGTTAAGGGCACGCGGGCTTGCAGCCGCTCCACATCATGGTCGGCGTCCTGCTCCACAATCCGCAGCAGATATTCATCCTCCGCCATCTGGCCGATCAGCGCGAATTCCACCCGCCGGCCGGGCGCTTCCGGCGCGGGCAAGGCGGTGGTGAAACTGCCAGGCGTTTCCTGCGGCTGGGCCAATCGCGCCGCCAGCCAGTCGCGCATTTCGGGCGGCAGCTCAGCCCCGGGCGCGATCTGCCCCAGCAGCTTCGCGGCCTGGTGCGTGGCCCAGCGCAAGCGGCCCGTGGCATTCGCCGCCAGCAAAAACCGGCCCGAGGCGTCCATGGCGCGCTGGGCGCTGCGGGTGAGCTGCGCATTGGCCAGATGCACGCGGATGCGCGCCACCAGCTCATTAGGCACCACGGGCTTGGTCACGTAATCCACGCCGCCCGCCTGCAACCCCGCCACCACGCTCTCGGTATCCGTCAGCCCGGTCATGAAGATCACCGGCACCAGCGCCAGGCCGGGGCGGCGCTTCAACCGCCGGCAGGTTTCAAACCCGTCTATCCCCGGCATCAGCGCGTCCAGCAGAATCACATCAGGCGTAACTTGTTCCAGCAGCACCAGCGCCATTTCACCCTGCAAGGCCACCAGCACGTTGAACCCGGCGGGCTCCAGGGAATCGATCAGCAGCCGCAGCATGGTCGGCTCGTCATCCACGATCAGGATGGTGGGGCGGGGTGTGGGGTCAGGCGGCATCCCGGTCCAGCTCCTCCAACGCGGCGAGGAATTCCGGCAGGCGCAACCCGGCGGCCAGCGCCGCCAGGGGTGCTAGCATCGCCCGTGCCTCCGGGGCTTCCTCGGCCAGCCGCTCCAGGCTTTCTTCCAGCCCACGAATAAACCCGATCTGCGCCAGATAGCGCAGCTGCGCGATATGCGGGCGCAAAGCCGCCTCGGCCTGACCGGGCAAAGCCGGTGCGGGCGCGGCGGGCGCGGTTAATTCATCCCGGGTCCAGTCGATTTTCAGCAACGTCCCGATGGTCTGCAACAATTTACCCAGATTAAGAGGCTTGGGCAGCACCGCATCGTAAACGCCATCCTGCGCGCCGCGCAGTACCGGGGCATGGGCGGTGAGCATCACGATGGGTGTTCCGGCATGGTTTGCATCCTGGCGCAGGCGGCGGGCGAGGCCAAGCCCGTCGAGCTCCGGCACTTCGTTTTGCGGCATTGAGAAATCCAGCAGGAACAAATCCGCCGCGCAATCCGCGGCCAGCCGCAGGCAGGAGGGGCCATCGGGTGCCGTGAGCAGCGTGAAGCCCAAAGGTGTGAGCGCATCCTGCAACAGGCTGCGATGCACGGCATTGTCCTCCGCCGCGATGATGGTGCGCCGCGCACCTTTATAGCCGGTGATGCGCCCTGGCGCTGGGGCGGGGGTTGAGCCTTGTTTGGCGCGGGAGATGAGCAACTGCACCTTGAAGCGGCTGCCCTTGCCTTCCGCGCTCTCCACGGAAATCCGCCCGCCGAGAATCTCCACCAGCAATTTGGTGATGGTCAGCCCCAACCCGATTCCGGGCACAGCATTTGCGTCTTTTGGCACCGCACGCTCGAAGGGCTCGAAAATCCGCGAGAGATTTTCCGGCGCGATGCCGGGGCCGGTATCGGCAATCTCGAATTCCATCACCTCGCCGGGGACGCGTAAGGTTAGACGGATGCCGCCGCGCTCAGTGAATTTCAGCGCGTTGGAGAGCAGGTTGATGAGGATCTGGCGCAGCCGGATTTCATCGATGAACACCAGCGCCGGCAGACGGGAAGGTGCCTCGAAATCAAAGGTTAGCCCCTTCGCGGCGGCTTGCAGGCGGAACATGCCGGTGATCTGCGCCAGAAAATCCGGGAAGTTCACTTCCCGCCGCTCGATCTCGATGCGCCCGGCCTCGATCTTGGAAATATCCATCAACCCTTCGATCAGCCCGTGCAGATGCTCGCCAGAGCGGCGGATGATGCGGATTGTCTCGCGCCGTCGCGGTGGAATGCTCTCGTCGTTTTCCAGCAATTGCGCATAGCCCAGCACGGCGTTCAGCGGGGTGCGCAACTCGTGGCTCACCCCCACCACAAAGCGGGTTTTGGCGATGTTGGCGGCCTCGGCAACTTCCCGGGCGCGGGCCAGCTTGGCGTCGGTGCGCCGGTGCGCGTCGATCTCGGCCAGCAGTAATTGCGTCTGGCGGCGGGATTCCTCCTCGGCGGCCAGGGAGGATTCGCGGGCCAGCACCTGCAACCAGACAAACACCCCGGCCACCAGCAAGATGCAGACAAACACGCGCCAGAACGCGGCGGCAAGCAATGCTGAAAGGCCAGAGTGCTGGCTGGCGGCCTGCCAGTAGAAGGCGGAGAAGATGAACCCCAGCACCATCGCGGTAAGGCTGAACACGCCGAGAAAGCGTAACAGCACCGGGTCCATGCGGCCGCGCAACATGGCGGGTACCCAGCTTCGCAGCAGCGCGCTAAGTTGCGCGCCATAACGCCCCTGCGGCTTGCAGGCATCCCGACAGCGGGAATCCAGCGTGCAGCAGAGCGAGCAGATGGGCGCGGCATAGGCTGGGCAATAGGCCATGTCCTGCGGCTCGAACCCGTTATCACAGACGGTGCACACCAGCCGCGTGCGGTTTGCCCAGGCGCGGCGCGGGCGGCGGGCAAGATAGTATCGTCCACGCGTGGCGACGGCGATGGCGGGCACGGCGATGAAGGCGGTGGCCAGCGCCACGAAGGGCGCGAAGGCGTGGGCATAGGCACCCAGCAGCCCGGCGACACAGAATGCCCCGACCAATGTGGCCAGCAGCATCGCCCCGGTGCCAACCGGGTTGATGTCGTAAAGATGCGCGCGCTTGAACTCGATGACATTCGGCCCGAGGCGCAACCCCTTCACCAGCACGAGATCCGCGCAGATGGCCCCCACCCAGGCGCAGGCCAGCACGGAATAAAAGGCGAGAATGGGGGCGATGGAACGGTAGATGTCCAACTCCATCAGCAGCAGCCCGATGGTGGCGTTGAACACCAGCCAAACCACCCGCCCCGGATGCCGGTGTGTCAGCCGCGAGAAGAAATTGGACCAGGCGATGGAGCCCGCATAGGCGTTGGTGACGTTGATCTTGCTTTGAGCGACCGCCACCAGCATGGCGGCGGCCAGCAAGGCGGCATGTGGCGGCAGGGCAAGGCCATAGGCCGCTTGATACAGCAAGATCGGCTGCGCGGCTTGCTCCGCCCCGAAGCCGAGGCCCAGCGTCAGCACGCCAAGCACCGAGCCCATCAGCATTTTCACGATGCCCGGCACCACCCAGCCCGGCCCCGCCGCCAGCAGTGA
>JAGXAE010000004.1 GCA_018971725.1 Pseudomonadota bacterium | reverse complement strand
AGCCCTTTAAGTTTTGCGGCACCTTAGGTTTAACGCGCCGAATATTGCAAGCTGTTACCCGGTTTAAGCCGCGTAAACTAGTCTGCATTATATGCATTTTGGCTTTCGTTAAACCCATCAGCACGGCTAGACCGGTTCTTTTAGATCACCAGCCGCGCCAATGCGCACCGCCACATGCCCTTTCTCGGCGGAAAATCCAAGATATTCGTAGCTCAACCCCGTTGCGGCGATGAATTCCTGGAAGGCCTTATACTCATGCGCCCGCCAACCGGGATAGTTGAAATATTCATCAAAAAGAATCACGGTGCCGGGCGCGATCCGGTCCCGCAGCGCGGTGAAAATCGTCACCGTACTTGTATATATGTCACAATCGACATGCAGGAACGCCACCGACCCGGCCTCCGCCGCCAGGAACGGCGGCAGCGTCTGGTCAAACCAGCCCGAATGCAGCACCACATTGGGCGGCACCTTCGGCAGCTTGCCTTTCTGGGTAAACGCCCCAGCCTGCTCTTTGGTGCCAGACCATGCCTCCGGCAGCCCCCCAAAACTGTCGAAGCCATGCACCTGCCTGGGGGTCTGCGCCGCGAGGTTGCGCAGAGACGCGCCCTTGGCGACGCCAAACTCCAGCACCAGCCCTTCCTTCGGCGCGCGGGAAAGCGCAAAGCGCGCCAGTTCGTCCCGGTCAGCCAGCACCATCGCCTCGTTCATATGGGCGATGATGTAGTCCACTGCCTCGCGCTTGGCATGCAGCCTCAAATCCAGCCACAGATCATTGGCATAGATAGAGTGGAGGAGCTTGCGGTAAGCCCGGGCGAAGAAGCCGGAGCGCAAAAAGCCGCGTTGAAGAATTGCCATGGCGCGGGTTTACTTGGCTGCCGGCACCCCGGCAACCTGGAGCGCTCTCGCCTGCCGCGCGGCGAGGCTTTCCTCGCTGAACCCCTCCACTGTCTCCTGGAACAGCCGGCACCAGTTCAGCTCGGCCCCCAGCCGCATGAACACCGCCCCCAGCCCGATGGCGGAACGGTCCATCAGCACGAACTCCCGCGGCGGGCGCACGCCGCCGGTGCGCTGCAACCCGGCATGTACCTTCTGCGCCACCTCGCGCCCGAATTCGGTGCCCTGCCCTTCCTGGATCGGCCGTACCCGGTCCTCGATCAGCGGCTGGTAAAGAAAGCGCGCCCATTCATTCAGCACATCCACCTGCTCGTCGGTGATGCCCTTGAAGCCCCAAATGTCATAGGCATGGCGGGCGCGGGCTTCGTTATGGTCGCGCACGGCGCCATAAAGCTCCAACACGCCGCCCACGAATTTCGGCGGAAACACCCGGATGCAGCCGTAATCCAGCAGGTTCAGCCCGCCCGCCTCGCTCACCTGGTAATTGCCCAGATGCGGGTCACCATGGATCACCCCGTAGCGGTAGAACGGAATATACCAGGCCCGGAACAAAGCCGTGGCCAAAGCGTTGCGGCTCTCCTGGCTGGGACCGGCATCCATCCACGAGCGGAACCCCTGCCCCTTCAGCCAACTCATCGTCAGCAGACGGGTGGTGGTATAGCTCTCCACCGGCTCCGGCACGTTAATATCCGGCACGTCCGCCAGCATCTGCCGGTAGAGCCGCATCTGCGCCGCCTCGCGCAGGTAATCCAATTCCTCGCGGAAACGCTCGCTCAGCTCGACATAGATGTCGTCCTGGATAATCGCGTTATCCATGCGCTTATAAACCGCCATGGCCAGCTTCACCTGGCGCAAATCGGCCTCTATCACGCTCGGCATGTCCGGGTATTGCAGCTTCACCGCAACATCCTGCCCATCCGGCAGCACGGCGCGGTGCACTTGCCCCAGACTAGCGGCGGCCACCGCCTCGCGGGAAAAGCTCTTGAACTTGCTCTCCCAATCCGGCCCCAGCTCGCCGGACATGCGCCGACGCACGAAGGGCCAGCCCATCGGCGGCGCGTTGGATTGCAGCTCGGCCAGTTGCTTGGCGTATTCGGGCGGCAGCGCGTCCGGCACGGTGGAGAGGAACTGCGCCACCTTCATCATCGGCCCCTTCAGGCCGCCAAGCAGGGATTTCAGATCCTCCGCATGGCGCACCTGATCGGTCTTGATTCCGAACACCCGCTCGCCCGCAATGCGCGCGGCGATTCCTCCCACAGCGCCCGAAGTGCGGGCCATTCGCCGCATTTCGCCAAACAGATTCCCGCCGCCGCGATCGCTCATGCGTTTTCAAGCTCGTCGATAAAGCCCGAGATCACGTCCAGCCCCTTGTTCCAGAAGGCGGGGTCGGATGCGTCCAGCCCGAAGGGGGCCAACAGCGCCTTATGCCGCTTGGTGCCGCCGGCGGCCAGCATCTCCCGGTACTTCGCCGCGAAGCCAGCCTTGTCCGGGCTCTCTTGATAAACGGCGTACAGCGCGTTCACCAGGCAATCCCCAAAGGCATAGGCGTACACATAGAAAGGTGAGTGGAAGAAATGCGAGATATAGGCCCAGAAGCTCCGGTAATCCTCGGTGAAATTGAAAGCCGGGCCAAGGCTGCGGGTCTGCACGTCCAGCCAGATTTCGGAAATGCGCTCGGGCAGAATCTCGCCCTCGGCACGCTCGGTATGGAACGCCACCTCGAACTCATGGAAGGCGATCTGCCGAACCACGGTGTTGAGCATGTCCTCCACCTTCTGCGCCAGCATGATGCGGCGGCGCGCAGGGTCGGTCTCAGCGTCCAGCAAAGAGCGGAAGGTTAGCATCTCACCGAACACGCTGGCGGTCTCGGCCAGGGTCAGCGGGGTTCCGGCCAGCAGATAGCCCTGCTTCGCCGCCAGGCTTTGATGCGCACCATGGCCCAGCTCATGCGCCAATGTCATCACATCCCGCGTTTTGCCGTGGAAATTCATCAGCACATAAGGATGCGCGGAAGGCACGGTGGAGTGCGAGAACGCGCCGCCCGCCTTGCCGGGGCGCAGCGCCGCGTCGATCCAGTTTTTGTCAAAGAACGGCTTGATGGTCTCGGCCAGTTCCGGGCTGAAGCCGCCATAGGCGTTCAGCACAATGTCCCGCGCCTGCGGCCAGGAAATCGGCTTGTCCGCGTCGGTTGGCAAGGGCGCGTTACGGTCCCAATGCTCCAGCTTCTCCAGCCCCAGCCATTTGGCCTTCAGCGCATAATAACGGTGCGAGAGGCGGCCATAGGAGGATTTCACCGCCTCCACCAGCGCGTTCACCACCTCATCCTCAACCATGTTCGCCCGGTTCCGGAAGGACCATGGATGCGGATAGGCGTGCCACTCATCCTCAATCGCCTTGTCCTTGGCGATGGTATTCAGCACGAGCGCGAATAATTTCTCATTCTGCTCCATTGCCTTGGCCACAGCCTTGGCGGCGGCCTCGCGCTTGGCGCGGTCGGAGTCCGAGAGTTTGTTCAGCGCGGCGGAGAGGGTCAGTTCCTCACCATCCACATCCAGCCGCAGCCCAGCGATGGTCTCGTCGAACAGGCGCGTCCAGGCGGAATGGCCGGTCACATCCTTTTCCATGAACAGCTGCTCGACCACATCTTCCCGCTGATGCGGCAGGAACACGCGCAAATCCCGCAGCCAGGAGGCGTAATGCGCCAGCGCCTTGTCCTGCAACTTCTCGGCCAGCGCCTCATCCGAAATCCGGTTCAGCTCCAGCGTGAAGAACAAGGTCTTGGTGCCCAGAGCGGTCACGCGCTCGGCCATGGTCTGGTAAAACTGCCCATGAGCGGGAACGGAGGAATCCGCCGAGAACAGCAGCACCGCGTAGGACATGATGCGGCCGGGAATTTCCTGCAACGCCTCGTAGGTGCGGATCGCCCCGGCCAGTTCCGCGCCGGAAAGCCCCACCAGCTTGCCCTGATAAGCGGCGGCGAATTTTTCCGCGCCCTCCTGAACGGATTTCAGGTCGGCTTCGATGCGCGGATCGGCGGGGGAGGCATAAAGATCCTTCAGGTCCCAGCTCGGCAGCGCGGTTGCCGGAGAGCCGGTCATCCCTTCCGGATGCCGGGCCAAATTCGTGGTCTTCATCACCGCTCCGTTCAAAACATTCTGACCACAGATTTAGGCACTGTGGCGCAGAGGTCAAACGGCCCGGCGCTTACATCCCAATGGCGCGGCGGTAAACGTCCAGCAGCGTCTCCTGCTCCTCCACCTCCGCCGGCTCCTGCTTGCGGATGCGGATGAGCTGGCGAATCACCTTCACATCGAACCCGGCTGATTTCGCCTCGGAATAGATATCCTTGATATCATTGGCGAGCGCCTTGCGCTCCTCCTCCAGGCGCTCAATGCGCTCGATCACGCTGCGCAGCCGCTCGCCGGCAATGTTGGTCGGTTTCTCTTCTGCGGACACGGACATACTCATCTCCAATGCGGGCAGCGGGGATATAACCGCCGGGCACGCTGGTCAATCCGGGAATACGACCAGCCGGCTCAATGGCCGGGATTGGCCTCTTTCATCTTGGCCTGCTGCGCCTCGCTCGCCGGCATCTGATATTTGGCCTGCCAGTCCTTATAAGGCATGCCGTAGATAATCTCCCGCGCCTCGGGGTCGCTCAGCGCCATCCCTTCGGCCTCGGCGGCCTCCCGGTACCAGCGCGAAAGGCAGTTGCGGCAGAATCCGGCAAGGTTCATCAGGTCGATATTCTGCACATCCGTGCGGGCCCGCAAATGCGCCACCAGCGCGCGAAACGCCGCCGCTTCCAGTTTCTCAGTCATATCTTCATTTCGCTTGGGGTTGCTCAAGCCTATGCTCCCGCTCATAATCGCGCCGTGAAACGCTGTTCATCGCGCCATAAAAACCTATGCGCAGCCTGCCGGATGCCCCTTGCGCGGCTTTTGGCCGGGCGCTGCGCTCGGCTGTCAGCCTGCCGCAGCCGGTTGGCGCGCGCAATATTGCTTTCTGTGCCGGCAGGGTTGCCAAAGACTATGGCCTTCGCTTACAGCCGGCTGCCATCTGGCATGCTGCCCCCTTTTCCCGCCTGAGGATTCAAATGGATAAATTGCGCCGCCACCGCCGCACCAAGATCATCGCGACTCTTGGCCCCGCCAGCTCGTCACCGGAGATGATCCTGCAGCTTTTCCAGGCCGGCACGGACATGTTCCGGCTGAACTTCTCCCATGGCAGCCACGAGGACCATGCCGCGCGCATCGAGATGATCCGCTCCGTCGAAAAGCGCGTCGGGCGGCCGATCGGCATTCTGGCCGACGTGCAGGGGCCAAAATTGCGGGTTGGCACGTTCCAGTCCGGCCGCGTGCAACTGCAAACGGGGCAGCAATTCACGCTCGACCTGAACCGCGCCCCTGGCGATACCCGCCGCGTCTGCCTGCCGCACCCCGAGATCATCGCCGCGGCCGAAATCGGCTCCACCCTACTGCTGGATGACGGCAAGCTGCGGTTGCGCGTGCTGCGCGTCCGCGACGACCATCTGCTCACCGAAGTGATCGTCGGCGGCGTGCTTTCCGAGCGCAAGGGCGTGAACGTGCCGGATGTGATCCTGCCCATCCCGGTGCTGACCGAGAAGGACCGCGCGGATCTGGATTTCGTGCTGCCGCTGGGCATCGACTATATCGGCCTTTCCTTCGTGCAGCAGGCGAAAGACGTGCTGGAGGCGAAGGAGATCGCCGCCGGCCGCGCGCTGACGATGGTGAAGCTCGAAAAGCCGCAGGGCATGGACAACCTCGAAGAGATCATGGACGTGACCGATTCCGTGATGGTCGCCCGTGGGGATCTCGGCGTGGAATTGCCGCCCGAGGAAATTCCCGTGGCGCAGAAGCGCATCATCCGCGCCGCCCAGCAGCGCGGCAAGCCGGTGGTGGTGGCCACGCAGATGCTGGAGAGCATGATCTCCTCGCCTGCCCCCACCCGCGCCGAAGCCTCCGACGTTGCCACCGCCGTGTTCGACGGCGCCGATGTGGTGATGCTCTCCGCCGAAAGCGCCGCCGGGCAATACCCGCGCGAGGCCGTGAACATGATGGACCGCATCATCACCCGCGTGGAGCGCGACGAGGATTGGCGCACCGAGCTGGACGCCAAGCGGCCGCAACCGGAAAAGACTTCGGCGGACGCGATTGCCGCGGCCGCCGTGCAGGTGGCGCACACCATTAACGCCAAGGCCATCGTGGCCCTCACCGAGTCGGGCGCCACCGCCTTGCGAGTCGCGCGTGAAAAGCCCGATTGCCATGTGATCGGGTTGACGACGAACCAGAGCGTTGCCCGGCGCCTTTCCATCGTCTGGGGCGTGCACGCTGTCATCACCGACGCCGCGCATTCAATGACAGAAGCCGTTGAAAAAGCTATGAAAATCTCCCGCCTGGAAGGCTTTGCACAGAAGGGTGAGGAGATCGTAGTGGTTGCGGGCGTGCCATTTGGCCAGGCTGGCACCACCAACGCGCTGCGCGTGGCCAAAATCTAAAGCCGGATAATTTCAGAGCAGGCCGCACGGCGGTACCCCCTGAAATCAAAACCTGCCTTCGCGTAAAGTTTGAATGACAATTCAGGCTGTTAGGTTCGCTTCCCCATGAGCGGACCTAACGACGCCGCGCTCCTGCGCGAGTAGATTTCGTTCGATTTCAACCAAATGTTTTATTATTAAAGAGTTGCAATTTTTCCTTGCCGCAAATGCGGCTTGGCCGGACCAGTGATTGGCTGTAAGGGAAAACTGTGATCTGGGCTTAAACAAAGGAATTTTGCATTGCATACACCGCGCAACGCCCGTGCTTACGGCAAGGTGATTCTAGGCATGAGCGCCGCCGCCCTGGTTTTGGCCGGCTGTTCCCAGTCCTCGCCTAAATTGGCCGCGACGGCACCCGCCGCGCCGGTGGGGCATGTTTACCCCGTGGCGGTTGATGTGCCACCGCCGGTGTCTCCCAGAATCAAGTTCACACCCGCTCAAGAGGAGAAGGTTCAGCAGGCCTTTAACGTCATCGGGCTGAAATCGGCCTTGATGGTGGCCGCCCTCTCCTGCGACGAACGGTCCCAATACGATGCCTTCATGAACATGTTCCATCCTCATGTGCTGGACGCTCAGCACCAGATGGACGCCTATTTCTACAAGGCCAGCGGCCCTTACAGCGGCCGGAAGATGGAGGATACCTACATTACCCTGCTGGCCAACAACCAGTCCGTTGCCGGCATCGGCCAGGGAAGCGTTTTCTGCGTGAATAACGACGCTGAATTCAAAGCCGTGCTGGCGTTGAAAACCCCTGAAGCGCTCGACAGCTTTGTGACCGACGAGCCACCCGGGCAAACGGCCAAACCGAAAACCGCCAAGCTTCAAAACGCCGAGCTTGCCAGCACTACGAAATAAACCCCGCACGAAACCATGAAAAACCCGGCTTTCGCCGGGTTTTTCATAAAGCAATTTTGGCATTCAAGGTCGATTGATAAATTTAGGTTATGGCTCTCCGTCATTGAAACAGCCGCACCTAAAATTCGTGATCTGGTTTACTCCCAGGGCCGGATTGCAAGCGCTGTTGCCAAAACCAATGTCGCGCCCGCAGGCCAAGCAATGGTCGAAATGAGACCATAAAGGCCCGTGAAGCTCCAAAATATCGCGATCGCCGCCGCCCACCCCGGCCTCTGCCTTGCCGCATACAGCAAGAGTGAGAAGGCAACCACAGATAAATCATAGATGTAAGCAAAAGGTGTCACCAAAAATATCAGGCACGCAGTTACCGCCAAGCGATATTCCGCAGTAATTTTATTTTCACGGTGCAGAGACCAAATCCGCCAACACGCAAAAATCGTAGAAAGGCTGATTACAACCTGAATGATCCCCGACAGATGATCGGAAACCCCCAAAGTACGGAAAAACACAAATGGGGTTACCATCATATGCTCTTGAATGGCCCCTGGCGCTGAGACATCAGCCCAGGCAACCTTCAGTTCCTTGTGCAGGAAGAGTTGCCAGACCCAGGGCCCGAACACCAAAGCGGGCAAAAGGCAAAGCACCAACACTGTGGCCACCGCCGCCACAAAAGCCCGCCATTGACGGCCAGCAAGAAAGCAAACAGGCAGCAGTATTGCGAATTGGGGTTTTACGACGACGCAACCGGCGGCGATTCCAGCCAGAACAGGAGCAGTGTCAGCGCAGGCCAGGGCAACCAGCAAGGCCGACGATATGAAAAGCCCCGTCTGCCCCATAACCACACAATACAAGGCCGGTGGCGAGATCAGACCCAGCATGACTTGCCATAACCCCAGCCCGAGCTTCATTCCCACAAAACCAAGAACCAGAACGCCCGTCAGCACCCACAAAATATCGCCCAAGTTTGGCGGCAAAACAGCGAACGGCGATATCAGCAACAAAAAAGGAGGCGGATACTGCAACTCTCCCACGGCAGACGAATGTTCAAAGATCGCGCGAGCACCGTCCCGGAAGATGTGGAAATCCCCAGGCCCGGTCCAACCGCCCGCAATGTACTGGCGCTTCAACACCAGAATGTCGATTAAAATCGCCAATAAAGCGCCAACCGCCGCAATGAGGATACATATCCCCGACCTTGTCTGGCGAAGCTCCATGAACGCTAAAACTCGGCCTCTTCGAAAATCCGGGTCACGTCGCCGTTCCAGTCGCCATGATAGCGGGTCAGCCAATGTTCGGCCTGGCTGGGAGCACCTGCGGCGATCTCCTGAAGCGGGGCGAGATAGAGCGCTTCATCCTGCCCTTCCTGGTTCAGGCGGGCACGGGCCTTTAGCCCTTCAGCGGCAATGGCGATCACGTCTTTCGCCAAATCCCGCAGCGTTCCGGTGCCAAACCTGGTGTTGATGCCCGTGGCGGGCACGGCTTCACGCAAGGCGAGAATCTCTGGGTAGGCCAGATCCCTCACAAGCGTTTGCGCGGCGGCCAGGGCGGCGGGATTGTAGAACAATCCTGTCCAGAGGGCGGATTGCGCCAGCATCATGTCAGGCCGCCCGGAATCCGCGCCGCGTGTTTCGATGTATTTCTTTAAGCGCACATCCGGAAAGGCGGTGGTGGAATGGTCAGCGAAATCGCCGATGGTGGCGCGCTCGCCCGGCAGCGCGGCAAGTTTTCCGGCCATGAAATCCCGAAATGAGGCGCCCGCCGCGTCGTGGTACACGCCGTCGCGGTAGACGAAATACATCGGCACATCGAGCAGCCAGTTGGCATAGGCCTCGAAGCCGAAACCGTCCTGGAAGATCGCCGCCGGGATGCCGGAACGGGCATTATCCGTATCGCCCCACACATAGGCGCGGTTGGAGAGCAGGCCGTTCGGCTTGCCTTCATAAAATGGTGAATTGGCGAACAAAGCGGTGGCCAAGGGCTGCAGGGCACTCGCCACGCGCATCTTCGCCACCATGTCCGCCTCGGAGCAAAAATCCAGATTCACCTGCACGGTGCAGGTGCGCAGCATCATGTCCAGCCCACGCGTGCCCACCTTTGGCATGTAGGCGCGCATGATCTTGTAGCGGCCCTTCGGCATCCAATGGAAATCAGCGCGGCTGGCGGCGGGGTGGAAGCCAAGCGGCGCGAAGCCAAGCCCCAGGCCCGGCGCTACGTCATGCAGCCGGGCGATATGCGCGTCCAGTTCCGCCTTTGTGGCATGCAGGTCCCGCAGCATGGCGCCGGAAAGCTCGAACTGCCCGCCTGGCTCCAGCGAGAGCGAGGCCCCGCCCTGCCCTTTCAATCCGATGATGTTGCCATGGTCGAGGATCGGCTCCCAACCATCATGCGCCTGCACCGCTTGCAGCAGCGCGCCGATGCCCCCCGCCCCGTCATAGGCGGGCGGAGAAAAATCCGTGCGCCGGAAGCCGAAGGCCTCATGCTCGGTGCCGATGGTGAAATCCGCCGGCGGCTTGCTGCCGGATTCCAGATAGGCCGCCAGATCTGAGATACTGGTGATCTCGCGCGCGTCGGCGTCGCCGGGGTTTGACAAGTCTTTTGTTCCTTCAACGTCTTTAAGGCGACGCCGCCAGAAGCAGCGCCAGCCCGGCTATGGCGGCGGTCTCGGCCCGCAGGATGCGGCGCCCCAATGACACGCGTGTAATGAGGGGTGTGCGAGCGATAGCTTCAAGCTCCTGATCGGTAAAGCCGCCCTCCGGCCCGATCATAACGGCGCTGGGGCCGGTGGCGGGGCCAAGCAAATTCGCGGTCCGGCGTTCATCCGCCACGTAAAGCGGGCGGTCCGGCCAATCGGCCATCAGCTTCATCACCTGCATGGGTTCACGGATTTCCGGCACGTGCAGCCGCTCGCACTGCTCCGCCGCCTCGGTGGCGATGGCGCGCAAACGCTCCAGATTCACATGGTCTGCATTGGTGCGGGCGGTGATGATGGGCTGGATGACCGAGACGCCCAGTTCCGTCGCCTTTTCCACCACCATGTCAGTCTTCTGGCGCTTCAGGAGGGCAAAGCAAAGCCATGCATCCGGCTCGGGCGCCGGGGGGCGGGTTTGCGCCACCGTTTTCAGAACCGCCGCCTTGCGTGAAATTTTGGTGATAGCGGCGCGCCACTCCCCAGCATCGCCATTAAAAATCCGTATGGTGTCGCCCTCTGCCAGACGCATGACGTTGGCAAGGTAATGGGCCTGGGCATCGGACAATGAAAACGCCTCACCCGGAGGCGGCAGATTGGGCTTGTGGAGGCGAATTGACGTGTCGGCCATGCCGGGGTGAATAGCACCCATGAGCGGATTCACCGATATCAGGCGCGGCGGCTGGGTGGCGCGCCTGCCCGAAAAATACCTCCCCTACATTCTACTTGCGCGATTGGACCGGCCGATTGGCGCCTGGCTGCTGTTTCTGCCGGGCTTCTGGGCCATCTGCCTCACCGCGCATGGGTTTTGGGATGGGCTTTGGCTGACGATACTGTTCGCCATCGGCGCCGTGGTGATGCGCGGGGCTGGCTGCGTAGTGAACGATCTGTGGGACCGCAAGATGGACGCGCAGGTGGAGCGCACGCGCGGCCGGCCGCTGGCGGCGGGTACGGTGTCGCCGTTCCAGGCGCTGTTGTTCCTGGCATTGCTTTGCGCCGTGGGGCTGGGGATTTTACTGCTGCTGAACAATACCGCCAGGCTGTTGGGCGTGGTTTCTCTGGTGCTGGTGGCGCTGTACCCGCTGGCCAAGCGGATAACCTGGTGGCCACAGGTATTTCTGGGCCTCACCTTCGGGTGGGGCGCGCCACTGGGCTATGCCGCCGCGCGCGGGCACCTCACCTGGCCGGTGATCCCGCTCTACCTCGCCGCGATTCTCTGGATCATCGGCTATGACACGATCTACGCCCACCAAGACCGCGCGGATGACGAACTGATTGGGGTGAAATCCACCGCCCGGCTGTTCGG
This sequence comes from Pseudomonadota bacterium, assembly GCA_018971725.1. Classification (GTDB taxonomy): domain Bacteria; phylum Pseudomonadota; class Alphaproteobacteria; order Acetobacterales; family Acetobacteraceae; genus Acidocella. The sequence continues at coordinate 34,087 of JAGXAE010000004.1, read as the reverse complement.
CCACCGCACGCGGGAGGCGCTGTGCCTGTGCTATGGCGGAGCGATTCTGCTGCTTCTTGTCGCCATGGGGGCGTTCTCTCTGCATGTATGGGGCTATCGGCTGATGGTCGTACCCGCCGCTCTGATGGTTTGGCAGATCATCCGGCTGGATATCGACAACCCGGCCCGTTGTCTCGCGCTGTTCAAGCTCAACCGCGAAGTGGGGTTGGCGGTGGCGGCGGCGATCCTGATTGGCTGGCTATGAGCCGCGTCGGCTATAGGCAAAACGCAAAATTATTATATGTTTAGATGGGCTGTAAGCCCGCACGGCGCCCGCGTGAACGATTATATTGGCTTAATGAAGAATTTTAGAGCCTGCTGCCTTGCCCTTATTTTTCTGACGCTCAGCGCGGCGGCGGCGCCACGCGCCCAGGCAGCCCAGCTTGCCGGCGTGACCATGCCAGACACGGAATCGCTGGGGGCGCAGACATTGACGCTGAACGGCATCGGGTTGCGCACCTTCTCGTTCCTGCATGTGCATGTGTATGTGGCGGCTTTGTATCTGCCGCAGCCGATGACCAGCGCCAGCAGCATCCTCCAGTCAACGGCGCCGAAGATTTTGTGGCTGCATTTCTTGCGCAATGTGAGTGTCTCCGAAGTGCGTAAATCCTGGAAGAAAAGCCTGATCGCGAATTGCGTGGCGCCCTGCACGCTGAGCAATGCCGAGCTTGATAGTTTTCTGGCGACATTGAAGCCTGTTACCGCTGGGGAGAATGTGGAGTTTATTTTCTCCGGCCAGGGTTTAACCGCTTATGAGAACGGTCAGGCCGCGGGGCATGTTAACAACCCGCAAATGGCGCAGCTGGTGCTGGCCGTTTTCATCGGTCCGCATGTGGATGCGCCGAACCTGAAAACCGAGCTTTTAGGCGGGCATTGACGCCATACGAGAAACCGGGACATTAGAGCCGCCGGGGTGTCCGCATGGTGCGGACTGAGATCACACCCGTTGAACCTGTCTGGGTCATGCCAGCGAAGGGAGAGCGCCAATGGCCCTCAATCGACGTTTATTTTTGTCTACCGCCTCAATGGCGCTTGCCGCACCCGTGATTTCGCGTGCCGCGGCGCCTATGCCTTTTACACTCATCCTGGACTGGTTCGTGAACCCGGACCATGCGCCGCTTTTCGCCGCGAAATATTGCGGGGCTTATGCGAAGGCCGGGCTTGATGTGAAACTGGTTCCCCCCACCGACCCGGACCTGCCGCCGCGCCTCGTCGCCTCCGGCAAGGCGGATGCGGCGCTGACGTATCAGACGCAGCTTTATCTGCTGGTGGACCAAGGGCTGCCCGTGCGCCGCACCGGCACACTGATCGACAAACCGCTGAACACCCTCACCGCGCTGAAGCGCAGCGGCATCACCAAGCTACAGGACCTGAAAGGCCGCAAGGTGGGGTATTCCGTGGCGGGCGTGGAGCCGGTGATTATCGGCGCGATGCTGAAACATGTCGGCATGAGCTTGAAGGATATTCAGCTAGTGAACGTGAATTTCGAGCTGGTCTCCTCGCTGCGCTCCAACGAGGTGGACGCGGTGATCGGCACCTACCGGACCTATGAGGATATCCAGCTGGCCGAGGCCGGGCTGGACCCGGTGGTGTTCCTGCCGGAAGATTACGGCGTGCCGCCGTCGGAGGAGCTGATTGTGCTCTCCAACTCCAGCGGCTTGAAGAACCCGGCGCTGCCGGCGTTTCTTGCCGCGGTGAAGGAAGGTGTTGCCGCGCTGAAGACTGATCCGGACGGGATGCTGAAGCAATTCCTCAAGGACAATCCAAGCCTGAATGACAAGCTGGACATCGCATCCTGGCACGCCCTGCCGCCTTATTTCGACAATGATCCGGCTGCGCTGGATGCGAAACGCTACAAGGTTTACCGGGATTTCCTGTTCGAAAACGGCGTAATCAAGAAGAAACTGCCGCTGCACGATTACGCGGTGACGGTTTCCTGACCATAAAAAACCCCGGCGCAAGCGCCGGGGTTTTTGTTTCAGACAGACCGGATCAGTGGAAGATGATTTCCACGCGGCGGTTTTGCGGTTCGCGCACATCAGCACCGGTGGGCACCAGCAGGTGGGTTTCGCCATAGCCGTGCATCTCGATCTCATTGGCGGGCACGCCATCGGCCACCAGCTGCGCGGCCACCGCCTTCGCACGTTTAACGGACAGGCCCATGTTATAATCAGCCGCGCCGGAGGTGTCCGTATAGCCGTTCACCTCAAGCATTGTGACATTCTGAGTTTTGGAATCGGCCGCCGCCTGCGCGATGATCTGGGTCGCACTCGGGGTCAGGTTGTATTTATCCCAATCGAAGAACACCAGATAGGTTTTGGCTGGGGTTGGAGCTGGTGCCGCTTGCGGTGCCGCTGCCGGCATGGGCGCGGGGGCTGGCGGGGCCGGCGGTGAGAATTCGTAACGCAGCCCGACATTGATCTGGTTGTTATACTCGCCCTGCTGCCGGAAGCTGGTGGGCAGTGCGGTGTTCCCGACATCGTAGCGGCGCTCGTTCGTCAGGCCAATAAAGCGATATTCCAGCGTGGCGGAAAGTCCCATCACCGGCGCGATGGGGAAGGACAAGCCGACAATGCCTTGATAGGCAAAGGAGCCACGCGACTGGTTGATGGTGGTACCACCAGCATTGAAATTATTATAGCGCGCTTCCTGCCAGCCAACGCCCGCACCCGCATAAGGGTACAGCCAGGGCAGGCCGATATCGAAATCATAGATGCCATTGACGAAGCCGCCATACTGGCTTTCGTGCCCGCTCGCCGCAACGGCGGTATTGCCGGTTTTCAGCTTGTCCGCGCCATTGCGGATGTAGTCGCCCTCAAGCTCCACGCGCCAGCCATCGTTGAAGCCGTAGCCGATTGCGGCGGTGCCATCGAAACCGTTCTTGAAGACAGCCTTCGAATCACCAAGCTGATTCACGCCACCAACATTGAAGTTTTTCTGCGTCACCGCACTTTTCAGGTCAAACCCTCCGTCCAGGCTGACATAGGGGCCGGCGACAGGCTGGGCCACGGCGCGGCCCGCCAGAGCCAACGGCGCGGCAAGCATTGTCGCGGCAAGAATGGCGGCTCGAAATTGCATTAGGTATCTCCCTTCCGACGAGGCGCGCGCGGGATTTTACAACACCGCACGCTGCCTATGTGGAGGTAAACTGTCCCGTTGCGAAGGGGGGATGCACAGGCGGCCAACTCCTGTAGCCAAAATGCAACTGCCGGCGCGCGATGGCTTTGGCGGCGCCCGCTTCTATATTCCCGAGCCGGGCAAAAAAAACCCCGGCAGTTGCCTGCCGGGGCGTTTTCCTCGCGGATGTGGAGATTAGTGGAAGATAATTTCCACGCGACGATTCTGCGGCTCGCGCACATCCGGGCCGGTCGGAACCAGCAGGTGGGTTTCGCCGTAACCGTGCATCTCAATCTCGGAAGCCGGAACGCCATCGGCCACCAACTGGGCAGCAACCGCCTTCGCGCGCTTGATGGACAAGCCCATGTTGTAAGAGGCCGAACCGGAGGTGTCGGTGTAGCCGTTCACTTCCAGGGTCGTGACGTTCTGGGTCTTGGAGTCGGACGCGGCCTGAGAGATGATCTGGGTCGCGCTCGGGGTCAGGCTGTACTTATCCCAATCGAAGAACACCAGATAGGTCTTGGCCGGGGCTGGAGCCGGAGCAGCGACGGGGGCCGGAGCCGGAGCAGGAGCCGGAGCCGGAGCCGGCTGGAACAGCTGATAGCGAAGGCCGATCAGGAAGGTGTGGCTGGAGGATTGGCCGAAATGCATCGTGCCGCCAACCGGGTTGCCCGCCGGGAAACCGCCGATCACCGAGGTGTTGTAGTTGCGGCTCGCGGTCAGCTGGGTGAACTTGTACTCAGCGGTGAGGGACAGGCCCGGAACCATCGGCAGCGGATAGGAAAGACCGCCAATGATGTTATAGGCGAAGCTGCCCTTGGAACCGGTGTAGGAGGTGGCGCCGGACTGGATGTGGCTGTTGAAACGCTGCCACTGATAGCCGATACCAGCACCGACATAGGGGAACACGGGCAGGCCTACATTGATGTCGTACAGCACGTTCACCATCGGGCCATAGGTGTCGAGGCCTCCGGTCGCGGGATACTGCGTGCCATTGGCGGTGAGCTTATGAACCGTATCGCGGTAGTAGTTGCCGTTCAGTTCGACGCGGAAGCCATCGCCGAAGCCGTAACCGACAGCGACATCACCGGAGTAAGAATTGCGGAACTGCATCTTACCAGATTCGCCGGTGTAGTAGCTTTTATAGTTGATGGGCTCCTGGATGGTGGTGCCAGCGCCAAGGCTGACGTAAGGGCCGGTGACCGGCTGCGCGTGTGCAGCGATGGGCAGCACAAGGCAAGTGGCAGCGGCAAGAGCGAAGCGCAGCTTCATGTCGTAACTCCAATACGGAATGAATTTAATCAACCTGAATCAATTTAATCCTCTGGAAGCAGATTCAACAGGGCAAATTCACGTTTGGCTTTAACATTCTCCCCGTGTTGCATTTTAGGCACAAGTTTGGCCCAGAAGCCATTGAATTACGAGCAAGCAATAACCCTGAAAGCTTCGTCGGCATCGCCTACATCGGTGGCGCCGGGCGCGGAGCGGACCATCCAACCCCGATATATTTGGTTACCATCGCCCTGCGGCGTATTTTCTTGAAGCGTAACGAATATCGCGGCGTCTGGCAAGGCGCCAGGCGGGCGCACCATGCAGGCTTGCACGCTTACTGTGAGATCCCCGGACACGGCCTGTCCACCGACCGGAATGGAGAGCGTGCTGGTGCTGCCATCAACCTTGTTGAGAACGCCAAGCTCGGCGGTTTTTCCTGACACCCAGTTATTGGCGGGCACGGGCGCCACGTCTGCCGGAGCGGGCTGCGCCGGAGTGACGGCGGTACTGCTGCTAGGCGGGGTGGTCCCGCCGCTTGGCTGAGCCACGTTGTTAACCGATGGCAACGGCCCCGCCGATGGTGAAACCGCCTGCGTCTGCGAGGTGCTACCCGCCCCGACGCCGGCGTTAGCATCACCGGATGAAGTGTCAGCCTCGCTGCCTGAGGGCGGAAATGGAGTCTGCACCAGGCCGGGCGGAGGTGCTGGCGCCGGCACCGTGGGGGCAGCCGGCACGCTGGCGGGTGCTGCCACGACGGGCGGCGCGGGCGGCACAACCACCGTGTTCTGGCCAGGAAGGCTTTGCCCGAGCATGGTTTGGGCCAGCGCCGCGCCGCCGATGAGCGTGGCGGCCGAAGCCAGAATGAGGCGCCGCATTTACGGGGACAGCGCCGCGGGATTGCCGGATTGCCCCGCGCCGGAGGACGGCGCCTGCCCGCCAGAGGCAGACTGGCCCTTGCCCGATGATCCGCCACCCATCGAGAAGATGAACTTGCCGATCAGATCCTGGATGTTGATCGCGGATTGGGTGACCGGAAAGCTCGCGCCGGGCTTGAGCATGCTGTTGGAGCCGCCAGGCGAAACCGCGACATAGGTGCCACCCAGCAAGCTGTCTGAGGTGATGGACGCGCTGCTGTCATCCGGTACCTGAATGCCCTTATTGATCGCCAGCTTGACGATCGCGGCATAGGTTTGCGGGTTCAACTGCTCGGAGGAGACGTGGCCGATGACCACGCCGCCGATCTTCACATCGGCACCCACCGGCAGCCCGCCAATTGAGGCAAACTGCGCCTGTAGCGGATAACCGCCGGTATTGAGCTCCCCCGCCCCACGCAAGGCATAGCCAAGAAACAGCACGGCGACGATGATGACGGCAAAGCCGGCGGTGAGTTCGGGCGCGCGGCGGACCATCAGGCCTGATCCGGCGTCCAGGGTTGATAATCGGATGAGGCGCGCGGGCGCTGACCTCCCATATAGTCATGACCGGGCGGCCTGTAGCTCTGCGGCGTGCCGGTGAGGTTGGGTTTGTGCGGGCGCTGCCAGGGGCGCGGTGTGACGGAAAGCGGCGCATCAGTGAGACGATGCAGCCAGGCATGCCACTCGGGCGGCACCACGGAAGGCTCGGCCGGGCCGGCATAAACCACCCAGCGGCGGGTGTGCGGCTTGCCCGGACGCTCGAAATACTGGTTGCCCATGCCATCGCGGCCGATGAAGCGGCCCCGGAACATGGTGAGGAAGAAAAGGCTCGGGTTGCGTAAAAGCCCCTTCAGGCCAAGCGGCCGGGCCTTGGCGGGTGCGCCGTTCGGGGACGGCGTCTGGGCGGCAGTGCTCATGGGCTTCGGTATAAGTGAAGCCGCGCAAATGGTCCATCTTGGAAATCGCACCGCAGCACACGGGCGCAACGCCAAGCTATCGGAGTATGGCAATATCTAAATTAAGAGCCACCTCGCACCCTGCTTGGCCCCAAAAACAGCTCAACGCACATTCAGCGAATGCAGCAAATGAAGTGATTTGCCCCGGTTCGGACTGTCCAAGTTCAAATTGGCTTGCGGGTGGCCGTAAGCCGCTTCCTGTCGTCTAATTTATAAGACGGCAGCGAGGCCTCGCAGACATGGAGCCTGACCTAATCCGTACCCGCACGGCCGAAGGTCGCAGCCGGGCAAAAGCGCGTGGGCCAATATATGGGCCGCCGGCCATGGAAAGCGTTGCGCCCCAAAAATCCCTATAAACAACACTTAACGGATCAACCGCGCCGCTGGAGAAATGAGAAACATGGCGCCTAATGGGGCACGCTCACGGCCTATGTATACCCGTCATCGGCACGCTACCGGTGAATGAGATTGACACCGTCCATGTGACAAACCCTTCAACCGATCTAGCAATCATCAGGCCCAGCTTGCCCTTCAGATTGATGAAGGAACCATCCGGCCCGGCAATATTGGTACAGGCGATACTGTGACGGCGGTTCAGGCAGCCAAACCGGAGCTGTAACTGGTCATCGATATCGACCCGACGACGACACCTTTGGCGAAGGAGCTGAGCTTGCTGTTCTGAGCCGCAATAGTAGCGGTGTAGAGCAGCGGGATGAAATGATCCGGTGTCGGAACCGCCTTTGCGTAATCGGGGTGATCCATCAGTCTCAGCACATCACCTGGATTGCTCGTCAGCAGTTCTTCCGCCGCTTCGTCGAACCTGTATGCCCAGTCGAAGCCGCTTTCAGGATTATGCCAGTCGATCGCGCGCAGATTGTGAACCACGTTTCCGCTGGCCAGGATCAGCACCCCGCTCTTCTGCAACTCAGCAAGCCGAGCCCCAAGCTTGATGTGGTAGTCCATCGGCTTTTGCGAGTTGATCGACAGTTGTACCACCGGGATATCAGCATCGGGGTACATGTGCTTCAGTACACTCCATGTGCCATGGTCGAAACCCCATTGGTCGATATCCGCGCCGACCCAGTTGGGCTTCACCACCTCGGCAATTTCCTGGGCCAGTTCAGGACTTCCAGGCGCGGGATATTGCACATCGAACAATGCCTGAGGGAAACCGTAGAAATCGTGGATCGTGCGCGGGTTGGGCATGGCCGTTACCACCGTCGATCCGATGAACCAATGGGCCGAAACCACCAGGATCGCACGCGGGCGGGGAAGCGCTTCCCCCATAATCCGCCATGACTCGGTAAAGGCGTTATGTTCCAGCGTGTTCATCGGGCTGCCGTGCCCGATGAATAGTGTGGGCATGATGTCCATGGCGCTTACCCCTTTTCGCCAACGGCGGTGCGTTCCACCCACGCCGCAAAGCTTTGCGCGATGGTGCGCAGGAATTTCAGGGTATCCTCACTCTTCAATTGCCCAGCGTCATCGAACAAGTCCCACATTCCGCCGATATACGCCTCAGGCTGGGCCATCACCGGCATATTGAAGAAGACGAGGGACTGGCGCAGATGGTGGTTCGAACCGAACCCACCGGTCCGGCCCGGCGAACCGGTGACGACAGCAGCAGGCTTACCTGTAAACACGGCCTTGCCATAGGGACGAGAGCCGACGTCGATGGCGTTCTTCAATGGGCCCGGGACCGAACGGTTATATTCCGGCGTTACGAACAGCACCGCATCAGCATGGTTCATTTCTTCACGATATCGGGTCCAGGCCGCAGGCGGGGTGTCAGTCTCAATATCTTCGTTATACAGCGGCAGGTCGCCAATCTCGACGAATTTGAAGGAGAGGTTTTCAGGGGCCTCGGCAGCAATTGCATGGGCCAGCTTTCGGTTGAAAGAGCCCTTGCGCAGGCTGCCTACGAGGACTGCGACGTTAAAATTGCGCGACATTCACCATCTCCCTGATCGGTGTGAAAAATATAGGGCAGCAAATTTCTTCCGAAATTGCCCATATCCGCCTAACTTCCATGCGTTTTTGCATGGAAGTTAGAATGAACTGAGACGATCTGTAAAACGTTCTCGCCAACACCCTGCATGGCAGCCTGTCCAGAGCCCTAATTGTATGCCGTTTGAAGGCCCACGAACGGATTAACGGGGAGCAGATTGTTGCGCTGTTGCGGCAGATTGAAGTTCAGAGGATCAAGGCAAGACCATCCAAGCGGCGTGCCGTGAAGCCGGGATACCAGACAACAGCTACGGCCGATACCGGAAAGAATACGGCGGGCTTGGATACGGATCAGGCGCGGCGTCAGAAGAAATTATACAAAGAAAACAATTTGTTGAAGCATCTGGTCGTGGATCTGTCGCTTGAGAGGCAGATCCACAAAGACCTTGCGCGGGAAACTTGTAAGCCCCGAACGACGGCGGCGGACCACCAGTATTGAGCGCGACAACCGGCCTGGACGTGGCACACTAAGGGTTCAGGCAACCTAAGCAATGCTACGAGAAATCATAATTGTTGCCGATCTCCCCCTCATCTAGACCAAATAGACAGCCTACGCCGGGCGGGTTTTACGATTCATGAGGAGGGATGCTGATATGCCCATGGAAAAGACTGATACGCTGATTGTCGGAGGCGGACAGGCCGGCATCGCCATGAGTGAGCATCTTGGTAAAGCCGGCGTCCCCCATTTGGTGCTGGAAAAACAACGCACGGCCGAGGCTTGGCGCACAGGACGCTGGGATAGTCTCGTTGCCAACGGGCCGGCCTGGCACGACCGTTTTCCCAACCTTGAGTTCGAGGGCAACGATCCTGACGAATTTGTTACCAAAGATCGTTTGGCGCAGTATCTTGTAGACTACGCCGCGATGATCAAGGCACCAATCCGCGAAGGGGTTGAGGTGCTTGAGGCTCGCCGCCGGTCTGGCAAAGGCGGCTTTCTAGTCAAGACTAGCGCTGGCGAGATTGAGGCGCGCCGCATCGTCGCCGCCACAGGGGCCTTCCAGTACCCGGTGATCCCGTCGATCGTACCCGAGACCGCTGGGGTAATGCAGATCCATTCCTTTCACTACAAAAATCCCAACCAACTTCCAGATGGCGCGGTGATGGTCGTCGGCGCGGGGTCGTCTGGCGCTCAGATTGCCGACGAATTGAACCGCGCGGGCCGCAGAGTGTTCTTGTCGGTGGGGCCTCATGACCGTCCGCCGCGCCGTTACCGCGGGCGGGATTTCGTGTGGTGGCTGGGCGTGCTAGGTCTGTGGGATATAGCAGCACCGGCGCCGGGCACGGAGCATGTGACGATCTCGGTCAGCGGCGCCTATGGAGGTCGAACCATGGATTTCCGGCGGCTTGGCGGTGAAGGTGTTATCCTGACCGGTTTGACCACAGGGTTCGAGAACGGTGTGCTGCGCTTTGCCGATAATCTGTACAAAAACGTGGCTGCGGGGGACGCTAATTACAACGAACTTCTGAATATGGCTGACGCCTATGTGGAACGCACCGGCCTTGATCTGCCGGAAGAGCCGGAAGCGCGCGAAATCTTTCCGGATCCCGACTGCCTGACAAACCCGTTATCCTCGCTTAACTTTGCTAAGGAAAACGTGACGGCCATCATCTGGGCGACCGGTTTCCGTCAGGATTTTAACTGGCTCAAGGTGGATGCCTTTGACAAGAAAGGGGCGCCGATCCACCAACGCGGCCTGTCAAAGGAACCAGATGTTTATTTCTTGGGCCTGCCTTGGCAATCCCGGCGCGGATCGTCCTTTCTTTGGGGGGTCTGGCACGACGCCAAGTACATCGCTGACCAGATCGCGATCCAACGGTCTTATCTTCAATACAATGGTGTGGCCGCCATTGTTCCCGCCGCCGCCGAATAACCCAAGGAGCAAGGGCAATGGCACATACCCGTATTCGTAAGTTCAACACTTCCGACACCTACCCTGAGCAGAACCTCGACAATGACCTATGCCAGGCGGTGGTCACCCAGAACGGCAAAACCGTCTGGCTGCGCGGTCAATGTCCGCAAAGTCTTGAGGACGCGAAGAACATCGACAGCCACGACCCGGTGGAACAGACCCACAAGGTGATGCAGAACATCCGCCAGTTGATCGAAGAAGCTGGCGGCAGCATGGAACATCTGGTCAAGGTGGTGGTCTACATTACAGACGTACGTTACCGCGAGGCGGTCTATCGGACGATGGGCGAATACATCAAGGGCGTGCATCCAGTCTCGACGGGACTAGTGGTTCAGGCTCTGGCTCGTCCCGAATGGCTCGTCGAAATCGATGGTACCGCTGTGATTCCGGAAGGGTACCAATCATGACTTTCTCCATCGTCGCTCGCTGCGCTGCGATTGGGCAGAAAATTGCGTGAGCGATCATCGCTGGGCTCCGCCCTATGACGTGCCCAGCGATCAATAACACAGGAAGGAAACCAGATGCTGGATATCACCCCCCAGGACTGGCGATTGAAAGCCGCATCGCTAAAATTCCGAAGCCAAGCCTTCATCAACGGCAAGTTCACTGATTCTGTCTCAGGCAAGACCTTCGACAGCATCAACCCCGCGACCGGTGCGGTGCTGGCCAGCGTAGCTGAATGCGACGCAACGGATGTTGACTTGGCCGTGGCCGCGGGACGGCGTGCCTTCGAAGACAGGCGCTGGTCCGGCATGGCGCCGGGCGACCGCAAGACGGTACTGCTCAAACTGGCAGACCTGATCCGGGTCAATGTCGAGGAACTGGCGCTGCTTGACTGTCTCGACATGGGTAAAACGATCACCGACGCCTCGACCATCGATGCGCCAGGCTCGGCCTATTTTTTCCAGTGGTATGCAGAGGCCATCGACAAAGTTTATGATGAGGTTGCCCCGACCGGCCCTGGCAATCTGGCGCTGGTACGCCGCGTGCCGCTGGGGGTTGTCGGAGCGGTGGTACCCTGGAACTTCCCGCTCGACATGGCGACCTGGAAAGCCGCCGCTGCGCTGGCTGCCGGTAACTCGGTGGTATTGAAGCCGGCGGAGCAATCGCCGCTCTCTGCACTACGCTTGGCGGAATTGGCCGCCGAGGCAGGTGTGCCGGATGGCGTGTTCAACGTGGTGCCGGGCTATGGCGAAACGGCAGGCAGGGCGCTGGGATTGCATATGGATGTGGATTGTCTGGCCTTCACCGGATCGACCGCCACGGGAAAGCGATTCATGGAGTATTCCGGGCAATCCAATCTAAAACAGGTTTGGCCTGAAACCGGGGGTAAGAGTCCGAACATCGTCTTTGCCGATTGCGGAGATCTTGATGCTGCGGCGGATATGGCGGCCTTTGGTATCTTCTTTAATCAGGGTGAGGTTTGTTCAGCTAATTCGCGCCTCTATGTCGAACGTTCGATCAAGGACGCGTTGGTGGAAAAGCTGATCGCCCGGGCGCAAGGGATGCAACCGGGCGACCCGCTCGACCCGGCGTCGAAGATGGGCGCCATCGTCGATGAAAAGCAGACCCAAGGCATCATGCGATTTATTGATCATGGCAAAGCCAGCGCCAATCTCGTGACAGGTGGCGAACGAGTGCAGATTAACGGCAAGGGATGCTTCGTCCAGCCAACCATCTTCTCCGATGTGGCCCATGACAATCCGCTGGCTCGTGACGAGATATTTGGCCCCGTACTCTCGATTATTCCCTTCGACCGAGAAGAAGAGGCGGTGACAATGGCCAACGACTCAATCTACGGGCTCGCTGCTTCTGTATGGACCGATGACCTCAGTCGTGCCTGCCGTGTGTCTGACCGGCTCAACGTGGGCACGGTCTCGGTTAACACCGTCGATGCTTTGTCTGCACAAACACCTTTTGGCGGCATGAAGCAGTCAGGCTTTGGCCGAGACCTGTCGCTACATTCCTTCGACAAGTACACCGCCCTGAAAACCACGTGGATCAAATACAAACTCTGATGCGCTGCGCGTCCGAAGATCTATTGCCCTGCATGCAGGCCGATCTGCAGATCGAGACAAAGCATTGGCCCAAATGATCACGGGCCTTAGCCTAACCTTGTGTGATGAACAGCGCGAAAACCTCGGCCTGGCAGGAGACGCCAAGCTTTTCATACAAATTGCGGCGATGCACTTTCACCGTCTCAGGTGAAATATTCAGCCGCGCCGCGACGGCCTTGGATGAATGCCCGGCCAGCAGCAGCAGCGCAATCTGAATTTCGCGGTCTGTTAGCGGAGGGGTACCCTTCTGGCGCAGTTGGGTTTCCAGGCTGAGCGCCTGATTAGGCACGATGCCTGAAGCCAAGATTTGCGTTTCCACGGCGATTTTCATCAGGGGCAAAAGCCAAGGCAGAAGCAAGCAAAGCCAGCCCATTTCCTCGTTCGTAAACCGATGATGGCAGCCCAGCGAGAATGATAGCGTGCCATGCGGCGGCATCGGCAGCAAAAATTGAACCTCGTCCGCCACCACATTCAGCGCGAAGTAGCGCTGGTAATACTCGGTTTGCCGGAAATATTCCGGCGCCACCTCATCCAGCCGGTACAAGCCTGGGACGAAATCCCCCAGAGAAAACAAATAATACGGGTCGATCGCGTAAAAACTTTGCACGTACTCGGTGAACAGCGCCTCGTCTAAAAGATTTTCGCCACCTACGCCTAGCAGGTGCGGAGGCTGGTGGGGGCGGAAAATCAGCGCCACCCAGGAATCGAAAGCAGCGTCATGGCGCAAGAAACCCGCCAGAGCCACCCAGAAGCCCTCATCACCCAAATGCTCCAGCACGCGGCCTAGCCTCTGGTGGAAAACGAGATCGGAAACGGGAACCATCTACCCCTATGTTGTTATGCGGCTACCCCCGAGATGGGATCGAAATTCCTCATTTTTATATGCAGTTTTCTCCATCCTGCAACAGGAGATGAGATGAGCGGGGTTTCCAGCAAGTCGGCAAGGCCACGCGGCCGGGATCTTGGGTTGCCACTGCCAGGCACAACAGGCCCCCTGAACGCGATTACAGACGTTCCCGGGGTCAGCGTGGGCTACGCAACCCTGATTGCCGATCCCCCGGGGGGCAAACCCATCCGCACGGGCATCACCACCATTCTGCCCCGCAAGCCGGCGGATTTGCTGAATCCGGTCTGGGCCGGCACGTTTTCCATGAACGGCAATGGCGAGCTGACAGGTTGCCACTGGATTAACGAAGCCGGATCCTTCACCGGCCCCATCGCCATCACCAATACGTGCTCCCTCGGCATCGTCCATCACGCGATCGTACGCTGGCTGGCGCGCGAATTTCCTGAAAAACTCGGCGAAAGCTATTGGCCATTGCCCGTGGTGGGCGAGACCTTCGATGGCTGGCTGAACGACATCGCCGGGTTGCACATCACGGAAGACCATGTGCTGGCGGCATTGGAAAGCGCAACTACCGGCCCAGTTGCGGAAGGCAATGTCGGTGGCGGCACGGGCATGATCGCCTATGAGTTCAAGGGTGGCACAGGAACCTCCTCGCGCCGCTTTTCCACGCGCATTGGCGATTATACCCTGGGCGCCATCGTGCAGGCCAATCACGGCGTGCGCCCCTGGCTGAAAATCTGCGGCGTACCGGTGGGCGAGCTGATGCCGGAAAACCGCCTCTGGGTGGCGGAACGCGGCTCCATCATCGCCATCGTCGGCACGGATGCGCCGCTTTTGCCCACCCAACTCAAGCGCGTTGCCCAGCGCATTGCCCTTGGCATGGGGCGGGGTGGCACGCCAAGCGGCAATAATTCCGGCGATATTTTCCTCGCCTTTTCCACAGCCAACGATCATGGCCCCTTCCCGGAGCCGGAACATCTGCGTTTCACCGCCCTCAGCAATGACGATCTCGATGCGCTTTTCCTGGCGACTGTCGAAGCCGTGGACGAGGCGATCCTGAATGCGATGCTCGGCGCCGAGACCATGCGGGGCAAACACGGGCATATAGTTCACGCGATCGATCCGGAGCGACTGCGCTCCCTGATTTTAAAAGCAACATAAAACAAAAAACGCAGGCCACGGCTCAACAAGAAGCATTCGAACGAACAAGGAGGCTGATATGTCGGAAACAAATCCGGGCAATCCCGGACTATTCGAGTTAGAAAGAGGAACGATCCAACCAATCCCGGAAGACCAGCGATATGGCTCCACGAAAAGCCTGATCGCGATCTGGGGCGGGATGAACATGACGCCGCTCACGGTCGTCACCGGCGCCACCGCCACAACCGCCCTCGGGCTGCCGCTCAGCTGGGCCATTATCGCCATCCTGGTCGGGAATCTGCTTGGCGGTATCGGCATGGCTCTGCATTCGGCACAGGGGCCGCGGCTCGGTGTTCCGCAAATGCTGCAGGCCCGCGGGCAGTTTGGAACCTATGGGGCCGTTATCATCGTTCTTGTCGCGACGATCATGTTTATCGGCTTCTTTGCCTCCAACCTCGTCGTCGCGGCCCAATCCGCAACGGCGATCCTCCCGTCCGTGGGCAATAATGCCGCCATCGTCATCGGTGTCGTCGCCAGCTTCATCGTCGCCATTTTTGGCTACAAGCTGGTCAGGTTCGTAACCGCCATCAGCACTTTCATCGTCGGCGCGCTGGTTGTTTTTTCCTTCATCGCCTTGGCCTTCGTGCCAGACTGGTCGGCCATTTTCGCCAAGGGCCATTTCTCGCTTGTCAGCTTTTCCAGCATGGTGGCAATCGGCATTGTATGGCAGCTTGCCTACGCCCCCTATGTCTCCGACTATTCCCGATATATGCCGAAATATAGCGGCACATCCGGCGCGTTCTGGGGCACCTATATTGGCTGTGTCGTCAGCACCATCGTGTTGATGGCCCTTGGATCACTGGTTGGTCTTGCCTCCACAAATCAGGACACGATGGCAGGGCTGAACGCACTGGACGGGGTCAACCTCGGCACCATTGTTCTGCTTGGTTTTGCCATCGCCGCCTGGACCGGCAACGCCGTGAACGCCTATTGCAGTTGCCTCTGCGCGTTAACCCTCGTGGAGACATTCGTTATGAGCTGGAAACCCGGCCTGACGGCGCGGATATGGATGACCATCACCCTGCATGTTGTCGGCATGCTGATCGCCTTCGCTGGCGCCACCAACTTCGTTAATGTGTTCTTCAACTTTCTAACGATCCTGCTCTACGCTCTGATTCCGTGGTCCGCGATCAATCTTATCGACTACTATGTCATTCGTCATGGCGACTATGAGGTGAGCGATTTCTGCACGCCGGATGGCGGCCGCTATGGCCGTTGGAACACCGGCGCCATGATTGTGTTCGCCATCGGTGTGCTCGCGCAAATTCCTTTCCTGGTAACCACATTTTACACGGGGGCGATCGCAACAGCCTTGCATGGGGTGGACATCGCCTGGTTCGTGGGACTCACCGTCAGCATCGTCGGTTATGTACTGCTGGCAAAGTTCGCACCGCATCTATGCAGGATAGAACCACAAGCCGCAGCCGCTCAATAGCCAAACCCAGCGGCCGGGATTTCAAACGTAACTTCATCCCGCCCGCCATTTTCGCTTATATGTAAACCGACAACGCAAGAAATCTGATCATGAACGACACGATGATATTCACAAACGGAAAAATTTTTACCATGGACCCGCGACGGCCGTGGGTTGAAGCATTCGCGCTACAATCCGGGTATATCGTCGCGACTGGGGATAAACGTGAAGTCGAATCCAAAGTTGGCAGCCACGAAGTTATTGATCTCGGTGGCCGCTTTGTCATGCCCGGATTCATCGACGCGCATTTGCATTTCGCATGGGGCGCCTCATATGTTGAGGATATCGGCGTCCGCCAGGCACGCACCATGTCTGAGGTTCTGGCAAAACTCGGTGATTACGCAAAGAAAAATCCAGAAAAAATATGGCTCGTTGGCCATGAATTCAGCTACGGCTATCCAGATCTAGAAGGTGGCGCATTTCACAAATCGATGTTCGATGACGTGGTGAGCGACAGGCCGGTTTTCTTCTATTCCGGCATGGCCCACGCCGCTTGGGTCAACTCAAAAGCCCTCGCCGCCGCCGGGATAAACAGCAAAACTCCGGACCCTGAAGGCGGGATCATCGTGCGGGACGAGCATGGCGAACCCACCGGATGGCTGAAGGAAAGTGCCGTCACCCTCATCAAGCGCCTCATCCCGCCCGCCACGGCGGAGGAGGTTAAGGCAGCTCTGAAAAAAGCCCTCGCCCTGGCCGCCAGTTGCGGCATCACCCGTGTTCAAAGCGCCGGGTACGATGATCATGTCTTCCCCATTTTGCAGGAGCTACAACAAGAAGGACGGTTAACCTGCCGCTTCACGCTCTCAAGCGTCATCGATCCTTCAGCGGATGTGGATGCAAAACTCGCGGAGATGGCGGAATTTCGTACTGCCTATAATGACGACCATATCCAATTCCTCATCGGAAAATTCTTCCTTGATGGCGTACTGGAATCCCACACGGGTTACATGCCGCGCGGCTATGCTGACAAACCGGAAGAAACCGGCGTGCTTTTATGGAAAACTGAAGCCTACCAGAACGCTGTTGCGAAGGTTCAATCGGCGGGCTTCCAAGTTTGGACCCACGCGATCGGAGAGGGAGCCATCCAAATCGCGCTCGATGCTTACGCGGCGGATGCCAAAAACTCCAAATCACGCCGCCCGCGCGTTGAACATGTAGAAATCCCCCGCATGGAAGATATCGCGCGCTTCAAGGAAATCGGCGCCATCGCCAGCCTGCAGCCTTCAATGATCTATCCCAAGGATGAATGGCTGGGCATGGAAGGCATCTGGGAAGTCAGAGCGGGCAAAGAGAACCTTGCCCGCGCCTTTCCCGTTCGTGCCATTCTCGATACCGGCGGTGCCGTCGCCTTTGGTACAGATTGGCCGATCATCGACCTCAACCCTCTGCTCGGTATCAGAAAGGCCGTCGTGCGGCAAAGCATAGACCGCCAGCCCGAAGCCGGCTGGATTCCCGCGCAGGCGGTAACGGTTGAAGACGCATTGCACGCTTACACTTTAGGCGCGGCTTATGCCGGCCACCGTGAACATCTGGAGGGCAGCATCAGCGCCGGTAAGCTCGCGGATATCGTGATCCTCGAAGGCGACCCCTTGACGCAGGACCCGCAAACCCTCTCGGCCTTGAACGTCACAGCTACGCTCGTCGGTGGCCAACTCGTCTACGGCACATTGCCCGGCTATTCGCACGCGACGCCTGAATTATAAATCGCCTCAAAAGAACGAGACCAATCCAATGCGTAATCCCAGCTACGATATCCTGTTTGAACCGCTCGCCATCGGCCCGCTAACCGCCAAGAACCGGTTCTACCAAGTGCCGCATTGCAACGGCGGCGGCTATCGCGACCCTTCGGCGGTTGCCGCGATGCGCGGCATCAAATCCGAAGGCGGCTGGGGCGTGATCTTCACCGAACAGACCGAGATGCACCAGACATCCGAGATTACCCCTTTCATCGAACTGCGCCTTTGGGAGGATGCGGATATTCCCTCCCTCCGCCGCATGTCCGATGCCATGAAATCCCACGGCGCGCTGGCGGGCATACAACTCGCCTATTCCGGCATTAACGGCCCGAATCTCTACACCAAGGAAATTCCGCTCGCCCCCTCCGCGCTGCCTATCCGCACTTTCACCAACGATCCCGTGCAGGCGCGGGCAATGGATAAGAGCGACATCAAAAACCTTCGGCGCTGGTTCGTGAACGCGGCAAAGCGTTGCAAAATCGCTGGGTTTGACCTCATCTGCCTCTACGGTGCGCATGGCTTTGGTGTGTTTCAGCATTTCCTTTCCCGCGCCACCAATCAACGCACGGATGAATATGGCGGCACCCTGGAAAACCGCGCGCGTTTCGTGAACGAGGTCATTGCGGACATCCGCGATGCCGTGGGCGATACGATGGCCATTACTCTGCGCGTCAGCCTGGACGAAACGATCGGCGATCTAGGCTTCTCCAATGCTGAGGTTCACGACTTCATCGCGATGAACAAGGACCTTCCTGATCTGTGGGATCTGGCGCATGGCACCTGGGAGGATTGCTCCGGACCTTCGCGCTTCAAAGAGGAAGCAGCGCAGGAGCTTCTGGTAAAAGGCATTCGGGATCTCACCTCCAAGCCCGTGGTGGGGGTGGGACGCTTCACTTCACCGGATGTGATGGCGCGGCTCATCCGGCAGGGTGTGTTGGATTTCATTGGCTGCGCCCGGCCCTCCATCGCGGACCCGTTCCTGCCGCGTAAGATTGACGAAGGGCGGGAGGACGACATTCGCGAATGCATCGGCTGCAATATCTGCATCACCGGAGACATGACGATGTCCGTCAGCCGTTGTACGCAGAACCCCACCTTCATGGAGGAATGGCGCCGGGGCTGGCACCCGGAAAAAATCGCTGAGAAAGGGGCTTCGGAGAACGTTCTGGTTATCGGCTCCGGCCCCGCTGGGTTGGAAGCGGCGCGCGCCTTGAGCCTGCGCGGTTACGATGTCGCCCTGGCCGAGGCGAAGGAGAGTTTCGGCGGGCGCGTGGCGCGCGAGCGTCTGCTGCCCGGCCTCTCCGCCTGGGGGCGGGTGATGGATTACCGCTTGTATCAGCTGAGCCAGCGCCCAAACGTGCAAATGTATCCGGGCTCGGAACTGGGTGTTGAGGAAGTTCTGGAATTCGGCTTTCAGAATATCTGCATCGCCACCGGCAGCGTCTGGCGGGCGGATGGTGTGGCGCGCCAGCATGTGGTGCCAATGCCAGTTCGCGGCAACCTGCCCGTATTTACGCCGGACGATATCATGAATGGCCGCCTGCCCACCGGCCGCGTGGTGCTGTTCGATGACGATCATTACTATATGGGCGGTGTTCTCGCTGAACGTCTGGCCCAGGCGGGCTGCGAGGTCGTTCTCACCACCCCTTGCGCCTATGTTTCAGACTGGACGCGCAACACGCTGGAACAAGCCGCAATCCACCGGCGCCTGATTGAGGCCGGGGTGAAGATCCTGCTGAACACCGGCATCACGGAAATCCGCGCCGACGGGGTGGAGACGAATTGCGTCTATACCGATGCGCGAAAGGTGTTTGAGGCGAACGCGCTGGTCATGGTCGCCTCGCGCCAAGCCAATGACGGTCTTTACCATCAGCTCCGGGCGCGCCAGGCAGATTGGGCGGATGCCGGCATCAACTCCGTGCAGCTCATCGGCGATGCCGCTGCCCCCGGCCCCATAGCCTGGGCCGTCTTTGCCGGGCATCGCTATGCGCGGGAGCTGGATACCGGGGTCTGGACCGAGGAATGGGGCGACACGCTCAGCTTCCGCCGCGAAGTCACAGCCCTCTCGCCGGAGCAATAGAAGCTATTGCGGTCGGTCAGACCAAAACGGGCATAGCTCAGAGGTCCGTGCGCACCAAGGCCACGGCAATGGCCCAGATCGCGGCATCATCGCCCTTGATGTGGAGAGGTTGGCGATTTTCTTTAATCAAATGAAAGACGCTAAACTGCCCCTCTCGCTAGCCTCGGTAACCACATCGCAGGCATATCAGGAAATATGTTTGATGCCTTTTCCGCTGGCCTGCCAGGTAGCAGATGTAGACCAACGTCCGCTTCTCTATCGCGGCTTGAGTCAAGGCGGATTTGCGATCTGCATACGGTGGCCTAATCTGGCTGACGACGCTGGATGGCTCAATCCACAAAGACGGCGTTTGATTGAATCTCAGGTTGCGCCATGGTCAAAGCTGTACCGCCACCAAGAATTGTGCCGATATTATTGAAATCTTGGATCTCACCTGAATTGACGATGGCATAACCGGAGGCTTGCGTACCCGTCCCGGCAAAGCTCGGACTATAAATAGTGCCGCTATTGGTCAGCGTGCCGATGCTGCCGGAGTTGCTCAGTTGTCCCAGGGTCTGAAGTTGGGTGACGGTGCAACTCGCCGTTATGTTTGTTGAACAGGTTGCCGCCTTTGCCTGATGCGGGACCATCCCGGCAAGAGCGGTGGTCAGGGCCGTGGTGAGGAGGATGCGCGTGCGTGCCGCCCGAAGCCGGGTGACCCGGGTTTGGACCAGACGAAGCGCGGGATGGCCTGGCTCCTCAAAATGGTCAGGGCTCAGCGTCGTGCCGGACAGCATTGCTTGCACCACATTGTTTTATGCGCCGTCCCGCATGAAACCGCTTTCCTGATTTACCACCAATGCCTCGATCCTTGCTTGCCGCAAGGCTTTCACAATCACACAAAGCGGCGAGAGCCATCCCCGCCGCATGTGCAAACGCACGCATTGGAAGCGCCAAAGCTAAACCAGCCATTCGCCAAGGTTAACAATGACTAACGGCTGAATTACCGTATCGACACACCAGGAGGCTTTCAACCACCTAAAGCAGCAAAAACATCACGGTCCCACATCCTTCTCCCGCCGGGGCTCATCACGATTTATTGATCTGGTTTCCCAGCATAGCCTGCTGTGATGTTCCAACACACCACCCCCGCCAAACACGCCTCTTTGATGACCTGAGCCGTTTGCTCAATGATCGTGCGCAACTCGTACCCATGGGTCGGCATGGAAAAGACGAGATCGGCGGTACCATAGTGGCCGTTCCGGGTCGCACTTCCACCTGAACCGGAATGGAACGGTCTGCCGATACATGGGAGCGCCGGATTGGAATTGGGGCTCATAAAGAAATTTGCCCTCCCTTGGAATATGAGGACCTCGGGTTAGTCGGATTTATGTTTTTGCACGGGGGCATCGTCTCCGTCTTATAAATTAGACGACAACAAGCGAGCCACGGCAGCCCTTAATTCAACTTAAGCTTTGGACCGTCCAACTCGGGGACTTATCCATCTCTGCCAAAGGCTGGGTGGCTCTCAATTCGGATATCACTATACCCCCAACGCCAAGCTATCGGGGTATAGTGATTTCTAAATAGAGAGCCACCTACCGCTTTGCAGCGGCAGATTAAGTCCCGAGTCGGGTGGTCCGATAGCGGACCCAATCAGATTCTTATGAGTGAAGCCAAACTTAAATCAGGGGGGGCAATGGGTTACCTCCCGTTGTCTAATTTATAAGACGACAACAAGACCCTCATATTTTATGTGTAAACGGCTACAAAGGGTGCTTGGCAGACATGGAGAATGAACTAATCCATACCCCCCGGCCGAGGGAGGTAGTCGGGCCAAGGCTCACGGGCAGCGCGTGGGCCACCCGGCTGCTCTAACTCGTAGCAGCAGTCGAAGGACGAGCGACGTCGGACCGAAGGGGCAACATTGAAGGAGTTGGCTCGCATCTATAATGTCGGTATCGTGACGATTTCGAGGATAACCTCATGAGCATAATCCACGGAACGCAAGAGCCGAACTTCAGGCCGGGACACTTGTATAAGTACCGCAGCTTTGCAAGCGATTGCGACAAACAGAGATTGCTACATATTATTCAAGCCAACGAGATATATTGTTCGTCACCGGCAAGCTTTAACGATCCGTTCGATTGCAAAGTTCCGCCAGTAGATTCTTATGATCCAGCATTTGTTAGATATTTAATTGCAGCTCGAAGCGCTAAAACTGAAGAAGAGCACTGTGAAGTGTATAGAAAATTTGTTGCTCCTCGCATGCTTAAGAACACAGAATTAAAAGCGTTTCGTTCTGGTTTGAAAGCGCACGAGCAGAAAAAATTTGAATGCATACTCAGAAATATTCAGGAGAAAGTAAACAAATCAGGTGTGATATCTTTCTCTATTAACAATGATAGCATTCTTATGTGGGCTCACTACGCCAGTTCTCACCGAGGGGTTTGTTTAATTTTTTCCTCGGAGAAATGGCCCGATATCAGAGAATCATTATATCCGGTTACATATCGTACAACGCGTCTTCCTCTCATATTAAACCGACAAAATTTTGATGCCGGACAGCTTTTCCAAGCCGTTATTTTGACTAAGGATCAGGGGTGGTCATATGAACAAGAATGGCGAGTGATTACACCAAAATCTGGACCACTAAAATTTTGTGATCAAGCTCTTGTCGGGGTTATCCTCGGTTGCAACATGGCAGATGAAGACAAAGCTCGTGTCAGAAACGCGGTGGGAGGGAGAAGTCACATCGCACTTTACGAGGCAAGAGTAAAAGAAAGCTGCTTTGGACTGGAAATTTTAAAATACTGAAATATGGATCGTATGGCCAAGTACCCCAAGAAACGAGGGTAAAGGTGCGACGTAAGAGCTTTGATAATTTTGAGGTAGAACAAAGAAATGGCAAATTTTTTGGAACAGCTTGTAGCCGAGTGGTATGAATATCAAGGCTACTTCATTCTACGGAACGTTCGTGTGGGAAAACTTCGTGGAGGCGGTTATGAAGCTGAACTAGACGTTGTGGCATTCCGCCCTGCGCCGAGACATATTGTCCACATCGAAACATCAACAGATGCCGATAGATGGGAAAAGCGTATCGAAAAACTTAAGAAAAAATTTACCCGTGGTCGGCAATACATTCCAGATTTACTAAAAGGGTTTGATGTTAAAGAAGACGAAATAGAACAAGATGGAATTTTTGTATTTGGAGCCAAAAAGAACCATGACCAACTTGGCGCCGCTAAGATAAAAATGTTATCAGAGTTCATGGAGCCAATCCGCGAAATACTGCGAGGGCGCAGCTACTACGGTGAAATTGTTCCGGAGCAATTTGTCATATTGCGAGGGCTCCAATTCGCGGCACATTTCTGGAAATAATAGAATTACGTTTGGATAAACGCCATCCTTCAATGTAAAATCTTTTTTGTAGAAGTTCGGGAGGACGTGTTTTGCTGCCTGCTCCAGACTACGGATATATCAATAAAATACTAAATGAAGAACACTTTCTCGTGGGGAATAACCCTGCTCAAGGCATACCTACGGGACGTAATGTGATTGGTTTTATCTTTTTTGACCAAAATCTTAGACGAGAACCGGTTTCTGATTTCCTAGACAATATCAACTTGCTGAATCAGTACTCGGGCAAACAAATTCATTTCTTCTTGCCTGGGGTATCGCTCTTTGGGCCAAATGAGGGGGACCACGCGGTACTCATCGGCGAAGTTGATGGGATCAACGCCTACCACAACTCCCGGGCCTTCATGTCATTTAAGGACGAATTCGAGCAGAAAATTCCGCAATGGAAGTACAATTTCGGTGTCGATATTGTCTTAGTGGATGTCATAGGAGCCAAAGGCAACCGTACGCTAGATTTCAGCTCCGCAATCTTCTTCAAAGTTGAGGAATTCATTCAGTTAAAAATAGTCGACCGGACTACTGAGCTACTCGGAAAAATTATCAAGTTCCAT
This sequence comes from Pseudomonadota bacterium, assembly GCA_018971725.1. Taxonomy (GTDB): domain Bacteria; phylum Pseudomonadota; class Alphaproteobacteria; order Acetobacterales; family Acetobacteraceae; genus Acidocella. Next base: position 10,528 of record JAGXAE010000004.1, on the reverse strand, counting down.
CGCGAAGCGAAGTTGGCTACAGCCAAAGATGCTAAGCTGCTCTTGCAGCAGCAGTTTGGGATCGATTGGTTCAAAAGTCTTATTTTTGTACTTTTCCCGAAATCAATTCAGAAATTGGCAAGAGCGCAAGCAGTTCTCGGGGGCGGAGCGGCGCTTCGATAGCGCTGGCTGTGTATCGGCTGGCGATACCAATACCGACAGAGGGGTAAGCAAAGCCCGCTTTCAAGAACCCTATTCTAATTCATTATTTTCGAACTGGGTCTTATTTGCCCTTCAAGTAATCGAGGTGTTAAGTTTTGTAACAGCCCGACGAATTCGCTCCACGGCCTGCGGCGGCATGGTGGCAGTGCCATTCACCACTGCCGCCAGAGTGTTTCGGGATATTCTGGCGGCTTTGGCCAATTTCCTCTGCCCAAATTGAGCGACCGCACGCTGGACCATAGCATTCACCTGCTCTTGGCCCTCCGCCGACACTCCATATTCGGCTTGCGCTTCAGGATCATCACCCAGATAAAACTGCTCCTCCCAGCGATTGGCTTCCTTGCCGATGCGCTGAACTTCGGTGACCTGAATATGCCGCCTCGTGGTGCTACCCCGCTCAAAATAGTCCCCGCCCAGGAACTTTGCCTCGGGATGGAGATGGTAACGCAACAAAGCTTGCCGGTAGGTTTTCAGGGCCTTGGGTGCAACGGCGAGACCAGTATCCCGGTCAAAGCAATGCTTGGCGGCGCGGGTGATGTCCTTATCGAATGGTGCAACAGCGCGTGGGGCATCGGAGAGCTTCTTGACCCCAGAGCGCCTACCCCTGCGCTTTCCATCGCCTTCCACCAACTCACCTGACATTGCGCCTCGGGCAGTGTTTCCTGCGGTGAAGGCCAGCATAAAGCCGAAGGGGCGGACTTGTTCGCGGTAGGGCTTGCCTCGGTTGAACCGCTTGAACCAGCGCAACAGTTCTGGCGTGGTGGCGGCATAGCGGCTGACCGATGGGGCATTAAAGCCGGGCAGATCATCAAGCCGGACCTGCTCCGGGTGCCCTGCCAGTGCCGCGCTGACAATCCGATGCCAAACATCATGCTGCCAACGGTCCACGCCAATGTCGTTCAGGCTTGCCTGCGGCGCGGGTAAGTTGGCTGGGGCGTCATCAGATTTGTAAGGGACAATCAAATGCCCCAGCCCATGGGCAGACGCTTTGCGGATGACCGGAAGACCCAAGTCGTCGAGGTTGAACAGCGCGTAGCGCTTGGCTGAGACCGCGAAGCAATAGAGTGGGGCCAAGTCTTTTCCGGGCCTCTGCCCCTCCAACCCGTAATTGGCATCCTCAAGCTTCAGGATTGCCCCCGGCTTGGCGTAGGGGTTGAGCGGATCAAACCACCCCCGCACGGCCTCGACCGCCTCCAAGAATTCTGGACCCGGCATATTGCTAGGCTTGGCGATGGCAAGGCTGTCCGTATCGCAGAAGACCCAATCCAGCCCGGCATCCAAAACCAGCCGTTCAGCACAGGCCAGCATCAGCCGCGCCGCCCCGGTGATGAGCGTGGCCAGTAGAGGATGAAAATACTGCCCCGGCGTCTCGTCCTGGCTGATTTTCACCGAAAATCCGGCCTCGTGGCTGGCATAGCATTGCGCCATCTCCGGCTTGCTCAGTACCTCGACATTCAGTTCAAAGAAAATTCCGTAGCTGGTCGAATTGGCCAGGATTTTCAGGGCCATCTGCGCGGCATCGAGTTGCTCGCGGCTACCCGCACCCGCACTCTTCATGCGCTGCTTGGTCTCGGTGCGCTGATCGATTAACCGCCGGTAGAAATCATCACGGCGCGGGTCGATCTTGAATTCCTTGCGCCCCGCAATCTTACACGGCTGCATGTTAGTCTGAGGCGGTCCCGGCTCAAATCTGATGGCTCGCAAAATGCGCGGGGTTTTGCCGGTGAGCAGCTTGGCGGCGATGCAATCGGCCAAGGTAAACCAGAGCGGCTTGTCGCTGCTCAGATGGTTGAGGCCGATGGTGTAATGAGCTTCCGAACCATACTTCGCCCGCACCGGAAACAAATCATCGTCGGGTTCTACTTCGACCAGCGTCGCCAGTTCGGGCCAGAACGACTTAGCTTGCACATCGGCAAGCGTGATATTATCGAGCATTTGACGCGTGGGGTCAGTGGCATCATGCCATGTCATCCCTTGCGCGGTCACGAAGCGCCATAGCCCCATCAGCACGCAGACGGTCGGATACATCGAGAGAAAGTCACAATAGGCGATTTGCTGAATGTCCCGGCGAATATGCACTTCGGAACGTCCGCCAGAATAACTGCTGACAATGGCGCCGATCAGTTCCGGCGGCATCGTGCCTTGGGTTTCTTTCCAGGGACGGATGCCCATCTGCTTCAGATAAGCCTTGCCCAACCCCGCCTCGCTGTAGATTTTATAGATAGGTGTTTCCGTCAAACCGTGCGCGTCATAGCGATCACGTAATTTGAGGAAACATTCCCAAGTGGTTTGCACATCTCGCATGGCATAATCGAGATATGTATCGGTCAGTGGTCCGCCGTGCTCTTCTGTCTCCAGCTTGCCCGATGCCACGCCAAGGAACTCGCCCAAACCGGCAAGGCTGAAGGACCGGCTGGTGAGCGCTGCTGCCAGGGTCTTAACATCAACAAAGAAGCCACGATGCGGCTGTACGGCGATCTGGCGCCTGCGCATACCTCTGGGAGTAAGCTGTTTGCCGGGCACGGCAAAGCGGAGGACAGAAGCTCGCCGTGATAAATGCTTGACCTGGATGGCGGGTCGGTCCTTCCGTCCTGATAATTTGAACGTGAAACCTCCGTGCATCATCTTGCCCCGGGCCGAGCCATGACCAATGGCAATGCGCGAGATATCAAACGGGAGATTGAAGCCAATGATCATCGCTCGGCGACTATAGCCATAGGGAAGGAATATCTCAGAGATGAACTCTGCTACCGAGCCAACGGTCAGATCATTACGTATAGCATAATCGTTCAAAATTTCTATCTCGTCAGCGCTCAAGGTTTCTGGGTCATAGAAAATACCTGCCGTTTCTAGCGTATTGCCTTTCCGTACTTGGAAGCATCCGAAGCGCAGCTGTTGGGCTGCATCCGTGTTTGTCTCGGTGTCGAAGATGAGTGTGTACTCTGAAGGGTCGACTTCATCGGGCCGTTTGAAACTACCTCTATTAAAGATTGAGTTGTCTCGACGCTCCGCAAAGGCTCGGATCGCAACCGGTATCGACTCTATTAGAGTAGGGATTTGGGCGGGCATTAGGTTTAGTCTCCTGCCGTGTCTGGCCCGCATGATTCGAGCAAGGCGAAGCCAAATTCACGGCATTTATCAACGATGAGCATAAAAAGATCGGCCAACCCCAACAGGAAGCGTCCGATCGTCTCAGTAAGATTTGGTGGATCATTGACCTGTGGCGGATGGTCCCGCTGCATGTCGGACGCCTTGCGGTGGCAGTTCCGGCATAAAGTCACGAGTGTGCCGTCATAAGCTTGGCCCGCGAGATGGTGAAGTTCCAGACAGTGCGGGTCATCTTCTCCACATCGCAAACAGCGTGGATTATCGCAGCCCAGGCGCTGTAATGCCCGCCGCCGCCGAACCTCAGCGTTCAATCCAGCTTTCATGCTTTTGTCGTCACCAAATTTCTTAGGGGTAGGCATGTTTGATCTCCTAATGTTAAACAACGATGCGATAGACGTCTTCGAAACTGTCGCTGCCGGTTTCGCTAAGCCGGTACAGCGCGTTTGGATCTGTTTCGAAGGGATGAGATTTGCCTTTGATGTCTGTGACGGACTGCCCATCAAAGATGTCTAAAAAGGCTGGGTCATTCGTGTTCAAAAACCGTCCGACGGCGGAATGATAAGCCCCAATTAAACGCGCCTCATCAGGAGCAACGGTGACATGCTGAATTTCACCGTTGCTGAACATCTGCATGATGCGCGGGCGTATATCGGGGCCGATAATCCACCGACTGCCTTTGCGTTCAGCCATACCGGTTTCAGCGACATAGCGGCGCAAGCGTTCCGGTGAGACACGTACCGACTTGGCACTGGCGGTCAGTGTCTGACCATCACGCAGCGCACGAAAGCCTTCTTCCAAACGGCGATCGAACTTGGGAGGCTTGGCCGCTTGAGCCGGCTTAGTGGCTTTGCTGATGGAGCGTTTCGTTGGTTCCAAAGCCCTGGGATGGCCCCGGGCCTGAGAGCGTGACAGACCTTGAGCTTGCCCGCGTGAGATGCGGCGGGCGTATTCGGCCTTGTAATCGCGGATGCGCTTACTCATGGCGCACCGTCCTTGCCCGGATAGGGCTGCACCGCTTCACGCAGCCGCCAGCGCCAAGATGGATCAAGAATATAGGCATAGCGATGCTTGCCGCGTTGGCTGACATGCCGGGCGATGATCCCGGTGCGGGAGAGATGCGCGGCGTTATTCGACCCGAAACGATCATAGGCTGTGCGGGGATGAACGACCTGCCCATCGGCAAGGGCCAAATAGCGTGAGGGTTGGCCACGCCCGAGATAGAGCCAGCCTGTGGCCCGGTAGATGATCCCTGAATGCCCCGCTGCCGGGTCGGCATAGGAGAGGATCAGCTTCCACAACTTCTCACGCTTGGCATGTCGAAGCAGAATGCCGAGTACACGACTTTCGGAATTTTTGGGTAAATCGTCGGCCAGCCACAGCCGCGCTAGGACGGCGACATGCTGGGGTCTGCCTCCGACCAGAACGCGGTAACCGTGGCGTGGTCCAGCGGTGAATACCGCAGCGCCCTTCAATTCCTGCCCAGCATAAATGCCGAAGCAGCGCCAACCGGCGGCGGGCATCGCATGAAGATAATGATTCCTTATTATAAGGTGACGGATCACGCTCGGCAGCACCTTGCGTACGGTTAGATCTTTGACCCCAGATGCGGTGGAGCGTGCGGGTGGGATTCGAACCCCCATCTGCGCGGTGGTGTCCGCGCCATCCTGCCCTTGAACGACGCACGCGCACATCAGGCTTGGGCCTTTTCATCGGCCGACGGATTGTTGGGCTCATAACCGAGGGCTTCAGCTATTTTGAGGATGTTCGCGGCAGACCAGCCCAAACGCTCAGCCAGTTCACCAGCGGCTTCAGTACCCAAGACCACCCGGCAGGCATCTGCCGCGTCCTCGAAGGTTTCAAAGCCTGCAAGCTCGTCCTGATCTTCCAGAGCATCCGCGAGCTTTTGCAAATAGCGGGCAATCCCACGCTGGTTGCGCCGTTCTGCCGGGGTGAAAGCATCACCAACCCGCTCTAGCAGCGTCGGGCCTGTTTGATAGCGGTCTGGAGCGGCTGGCCTATTCTTATGCGCGACAGTGTAACTCCGGCCGTCGCGGCCAACGCGCGTATCCGTTGGCTGGATGACGTCCCGGCTCTCCAATTCCTGGCGGATTTTGGCGATTGTCGGCTGCACCAGACAAACGCGGCGACCGATCTCTCGCTCTGATAATTCCGGGTGCGCTTTGAGCAGCCGGGCTGCGAACGCCCGTTTGTCGTTCAAAGTGAGCTGACGCCCGTGTGAGATGTTCAGATCAAAGGCTAGCCCAAGTAAATCCCCGTCTTTAGGCTGGTCAAGGACTTCAACCGCAATAGTCTCTAGCTCTAAGTTCTGAGCGGCAGCGAAGCGGTGAAAGCCGTCGACAATGATAAAGGACTCACCTCGCGCAACCACCTTCAAGGGTGGCCATGACTCTGGAACTGTCTCAAGCTCTTTTACATGATCAAGATCCAGGCCGCCGATGCGAGGTTGCAGGCCCGGATCGACCGTGATCCGCCCGACAGGTAACGATGGTTCATACATAGAAAGCCTCATCTACATTAGTCATGGGCTATCCGTAGGCAGGCTTACCGATGGATTTCAGCCAAATCCGGTCATAGTTGTTATTGGATAGGGGGCCGCCCTATGCTCATTTTAGCCGCCTCTGAGTTGATGCACTTTTCCCAACAGGAAAACGGACATGGAACGCCAATATCTTCTTGACCGAGCGAACCGCTGGACCACCACTCATTACGGAATATCAGTAACGACTGTGCAGCTAACTGATTGGGTAAATGAAGAACTTGTCCTAGGCCCTATACGCGTTCGAAATCCAGGGCAACGTGCACCTCGATGGGAGTGGTCCCGCGATAGTTATCGATCTATTCTTCACTTGTGTCGATCGATGAAATTCGGCGCAAAAACGTTCGATCAACTTCGGATAGATCTGTGGCTGAAAGGCTCGTCTTCTCTTACGCGACGAACAAGATACTCAATGATTCACGAGTATCGTCGCCTCTCGAAAAGTATATATCGTCCACTCAGAAACGATCATGGCGTCAATAGGCGGACTTCCGATGAAAAATATAAACCTCCAAAGGCCTTGCATAAGGATAAGGTAGACCTCAGACTAAAGGCGTTCAGAGATTTACTTTCAGAAGAAGTATTTAATAGATATTATCGTGCGGCAAGGTTTGGAGCCGATTTCGATATTGATTATCTGCTTTTAGAAGTTAGCAAAATACTCCCAGAAATTTCTGGAGAACTAGAAGTATCTCTCCTGAATTGTATAAAGATGCCAGGAATCGGGCAGTTGGCTGAAGATGGTGATGAGCCCATACCGGACTCAACAGAGCATTCATTAAAAGCTCTTCCACCAAAATCATTTGTCAGTACTAGGCGAGTTGTCAAAACGCTGAGCTTCGCAGCTAGGCAAGCACCCGATTTGGCTATGATTTATCGGCCTGATCTCGTTGAAGTGGCAAATTCATTCAAAGTTTTCGGTGAAAACGTAAGGTATTTCCCTTGGAACTTTATGGTTTTTTGTATTCTCCTTCACGCATCCCGTGATATCTATGACTTTCAAGAGGACGTATTTAAAGATTTCGATAAGGTCATTGATTTTTTCCGTAATGGAGATTTCACTCAGTGAGTCGTGATATTGCCAATCATTCAAATCGAAGCGACTGGCATGATCGATCTGTCTATTGGAATAGCAGCAAGACCACTAGAGCCCGTAGCATTGGTCTTGCCAAGGGAGAAAAACGACCGCTCATTTTGAGCGGTCACGGTATGCGACTCCGGATCAATTACGGAGCACTAGAAGCCCAAAACGGCTTTACCCATTACCCTCAAAAGCAAGAGATCACCCGCATCTTTCCGGGTGACCGAGACGCTCCATCCCGCATCGTTATGCTTGGCAGCAATGGTGCGATAACCCTGAGCGTTCTATCCTGGCTGGCTGAACAAAACATTCCACTGCTACAACTTGACTATCGGGGTAACGTCGTTGCAGCAATCGGCCATTCCGGAATTGGTCATGACTCAGCCTTGGTCCGCCTCCAGATTGCAGCATCAGAAGCAACAGCACAGAACCGTGAACTAGGTGCGTGGTTGATTCGAAAGAAACTGCTTGCGACCCGCGAGACGATCCTGGCCTGCTTGCCGGACAACGACCTTCGCAAGAGAGCCGACACCAGTATCACCGACGGATTGAGAAAGCTTGATCGGCCATGGGAACTACCGAAGGAAGCCTTGCTCGGCGTCGAGGGCAAGTGTGCTACGCTTTATTTTGATGCCTGGCGCACCGTGCCGATCTCATGGAAGGGGATCAGCCGAAAGCCAATTCCGCAATCCTGGCTGTCGATCGGCGTCAGACGCGGTCCGGCGAACCACAGCAACAGATTTGCCCGACACCCCGTCCAGGCCATGCTGAACTATGGCTACGCTGTCGTCGAGAGCCTGCTGCGGATCGAAACCGCGAAAGTCGGTCTCGATATGACCGTTGGGTTCCTTCACCAATCCCGCTACGAGCGTCCAGCCCTGATCATGGATCTTATCGAACCCATTCGGGCAACCGTCGACCGGATTGTATTGGATATGATCCGGGCAAACAGCTTCAGCCCGGTGGACTTTACCATCTCACAGGACGGCGTTGTCCGTCTGCACCCGCAGCTTGGCCGTGCATTGGTTGCACAAATCGGGACGCCGAAATCCATTGACGCATTGATCTCAGCATTTTTGACCCAAATTGGGTTCAAGGTACCGGAACTCAATTCAGGCAGAGGACAAACCTGGATGGCACAGAGGGCGCTGAAGAGGGGTAATGCTGTCGATCGGTATAAAAGTTAGTGCGAGGTAGGTATAAAAGAAGTGATATCTAAGATCATTGATCCGAAAGGTAGCAACGAAAATACTTCGCCTCGGCATTAATACTAGTACTCTGAATATTTCCTAGAATCTCCGCGAACCTTTTCCGTAGGATATTTTATGCGATTATGCTCAAGCTTTTCTGAGGCAGCGGCCATTAGATCAACATCAAGTTTGTCAGCGAGACGAACCAGATACATTAGTACGTCAGCCAGTTCATGGCGAATTTCATTCTGCTTGCGCTCATCTAGCTCAGCGAGCTCGCCAGTTTTGAGCCATTGGAAATGTTCTAATAGTTCGCTCGCCTCTACAATCAGGGCAGAAGCAAGGTTTTTCGGAGTATGAAACTGCTCCCAATCGCGTTCCTGAGCAAAAATCCGCAGCTCATCACAGAGCTTGGTCAGGTTCATTGGAGATGGACTAACCACGATAGTGTTCCTTCTTGAACTGAGCGATATCATCGACACAGCCTGAGCGATGGATCATACGGTGGCAATTAGCGCAGAGTACTGCAAAATCCTTTGCCGGATCCATCGCCACCCTCTTCCCCTTAAGTGAGGCCAGGGGCTTAAGGTGATGGGCTTCAATGTATTCCTTACCAATTTCTCCATAGATAATTTCAAAATCGATATCGCATACTTGGCAAATATAGCCGTGAAGCTTTTTGACGGATTTAGCTAAGCTTGCGTTACGTTCGATGCGCTTGTGCATACGAAAGCGGGTGGCGTCCTCGTACGTCATTTCTGAGGGCTCGTCGCCTTCCTTAGTCGTATTGCTTACTCCACTATTGGTCTCTCCCTGAATGAGGAGATCATAGAGCTGAATCATGTTGAGGAGGTCCGACACTAGCTGAGTCTCGTTCGGAAGATGTCCCAGGGGGTATAACTTGGCACATATGTTTCCGGCTTCGTAGAAAGCTGTGTCATTAGTCGAGTCAGAAGACCGCAAATCGATATTGAGCTCTGGGTAGTCATGAATTTCTTTTCCAAGCATGGCTCGAAAATGGGCAGCTCGTGATTTCAGGGCAGTCTTGGCATCCGCTTTATAAAGCTTTTTCGCCTCAGTCATCCCCTGATTGAGGCTCAGATAGAGGCCCGTCATATCTTCACGGAACAGATAGACCGGATAGTAGCCGTTCTGAGCACTCGACGTAACAAGCTTATCAAAAATGCCTACCCACGGGCCGCGAGCCCAAGTGCCTTGGCCAGCACTGCCTTTAATTAGCAGGCGATCGCTTTCACCGATGGCAAATGCCACATCATCGCGGAGATTACTGCGTATAAAGTTCGCAAGCTTGTGTCGCACAAAATTTTCTTGACTGGCCACAGTGTACTCGTTGAGTATCCTCTCAAAGCTCTCACGTAAGGGCACAGGCTTCTCCGCCTCAGTGGCATTGTATTAACCAATAGTAGTATAACTAATTTTTTCTATCTAGACACGCACGCTATTAAACGACCGGATGCGACCCTACCCGGCCATAGGGAGGCCGCGACGGGAATACCAAGACCGGTCATCCGCCGGCGTTGGCCTGCAACGGCTCAGCGCCCATGATGGTCATTTCTGGGATCAGGGGTATTTCCCGAAAGCAGCCGCTCTGGGAGCCTCAATTTGACGGGCAATATTACTTCTATTGCAAGATAACACACTGGTCGCTCAAAAAGGGACAGCGGACATGGCTTGCCTCAGCCTCCGTTTCAGGTAATCTAAGAAATTGCGAAGAACTCATCTATCTTTTCACCTCGGCAGATGCACGCTACATGCTTACCGTGATGCTCACGAAATACCCATCCGTCTTCGATAAATAATTCTTCCTGTGCATATCCTTTCGAAGAAAGGATTCGTTTCGAATGCGGTCTATGACTGAATGCCTTGGAGAGTATTTTGCGTTGATTCATCGTTTTTCCTTATTCCCGGAGAACAGTTTATATCGGGATTTATGAAAGGGATTACAAAGGCAAAATTCAGGATGCTATCTGATTTTCTACCTCAGGTCACCTACCCGCGACTGGAGACGTTCGAGTATCAATCTAAAAGATTTGCCGATAAAAGCTACAGATTCTCCATATGCAGTGACCCTGTTCAAGCTAGTTTTGCAGTTCCATACTCTGCTGCATTGCTTACAAGGCATATAGGGTCTAATAAATCTAACTTGTGCCGCAGAGAAAATCATCTGCTTGAAACATAACTTGTCCTGAAGCTGGGAGGCTATTTTTATCAAAAACTTCGCCGTTCCTAGCACCTGAGGCATCAGACCTCACAATGTTACGCTCTTATCAGGTGCCGGTACTTAGCTATTCTATGGCAAATAAAATCGACCTTCGGTCTCTACTTCATGTGCATGACGGCAATGTACCTCAGCTTGAAGATATCCGTTTG
>JAGXAE010000247.1 GCA_018971725.1 Pseudomonadota bacterium | reverse complement strand
TTTTTGCCGGACAACAAAGGGGGGGATTGTAATATATTGCATAATCCTAAGCCCTGTCCGCGCGGCAGCCGCGCATGGCTGGGTCATATCCGCCTCTTGCCCGTGCCGGGGGGCAATGCCATGTCTTGCGGCATGACAGAGCATTACGATCCGGTGGGCTGGCATGGCACCACCATTTTGTCCGTTCGCCGCAATGGCCAGGTCGTCGTGGCCGGAGACGGGCAGGTATCGCTTGGCAACACGGTTGTAAAGGGCAACGCGCGCAAGGTGCGGCGGATTGGCAATGGGCAGGTGATCACGGGGTTCGCCGGGGCCACGGCGGATGCCTTCACTCTTCTGGAACGGCTCGAAGCGAAGTTGGAACGTTTCCCCGCACAGCTTGAACGCGCCTGTGTGGAACTGGCAAAGGACTGGCGGACAGACCGTTACCTGCGGCGGCTGGAGGCGATGCTGATTGTCGCGGATAAAGACCGTGGCTTCACCATCACCGGCAATGGCGATGTGCTGGAACCATCCGATGGCATCATCGCCATCGGCTCCGGTGGCAATTACGCGCTTTCCGCCGCCCGCGCGCTTATCACGGTGCCGGACCTCACGGCCGAGGAGATCGCCCGCCGGGCGATGAAGATCGCCGCTGATATCTGCATCTACACCAACGAAAACCTGGTTGTTGAAACAATTTAAATATGGATAGCCCCGTTTATTCTCCCCGCGAGATCGTCTCCGAGCTCGACCGCTTCATCATTGGCCAGAACGACGCCAAACGCGCCGTGGCCATCGCTTTGCGCAACCGCTGGCGCCGGCAGCAATTGCCGGAGGAACTGCGCGACGAGGTGGTGCCGAAAAACATCCTGATGATCGGCCCCACCGGCTGCGGCAAAACCGAGATCGCCCGCCGCCTCGCCAAGCTGGCCCAGGCGCCATTTCTTAAAGTGGAAGCCACGAAGTTCACCGAAGTCGGCTATGTCGGGCGCGATGTCGAATCCATCGTGCGTGACCTCGTTGAAGCCTCCATCACCATGCTGCGCGAGCAGAACCGCAAGAGCGTTGAAGCGAAAGCGGAACTGAGTGCCGAGGAGCGCCTTATCACCGCGCTGGTGGGCGATGGCGCGTCCGCCGATACGCGGGTGAAATTCCGCCGCATGCTCCGCGCTGGCGAGCTTGAGGACAAGGAGATCGAAGTCGCGATTAGCGAATCCCAGGGCACGCCCATTGGCATGATGGATATTCCCGGTATGCCCCCCGGCTCGGGCGCCATCAACCTGGGCGACATGATGAAAAACATGTTCGGCCGCCAGGCGCATAAAAAGAAGATGCTGGTGCCGGATGCCCGCAAGGCCCTGGCGCGCGAGGAAGCCGACAAGCTGCTGGATACCGATGCCCTCACCAAGGACGCCGTTGCCCATGCCGAGCAGAACGGCATCGTGTTTCTGGATGAGATCGACAAGATCTGCGCCCATACCGAGGGCGGCTATCGCGGCGGCGATGTCTCGCGTGAAGGTGTGCAGCGCGATCTGCTGCCGCTGATCGAGGGCACTACCGTCTCCACCAAATACGGCCCGGTGAAGACCGACTATATCCTCTTCATCGCCTCCGGCGCCTTCCATGTCGCCAAGCCTGCGGATCTGCTGCCGGAGCTGCAAGGTCGGCTGCCCATCCGCGTGGAGCTGAATTCGCTTTCGCGCGATGACTTCAAGCGCATCCTCACGGATACCGAACATTCGCTGCTCAAGCAGTATGTGGCGCTGCTGGGCACGGAAAACGTGAACCTGGAATTCGCGGATGATTCCGTGGACGCCATCGCTTCCTTGGCCTTCGATATCAACGAACGTGTAGAGAATATCGGTGCCAGGCGTCTCGCCACCGTTATTGAACGGCTGCTGGAGGAAATCTCCTTCTCCGCCACCGACCGTTCAGGCGAGAAGATCACCATCGACGCGCCTTATGTGAATGAGCGTGTGGCGCCATTGGCTTCCAAG
>JAGXAE010000075.1 GCA_018971725.1 Pseudomonadota bacterium | reverse complement strand
GCCGAAATGCTGCTCCCAGAGGCGGGAATCCTCGGTTATGGCCGTATCAGGCAGCAGGGCCTCGGCGGTTTGGCGGCAGCGCAAGGCGGGGCTGCTGAACAGGTTGCAGGAGCCGGGCAGCAGGCAAGCGAGCTGCCCGCGCGCCTGGGCCAAGGCGGCAGCGGCGGGCAGCGTGGCCGGCACATCCAGCCGCCCGGCCAGGCGCCCGGCGGCGGTTGAACGCGCATGGCGGATGAGCAGCAGGCGAGCGGGGGACGAAGCGGCCATGGCAGGATTTTGGGCCAAGCCGAGACGGTTTTGAAGGGCTGCTCAGCCTTTTCAACCCTGCAGAAAGATGATTGGTATGGGCCTGGGAAGAAGCCATGGTCATACTCATCACTGGCGGGGCGCGCTCCGGCAAAAGCTTTTATGCCGAGGGCAGGGCGCTGGCCATGCCCGGTGCGCCGCATTATATCGCCACCGCCGAGGCGGGCGATGCGGAGATGGCGGCGCGAATCGCGGCGCATCGCGCCCGGCGCGGGCCGGATTGGAAGGTGGCGGAAGTGCCGCTGGATCTGCCCGGCGCCTTGGAGGCGACTGATGGCGCGGGGGCAAGGCTGGTGGATTGCCTCACCCTGTGGCTTTCCAATTTAATGCTCGCGGACATGAACGTGGCGGAAGAAACCGCGCGGCTTTTGGCCGTGGCCCGCCACCAAGCCGCGCCCGTGTTGTTCGTGAGCAATGAAGTCGGCATGGGCATTGTGCCGGACAATGCGCTTGCCCGGCGGTTCCGCGATGAGGCGGGGCGGCTGAACCAGGGCATTGCCGCGCTGGCGGATGAGGTGCAGTTCGTCGTTTCCGGCTATCCGATGCGTGTAAAGTAATGATTGGACGATGATGAGCGATTCCTTGTTTCCTGCTGCTTCTTTCGCCGCGCTGCGCGCCGGTTTGCGCGCTTTGCCGGCGTTTGACGAAAAGGCTGGCACCGCCGCCATGGCCCGCCAGGGGCAGCTCACCAAGCCGCCTGGCTCACTGGGCCGGCTGGAGGATGTGGCGGTGTTCATGGCGGGTTGGCGCAAGGCGGAGCGCCCGTGGATCGGCTACGCGCAGGCGCTGGTGTTCGCGGGGAATCATGGCGTGTGCGCGCAGGGGGTGAACCCGTATCCGCAGGAAGTCACCGCGCAGATGGTGGCGAATTTTAAGGCAGGTGGCGCGGCAATCAACCAGCTCTGCCGGGCCAGCGGGGCGGTGCTTTCGGTGCTGGCGCTGGAGTTGGAGCGCCCGACGGGCGATTTCACGCAAGGCCCGGCGATGAGCGAGGCCGAGGTGCTGGACGCGATGGCGCAGGGCGCTGCCGCCGTGAATCCGCAGGCGGATATATTGCTGCTGGGCGAGATGGGCATTGGCAATTCCACCGTGGCGGCGGCCTTGGCGGCGGCCCTTTTTGGTGGCTCCGCAGCGGATTGGGTGGGGCCCGGAACGGGCGCGGACGCGGCGGGCATGGCGCGGAAGGTGGCGGCGATAGAGGCTGGGTTGGCGCGGCACGTGGCGGCGCTGCAAGACCCGCTTCTGGTGCTGGCGGCCTTTGGCGGACGCGAGCAGGCGGCTTTGTGCGGGGCCATTCTGGTGGCGCGGATGCACCGGATTCCCGTGTTGCTGGACGGGTTTATCTGCACCGCCGCTGCCGCCGTGCTGGAAGCTTTGGGCGTGGGTGCGCTGGCGCATTGCCTGGCCGCGCATAAAGGGGCTGAACCCGGCCATGCGCGGCTGCTGGAAAAGATCGGCAAAGACCCGCTGCTGGCGCTGGGCATGCGCCTGGGCGAAGGCAGCGGTGCGGCCGTGGCGTTGGGCGTGGTGCGTGCGGCGCTGGAGGCGCATAACGGCATGTCCACCTTCGCTGAGGCTGGTGTTTCCGGAGCATGAGACAAGCTCGCCGCCGCTGGGATGAGGCGCGGCTGGCCTTTATGCTGCTAAGCCGCTTGCCAATGGGGCGGATGGATGTGCCGCCGGCCATGGCGGACGCGGTGTGGGCATACCCGCTGGTTGGGCTGGCGGTGGGCGCGGTTTCAGGGCTGGTGTTTGGGCTGACGGCGTGGGGCGGGCTGCCACCCTTGGCGGCGGCGTTGCTGGCGGTGGGCGCCAGCGCGGGGCTTACCGGGGCGATGCACGAGGACGGGCTGGCGGATCTGGCGGACGGGTTTGGCGGTGGGCGCGACAAGGCGCACAAGCTGGAGATTATGCGCGACAGCCGGACAGGCAGCTATGGCGTTGTCGCGTTGGTGCTGGTGTTGGGGCTGCGGGTGGCGTGCCTGGCGGCGTTGCCAGCGCTTGGCATGGTGATGCGGCTGGCGGCGATTGGGGCGTTGAGCCGTGCGCTTTTGCCGGTTGTGATGCTGGCCCTGCCGCCGGCACGGGAGGATGGTTTGGGGCAGGCGGTGGGAAGCCAGCTGGCGCTGGGCTCGGCCCTGGCGGGGCTGATGTTGGCGGGGGTGGCGGCATTGCTGCTTCTGCCAAGTTTGCCGGTGGTGGCGGTGATGGCGTTGGCGGCGGTTGGTGTTTGCGTGTTGGCGAAGCGGCAGATTGGCGGCTTTACCGGTGATGTTCTGGGTTCTGTGCAGGTTTTGGCCGAAACCGCCGGGCTTTGCGCCCTGGCCGTGCAATTTCACCCCTGAAACTTGGTGGCGGCGCGGGCGGACGCTTGGTATGATTGCGACCGGACCGAGTCTCCGCCCTGGCGGCCGGCCCGCAGACCAAGGAAGACGAGATGGACATTCAAGCGGATTTTCACGGCTCCCACCCCTCTGTTCTGGAGACGATGGCGCCGATTTCCGCGCAGATTTGGGATGCGAAATACCGGCTGAAGGACGACGCGGGCACGCCGGTGGATGGCAGCGTGGAGGATATGTGGCGGCGCGTGGCGCATGCCTTGGCCGAGGTGGAGGCTGAGCCCGCGAAATGGGAAGCACCGTTTTATGAGGCCTTGGAGAATTTTCGCTTCATCCCCGCCGGACGCATTCTCTCCGGTGCCGGTACGGCGCGGCGCGTGACGTTGTTCAACTGTTTCGTGATGGGCGATATCGAGGACGATCTCGGCCAGATTTTCGCGCATCTGCGTGAGGCGGCGCTGACCATGCAGCAGGGCGGCGGAATCGGGTATGATTTCTCATCGCTGCGGCCGAAGGGGGCGCCCGTGCGCGGCGTGGGCGCGGATGCCTCCGGTCCGCTTTCCTTCATGGATGTGTGGGATTCGATGTGCCGCACCATCATGTCCGCCGGTGCGCGGCGCGGCGCGATGATGGCGACAATGCGCTGCGACCACCCGGATATCGAGGAGTTCATTGCGGCCAAGCGCGAGAAAGGCCGCTTGCGCAATTTCAATCTTTCCGTGCTGGTGACGGATGATTTCATGAAGGCGGTGGAGCTGGATACCGCCTGGGACTTGAAATTCAATGGCCAGGTTTACCGCAGCTTACGCGCCCGCGAGCTGTGGGACAGGATTACCCGCGCGACTTACGAATATGCCGAGCCGGGGGTAATTTTTATCGACCGGATAAATGCGCGCAATAATCTGTATTATTGCGAAACCATCCACGCCACCAACCCCTGCGGCGAGCAGCCGTTGCCGCCGTATGGCGCGTGTTTGCTGGGTTCCATCAATCTGGCGCGGCTGGTGCGCGAACCGTTTACCGGCGAGGCGGAGGTCGACGAGGCGGAATTGGCGGCGCTGGTGGGTACCGCCATCCGTATGATGGACAACACCATCGACGCCTCCGGTTTTCCGCTGGAGCAGCAACGCAAAGAGGCGGATGCGAAACGGCGCATCGGCCTTGGCATGACCGGGCTTGCCGATGCGTTGATGATGTGCGGGCTGCGCTATGGTTCTGTGGAAGCGGCAGCGCAGGCCAAGGAATGGGCGCGGCAGGTGGAGCGGGCGGCGTATCTGGCCTCCGCGAAACTTGCAGCGGAAAAAGGCGCATTTCCGCTGTTCGACCGCGCGAAATATCTGGCGGGCGAGACGGTACGCGCGCTGGACGACGATGTACGCGATGCGATTGGCCAGCACGGCATCCGCAACGCACTGCTGACCTCGATCGCGCCCACGGGCACGATCTCGCTGGTGGCGGATAATGTGTCTTCCGGTGTGGAGCCGGTGTTCGCGCTGGCCTATACGCGCAAGGTTTTGCAGCGCGACGGCACCCGCCGCGAGGAGGAGGTGACCGATTACGCGCTGCGGCTATGGCGCGCAAAGTTTGGGGAGTCCGTGGCGCTGCCTGAATATTTCGTGACCGCGCAGGATTTGACGCCGGCCGAGCATGTGCGCATGCAGGCCGCCGTGCAGCGCCATGTGGACAGCGCGATTTCAAAAACCGTGAATGTGCCAGCCGATATTAGTTTTGAGGCGTTCCAGGAGGTGTATCTCGACGCGTATCGCAGCGGCTGCAAGGGCTGCACCACCTACCGGCCGAATGACGTGACAGGATCGGTGCTGGAAGTTACACTGGCTGCAGGTGAGAAGCAGGTGGCACCCAAGCCGCGCGGCGAGGAGTATGGCCCGGAATTGCTGGTGCGGGCCGACAGGCTGCTGGGCGCCACTTACAAGCTGCGCTGGCCGGATAGCGAGCACGCCATGTATGTGACGATCAACGATATCGAGCAGGATGGCGTGCGCCGGCCGTTTGAGATTTTCGTGAACTCGAAAAATCTGGAGCATTACGCCTGGGTTGTGGCGTTGACCCGGATGATCTCGGCGGTTTTCCGCCGCGGTGGCGAGGTTGCGTTTGTCGCCGAGGAACTCAAGCAGGTTTTCGACCCGAGGGGCGGGCAATGGGCGCAAGGGCGCTATGTGCCCTCTCTGGTGGCGGCGATTGGCGACGTGATCGAGCGCCACATGATCGAGACCGGATTTTTGGTGATGGAAGACAACAAGCTGCCGGTGAAAGACAAAAAGATGCAGGCCGACGCTTCGCCTTTAGGGAGCCTGTGCCCGAAATGCAGCCAGCCCGGCCTGGTGCGCGAGGCGGGTTGTTTAAGTTGCCTGCACTGCGGCTGGTCGAAATGCGGGTGAGCTTACAAGGCTAAATAGCGCAATTCGATTTCGCCTGTCATCTCCTCTCCTGGTTCCAGAATCACTAGGCCTTGGCTATTAGTTTCCGTCATGCGGTTCACCGCGTCGTTCAAGTTCGTAACCGGTTCGAAGGCGAAGAAGGGCTTGCCCGGCGGGGTGTACAACACGCAATGGCCAAATACCGGACTGGCTTTGATGTGCAGGCTGTGGCCTGCCTGCGGGAAGGAGAGCAGGCTTTCGCCGGTCCAGCCCTCGAAGCAATTGTCAAAGGCCATGGCGTCCAGCTTGTAGCCTTGCACCAGTGCTGCGCGGTATTGCGTGGTGGGGGTCGAGGGTAGGCCGTCATCGCCGTTTTCCCACATTTGCCCGGCGGTGAATTTCATGAACGTTTCGCTCTGGCGGGGGAAGTAGAGATGATGCCCGAACCCGGCGGGGAAACGCCGCGTATCGGTATTACGGAGGCTTAAGCCAATACGTAATGCGGTGTCCGTTACCTCGTAAACCTGTTCGGCTTCGTA
This sequence comes from Pseudomonadota bacterium, assembly GCA_018971725.1. Classification (GTDB taxonomy): domain Bacteria; phylum Pseudomonadota; class Alphaproteobacteria; order Acetobacterales; family Acetobacteraceae; genus Acidocella. The sequence goes on along the minus strand of JAGXAE010000075.1, from coordinate 4,818 downwards.
GGCGAAGGGAAAGAAAGGCATGTCCTGCCGGTTTGGTGTGTAGGGCAGGCGCAGCGCCACGCGGGAGGTTGTTGATTCGGCAATATCCCAGGCGGCGTAAAGCGCGTTGCCGTGCATGGCGTGGCGCGTTTCCTTCATGTCGCGCGGCAGGGTGTAGTCCACGCCATCGAATTTGAAATGCCCGCGCGCGATGCGGTTGGAGAAGGGGATGAGCGGGAAGGAGGCAAGCTGCCGGGCGGGGATGCCGACATTGGTTCCCGGCACATCGTCCCGCAGCAGCCCTTTGGCGCCATGGTGCCAGGCGAAGATCGCGCCGCCGGTCTCGGGTGCGATTTCCAGCCGCATTGGGCCGGAGGACAGGTTCAGCAGCTTCATGGTTTTCCCTTCAGGTGCAGGGGGTGGCGCATGGTTGTCGCCAGTCTCGGGTTTATATCTGGCTGTACCGGGCGGGTTGCAAGCCGCCTGCCGGGAAGTGGCCCGAAAGGTTGCATCATTTGACCCTTGGGTCCATTTTGAGGACGAGCGTGGCCCGCGATGGATTGGTAGGCGCGGGTTGGATTTTTGATGCGAAATGAGGAGAAGGGGATGGCGTCCTTGCCAAGCGAAATGGATGTGGCCGAGGCGCGAGGGGCTGGCGGGCCGGAGATTTTGAGCCTTGGCCGTCGCCCAACCCCTACGGCCGGCACGGGCGAGGTGCTGATAGAAGTTGCTGCGGCCGGAGTGAACGGCCCCGATATGATGCAGCGCAAGGGCCTGTATCCGCCGCCGGCTGGTGCGTCGGACCTGCTTGGCCTTGAAGTCGCGGGTAAGATCGTCGCGGTTGGTGAGGGTGTGAGCGACTGGCGCGTGGGAGATAGCGTGACGGCGCTGACCAATGGTGGCGGCTATGCCGATTACTGCGCGGTTGATGCAAGGCATTGCCTGCCCATTCCCAAAGGTATGAGTCTGCGTGACGCCGCCGGGTTACCGGAAACCTTTTTCACCGTATGGAGCAATATTTTCATCGGCGCGGGGCTGAAGAAAGGCGAGACATTGCTTGTGCATGGCGGGGCAGGCGGCATTGGCACCACCGCCATCCAGCTTGGCCATGCCTTTGGCGCCAAGGTGTTCGCGACGGACAGTCCGGCGGCGCGGTGCGATCTCTGCCGTGAGCTGGGGGCGGACCGCGTGATCAACTACGAGACGGAGGATTTCGTCGAGATCGTTCGCAAGGAGGCGGGCGGTGCCGATGTGATTCTGGATATTGTTGGTGGGCCCTACATTGAACGGAACATCAAGGCGGCTTCGCCGGGCGGGCGCATCGTGCAGATTGCTTTCGCGTTGGGTGCCAAGGTGGAAATCAATCTGATGCCGGTGATGCTCAAGCGGCTGGTTTATACCGGCTCCACGCTGCGCAGCAGGCCCGCGGATTTCAAGGCGCGGGTGGCGCGGGAGCTGCGGGAGCATGTCTGGCCGCTGCTTGAGTCAGGCGCCGTGAAGCCGGTGACGCAACTGGTGCTGCCACTTTCGGCGGCTGCGGAAGCGCATGCGACCATGGAGCGCGCGGGGCATACAGGCAAGATTCTGCTGGTGCCGGACAGGTTGTTCCAAGCAGCGTCTTGAGATTGGACGGCGCGCTCCCAAATTCGCTGCGAGGAGAATGGGGATGCGAATTGGAATCGCGACAGATCATGGCGGCTTTCCTTTAAAGGCCGAGGTTGCCGCGTTCTTGCGGCGCAAAGGCCATGAGGTTGAGGATTTCGGTGCGCATCAAATGGATTCCGCCGATGATTATCCGGATTTTGTCATTCCCTTGGCCAGGGCTGTTGCTACTGGCAGGGTTGAGCGCGGGGTGGCGCTTTGCGGCAGCGGTGTGGGTGCGTCCATTGCCGCTAATAAAGTGCGGGGCGTGCGCGCGGCACTCATCCAGGATGGGTTCTCCGCCCATCAGGGGGTTGAGGATGACGACATGAACGTGATCTGCCTGGGGGCCAGAATAACTGGGCCGTCGCTCGCCCTGGAACTCATCGACGCGTTTCTGGCCGCCAGGTTCAGCGAGGCGTCGCGCCATCAACGACGTTTGGCGAAAGTGCGGGACGCGGAGGCCAACCGGGATTAAGCGCCTGGCTGGCGGCGCGAAAGGGGGCGCCCAAACGCTCAATCTCTTGTTGTCCCCGATATACACCGGCAGGGCGGGTAGTATCCGCGGCCCATCCCTGGCGAGGAACTGGTGAACTGGGCTATGAACCGGGCGCATGGACTCTTTCGACCAACCGGGCTCCGGCCATTCCCAGCGTTTTCCCCCCAGCAATGCCCAGGCCGAGCAGGCGCTGCTGGGCGCGCTGCTGGCCAACAACAAGGCGTTTGAGAGGGTTTCCGACTTTCTGGCGCCGGAGCATTTCGCGGACCCGATTCATGGCCGCATCTTCCAGGCCATCGCCCGGCGCTGCGAGCAGAACATGGTGGCGGACCCCATCACGCTGCGTGCCGAATTGGAGCATTCCGGCATGCTGGAGGAGGTGGGCGGCACCGCCTATCTCGCCCAACTGCTCTCCGCGATGGTGGGCATTATTAATGCGGGGGATTACGGGCGGCTGATCCACGATGCCTGGCTGCGCCGCCAGCTCATCGATATTGGTGAGGTGATGGTGAACGACGCCTATGCGTCTGAAGCCGAGGTGGATGGCCGGGCGCAGATCGAACGCTCGGAGCAGGCGCTGTTCAACCTCGCCACCAAGGGCGGCGCCGAGGGCAAGGGCATTTCTTTCCACGATGCGCTGATCCAGGCCATCGACATGGCGGAGAAGGCGTTCCGCAACCAGGGTTCGGTTTCCGGGCTGGATACCGGGTTGCGGGACCTGAACAAGCGCACTGGCGGGCTGCATAAATCGGACCTCGTGATTCTGGCCGGACGCCCCGGCATGGGCAAGACCGCGCTGGCCACCAAGGTGGCTTTTGGCGCGGCCAAAGCGATGCTGGCCAATGCCCGGGCCGAAAACCCCAATGCGCTTGCCAAGGAATGTGTGGCGATTTTCTCGCTGGAAATGAGCGCGGATCAGCTTGCCACCCGTCTATTGGCCGAAGAGGCGAGGGTTTCGGGCGATAAAATCCGGCGCGGTGAAATCTCCACGCGGGATTTCGATACGTTTGTGCGTGTGTCCCGCGAGATCGCGGATATTCCGCTGGTGATCGACGATACCCCTGCTATCACGCTCTCAGCATTGCGCACCCGCTGCCGCCGCTTGCAGCGCACGCAAGGGCTGGGGCTGGTGATCGTGGATTATTTGCAGCTGATGCGCCCGGCGCTGGGCACCCGCCCGGAAAGCCGCGTGCTGGAGATCAGCCAGATCACCCAGGGGCTGAAGGCCATCGCGAAGGAATTGGCGGTGCCGGTGATCGCGCTTTCCCAGCTCTCGCGTTCCGTGGAATCCCGTGATGACAAGCGCCCGCAGCTTTCGGATCTTCGTGAATCAGGCTCCATCGAGCAGGATGCGGATATGGTGATGTTCGTGTACCGTGACGAATATTACCTGGCGCAGCGTGAGCCGAAGGTCACGAGTTTTGAGCGCGACGACAAGTTTCAGGAAGCGCATGAGAAATGGAAGGCGGATATGCAGACCGTCTATCAGAAGGCTGAGCTGATTATCGCCAAGCAGCGCCACGGCCCTACGGGTAAGATCGATTTGTTCTTCGAGGGCGAGTTCACCCGCTTTGCCGATCTCGACACGTTTCATGAATGACCTGACGCTTTGACCGCGTTTCTCGACATCGACCTTGGCGCGATTGCCGATAACTGGCGTTTTCTCGCCGGGTTGAACCAAGGCGAGACCGCCGCCGTGGTGAAGGCCGATGCCTATGGGCTGGGGGCGGCGCAGGTGGCGCCGGTGCTGGCCGAGGCGGGGTGCAAAACCTTCTTCACCGCGCATTTGGCGGAGGCAGTGGCGTTGCGGCCGCTATTGCCCGGCGCGCGGATTTTGGCGTTGAACGGGCTGGAGCCGCATGCGGCGGCGGATTTCATCGCGCATGACATTATGCCGGTGCTCTGCTCGCTGGAGGAAATCGCGCTCTGGCGCGCGGCCGCGGTGCGGCTGGAGCGTAGATTACCTGCCTTTCTGCATCTGGAAACCGGGCTGAACCGCTTGGCTTTGCCAGCACAAGCGTGCGCGGCGTTGCGCGACGACCGCGCGCTTCTGGAGGGCATCGCCGTGGATACGGTGATGACGCATCTCATTGCCGGGGAAGCGCCGGAGGATGAGCGCAACCAGCGGCAGCTTGCCGCGTTTCTGGCGATGGTGGCGGCGTTTCCGGGGGCGAAGCGCAGCATCGCCAATTCGCCGGGGTCTTTCCTTGGAGCGGATTTCCACTTCGACCTTACCCGCCCCGGTGCCGCTTTGTACGGGCTGAACACCAGCCCGGCCCAGCCGCGCCCCATGCTGCCCGTGGTGCGGCTGAGCGCGCCGATCCTGCAAATCCGTGATCTCGCACCTGGTGAGAGCGTGGGTTATGGCGGGTTATGGACCGCCCAGCGCCCCAGCCGGATCGCGACCCTGGGCGTGGGCTATGCCGATGGGCTGCACCGCACGCATACCAACCGTGGCACCGCTATTTTTGACGATACCCCCGTTCCCCTGGTAGGCCGGGTCTCAATGGATCTCGTCACTTTCGATGTCACCGATGTGCCGGCCAATCCCGGCGACATGCTGGTTCTGCTTGATACGCGGCATGGCGCGGATGAGCTGGCGCAGGAAGCCGGAACCATCGGCTATGAAATCCTCACCTCTTTGGGGCGCCGCTATAAGCGGCGGTATATCGGCGCATGAAGCTTCTTGATGCGGTGGC
>JAGXAE010000246.1 GCA_018971725.1 Pseudomonadota bacterium | reverse complement strand
CTTGGAAGCCAATGGCGCCACACGCTCATTCACATAAGGCGCGTCGATGGTGATCTTCTCGCCTGAACGGTCGGTGGCGGAGAAGGAGATTTCCTCCAGCAGCCGTTCAATAACGGTGGCGAGACGCCTGGCACCGATATTCTCGACACGTTCGTTGATATCGAAAGCCAAGGAAGCGATGGCGTCCACGGAATCATCCGCGAATTCCAGGTTCACGTTTTCCGTGCCCAGCAGCGCCACATACTGCTTGAGCAGCGAATGTTCGGTATCCGTGAGGATGCGCCTGAAGTCATCGCGCGAAAGCGAATTCAGCTCCACGCGGATGGGCAGGCGGCCCTGTAATTCCGGCAGCAGATCAGACGGCTTGGCCACATGGAAGGCGCCGGAGGCGATGAAGAGGATGTAGTCGGTCTTCACCGGGCCGTATTTGGTGGAGACGGTAGTGCCCTCGATCAGCGGCAGCAAATCGCGCTGCACACCTTCACGCGAGACATCGCCGCCGCGATAACCGCCCTCGGTATGGGCGCAGATCTTGTCGATCTCATCGAGAAACACGATGCCGTTCTGCTCGGCATGGGCAACGGCATCCTTCGTGAGGGCATCGGTGTCCAGCAGCTTGTCGGCTTCCTCCCGCGCCAGGGCGCGGCGGGCATCCGGCACCAGCATCTTCTTTTTCTGCGGCTGGCGGCCGAACATGTTCTTCATCATGTCGCCCAGGTTGATGGCGCCTGAGCCGGGGGGCATACCGGGCATGTCCATCATGCCGATGGGCGTACCTTGGGATTCGGTGATCGCAATCTCGATCTCCTTGTCCTCAAGCTCGCCAGCGCGGAGCATGCGGCGGAATTTCACCCGCGTGTCGGCGGAAGCACCCTCGCCCACCAGTGCGGTGATGAGACGTTCCTCAGCATTCAGTTCCGCTTTCGCTTCAACGCTCTTGCGGTTCTGCTCACGCAACATGGTGATGGAGGCTTCAACGAGGTCACGCACAATAGATTCCACATCGCGGCCGACATAGCCGACTTCGGTGAACTTCGTGGCTTCCACTTTAAGAAATGGCGCCTGGGCCAGCTTGGCGAGGCGGCGGGCGATCTCGGTTTTGCCGCAGCCGGTCGGCCCGATCATCAGGATGTTTTTCGGCACCACCTCGTCGCGCAGCTCCTCCGGCAATTGCTGCCGGCGCCAGCGGTTGCGCAAAGCGATGGCCACGGCGCGCTTGGCATCGTTCTGGCCGATGATGAAGCGGTCGAGCTCGGAGACGATCTCGCGGGGAGAATAAACGGGGCTATCCATATTTAAATTGTTTCAACAACCAGGTTTTCGTTGGTGTAGATGCAGATATCAGCGGCGATCTTCATCGCCCGGCGGGCGATGTCCTCGGCCGTGAGGTCCGGCACCGTAATGAGGGCGCGGGCGGCGGAAAGCGCGTAATTGCCACCGGAGCCGATGGCGATGATGCCATCGGCTGGCTCCAGCACGTCGCCATTGCCGGTGATGGTGAAGCCACGGTCTTTATCCGCGACAATCAGCATCGCCTCCAGCCGGCGCAGGTAGCGGTCCGTCCGCCAGTCCTTGGCCAGCTCCACGCAAGCGCGTTCAAGCTGTGCGGGAAACCGCTCCAGCTTTGCTTCCAGCCGTTCCAAAAGGGTGAAGGCATCAGCCGTGGCCCCGGCGAAGCCGGCGATCACCTGCCCATTACCGATACGCCGCACCTTGCGCGCGTTGCCCTTTACAACCGTGTTGCCAAGCGATACCTGCCCGTCTCCGGCCACGACGACCTGGCCATTGCGGCGAACGGACAAAATGGTGGTGCCATGCCAGCCCACCGGATCGTTATGCTCTGTCATGCCGCAAGACATGGCATTGCCCCCCGGCACGGGCAAGAGGCGGATATGACCCAGCCATGCGCGGCTGCCGCGCGGACAGGGCTTAGGATTATGCAATATATTACAATCCCCCCCTTTGTTGTCCGGCAAAAA
>JAGXAE010000074.1 GCA_018971725.1 Pseudomonadota bacterium | reverse complement strand
GGTCACATCCGCGCTGTCATCAACGGCGGCATCATGCGTGGCCAATGCCGCGGCGTCTGCCGGCATCACTATGGTTTCCACGCCTTTCGTACGCAGCGGTTCGGGCAGCCAGCCGGTGCCTTCCAGCGCCTGCGCGGCGGCTTCGGCCATGTCGCCCTTCTTGAGGTGTTCCAGCCGTTGCGCGGCCTGCTCGCCCTTGGCTTCGCGTACGGCCTCGAGGACGCGGGCTTTCGTCACCCGGCCGAGGTAATTGTCCACATTTGGCACCCACCCGGCTGCGGTCAGATCGAGCCCCAGAATTTCCGCCAGCCGCCCGGCATGCGCCAGGGCGCGGGGGCGGCGGTTATAGGCATCATGCGTGGCATTCAACGTCAGTGCCACACAATGCGCGAACAGGGCCTCGCGGCTATCGCTGTCGAACCCGGACAGAATATCCCAAAGCTCTGCTGCATCTTCGGGCAATTGCGCCGCCCAGCCCTGGTGCCGGGCGTCGACGCGTTCTGCCAAGGGCGTATCGCCCAAACCAGGCGCCTGGGCGCCGAACATCACGCTCTTTGCCTCGATCTCCAGGCAGGATTCGGCGCCATAGCGATAGAACAGCCGCAAGCACAGCGCGTGCAGCAGCGCCAGATAGGCGATACCGGGCTCGTTGCCCAGCGCCTCACGCAGCGCCAGAGTGCGATAGGCCGTCAGCTCGGTCAGCAGCCGATCAGGCAAGGGCTTGAGCCCGTCTTCCTCTTCCGGCTCGGCCTCCGGTTCTGCCCCGCCGCCAATATGCGCGGCGATCACTCTGGAATCCGCGCGGCTGGGATCGGTGCCATCTTCTGCGCCGTACCCATCCTGCCCCTGCGCGCCGCCCACACCTGCCAAGGCCGCCTCATCGGCTTCTTCAACCACCAGCGGTTCATCCTCGGGCCGGACATAGCCGCGCTCGACCCGCAGCTGGCCGCTCCCATCGATGCTGACAAACACGCCCGCCATTGCGATCTCGGCGGGGTCGTACACCGGCGGGCGTTGGGTCAGCGCGTCGATCTCCGCTTCGATCTCATTAAGACGGGTATCAGCATCGTCGGAGATTTCATCCGCCGCGGCGGCTTCTTCCTCGATCCGCTCCGCCTCGGCCCGTAACGTCTCGACCTGGGCGATCTCCTCTTCCGTCAACGGACGGCGCGTGCCCGGAATGCGCCGCAGGCCGTAATTATGGCCATAGGGGAACTCGCTGGCCTGTTCGACCCATTTCCAGCCCTCGGCGCGAATGGCATCGGCATCGCGCTCGAGCTTCTCCGCCACCACGCGTGCTAGAAGCCCGGCATCCTGCAGCCAGCCACCATCATCCTGCTGGAACAGATCACGCATGATCGGCCCGCCCGCCGCGACATACTCTTCGCCGGCATATTGCGCCCGCTTGTCGGAGGCGCGCACCGCGCCTTCGGTCAGCAACCGGCGGATCTGGTAGGGCTCCTTATTATAGGAGCGCTGCACGGCCTCCCAGACCTGCTCCTGGCGCTCATGGTCGGGGCTAACCGAGAAAGCCATCAACTGGTCGAGCGTCATCTCGTCCTCGGTATAAACCTCGAGCAGCCGGGGTGAGACGGCGGCGAGGCGCAGGCGCTGCTTCACCACCGAGACCGCGACAAAGAACACCGCCGCAATCTCCTCTTCGCTCTGCCCCTTCTCGTGCAGCGCCTGAAACGCCCGGAACTGATCCAGCGGATGTAAGGGCGCGCGCTGCACATTCTCCGCCAGACTGTCTTCCTCGGCGATTCCCTCGGTGCGGACGATGCAGGGGATAGGGGTGTTTTTGGCCAGGCGCTTTTGCCGCACCAGCAATTCCAGCGCCCGGTAGCGCCGCCCGCCAGCGGGGATCTCGAACAGGCCGGTCTCGGCCCCCTTGTCATCCAGCACCGGCCGCACGGTGATGCTCTGCAGCAGCGTGCGGCGAGCGATATCCGCCGCCAGCTCCTCGATCGAGACACCGGCCTTCACCCGCCGCACATTGGCCTGACTCAGCACCAGCCGGTCGAAGGGGATGTCGCGCGAGGCGCTCAGCGTGATTTTCTGAACGGGTTTCATGGTTTTACCCATGGGACAAACTCCATGACGAGCGGCCCGGAGCCACTCTCCGCGCCCATTACCCGTCACCAAGCGCCCAGCCGCCCTCTGCCTTTGCTGCCCAGCCCCACGAAAAAAGCCGTGGACCGGAAACCCGGCCCACGGCTTGCGTACGTCCCTATCTCAACCCTCAAACGACCAAGCGCCACTCACCCCACCCGGTCGAGCAGCAGCTTGGCTTTGCCCTCCAGCTCCAGCCTGGCATCCTGGTGCGGACGCGAGCGCGCCAGAGCGGTGATGCCCTGCACGAAGTCGAACACGCTCTCCGGCGGATGACCCTCCTCCTCCAGCACGGTGGCGATGATCTTGGCCGTCTCGCCTTTGCTGAAGCCGCGCTTGCGCAGAAAGCCCTCACGTTCGTCGTCAGCGCGCGCGACGATCTGTTCCCGCGCCGCTTTGATGCCGGCGACGAACGGCGCCGGCGAGGAGGTGGCAAAGCGCCGCAATGCCGGGGCGGCTTCATGGGCAAAACGTTGGGTCGCGAATTTGCTATGCCTTATGCTGATCTGCTGGAAATTTTCTGTGCCCCAGAGGCATCTGTTGGCGCACACGGCGCGCAGATAGAAGGAGGCGATGCCCAGCGTCTTTGAGCCGACTTCGCTGTTCCAGCAATAAAACCCGCGGAAGAACAGATCCGGCTCGCCATTGGGCAACCGCCCCGCCTCGATGGGATGCGTGTCATCGACTAGGAACAAAAACACGTCCCTGTCGCTGGCATAGAGCGTGGTGGTCTCCTTCGTCACATCCACATACGGATTATGCGTCATACTTGCCCAATCCAGCACGCCCGGCACTTTCCAGTTGGTGTCGCCGGTGCCGTTGCCTGCAATGCGCATCACCGCCGCCACCAGTTCATGGTCCCAGATGCGCCCATAATCCGGCCCGGTGACAGCACGCAGTTCCACCCGTCCATCATCGGTCTCCAGGGTTTTGACCAGTTCAGCGCGGTGATTGAGCAGCCCGTGCTGCAGATTGATCCCGGCCAAGGATGCGGGCAGATCGCGCAAATAGCCCGCGGGAGCGCCCACCAGCCCGCAGAGCTGGCCGAAGCTCCAGTGGGTTGGCGCCACCGGCCGCTCCTGCCCCGGCACAATCAGGGCCAGGCGTTCGCCATCGTCGCGCCGGGCCTCTATCCGGATCGCCCGGCTTTCCACCGTCCTGGCCTCGGCCCGCTCGGCTCGGCCACGCACCGCGCCATATAATTCCGGCAAGGACAGAAACCGCTCATCGTCGGGCCGCGAGAACCATTCCGACGACACCCTGCACAGCCGCTCGCCGCGGCTGACATCGACCTTAAAACCCACCGGCCCAGCCCGGCCCGCGCTCGCCCCAACCACCGCCACCGCGGCAGACGCATTGATATCCACGACACTTCTCCATGACAGGCGCCGGAAGCCTCTCCTCCGGACTAAAACCTGTCATGAAGTGCCCAGCTCAACTCTCACTCTCAGGCCCGGAACCGAGGCCATAAATCGCCACGGTATCGATCGCGGAAATTGCCGGATCGACTTCTGCAGCGAACGAGTCCATAAACCAAAAATAGGCATCGTTGGCCTGTTTGCCTTGCCCGATCTATGATTGACCGGCACGCTTTATCAAAAGAACGGACATGCAGCTTCTATTGGCCGAAAATGAACAGAAGACGATCGAGTACCTCACCAAGGGGCTGCGTGAGGATGGCCACGCCGTGGACGCGGTGGGCAACGGCGCGGACGCGCTGGCCTTGGCGCTCGCCGGTTAGTTCGGCGCGATCATTCGGGATGTGAAGCTGCCCGGCCTGGATAGCTCGGAGGTGCTAAAACGTCCGCGCACCGCCGAGCGGAGCACGCCGGTGTTGTTCCTCACCGCACTGGACCATGCTCGTCGTGCTTTTGTTTCAGGCGGCCTGGACGCCCGAGCAGAAACCGATCTCGTCATTGCTGCAGGAGACCGTCAGCGTGAGGAGTACAACTACGCACGCAACTGCAAACGGCGAAACTCTCCTTGGCCGTGCTACTTGGGCGCTGCTTGCCCGTTAACGGCTGAGCGATTCGCTGAAATATGAAGGGACACATCCCGCCCATGGGTCTGCTGCACGCTTTTGTTGCCGCCATCATTACTTTTGCTGCCGCGCACCGGCTTCTGGCTTATGGCCTGGCCTTTCTGCTCGCTGGCGCGGAGACGTTTCCGGTTGTCGGCGCCTTAGTGCCCGGCACGGCAATCATCATTGGGCTTGGTGCGCTCGTGCCAGGCGGCGCGCTGGCGATGTGGCCGCTGATCGGGTTCACAGCCTTCGGAGCCCTTACAGGCGATGGCCTCTCCTATCTGTTCGGCCGCCACTACAAGCAACAGGCCATGGGATTGTGGCCACTGCGCGCGCGGCCTGGCCTGCTGGGGGCGGGGGAAGCATTCTTCGCCCGCCATGGTAGCAAGGCGGTGCTGATTTCTCGCTTTTTGCCTGGCGTGCGGGCCGCGATTCCCATGGTGGCGGGCATGGCAGGCATGTCCGCCGTCAGGTTCTATGTGGTCGATGTTTGCGCCGCTGCGTTGTTCGCGCTGGCACATATCTGGTTCGGCATGGCGCTGGGCGCCTCCTTGAGCATACTGCACGCAATTGCCGGGCGGCTGGCGGTACTAGCGCTTATTCTGGCGGCTTCACTGGCGCTGGTGGTATGGCTGACGCCGCGGATCATCCGGCGGTCTATGGCGCTGCTGGCGCGTCTGCGCGGGCCGGTGCGGCAATGGGCTGGGGCCGGCGACGGCTGGGCCCGGCGGTTGGTCAGCTCGGCGCTCGACCCGGAGCGGCCAGAAACGCTAGGCCTGCTGGTGCTGGGCGCGGCTCTCATCGGGGGCCTTTGGCTGTTCTTCGGCGTGCTGCAGGATGTTATCGCCGGAGACCCGCTGGTGCGCGCGGATGCCGCGATCTTCCACTTCCTGCAGTCCCTGCGCACGCCTGCGATCGATCAGGTGATGGTCGCCATTACTGAACTGGGTGATGCGGCGGTCGTCATTCCTGTATTTTTGGTGACACTGGCCTGGCTTGTTTGGCGGCGTGCGTGGCGCGCGGCTTTTTATGGGTTTGCCGCGGTGGCCGGGGCAAGCCTGTTTGCGTTTCTGATGAAGATCACCTTGCAGTATGCCAGACCCTCAACCGGTTTTACGGGGTGGGACTCCTATTCCTTCCCCAGCGGCCACGCTACGGCCAGCACGGCCCTATACGGATTTCTGGTGGTTTTGATTTGCAGGGAGGCGGGAGCGCGCGCCCGCGTGCTGGTCACGCTGGGGGCGGTCTTACTGGTTGGCGCCATTGCCTTCTCGCGGCTTTATCTCGGTGCGCACTGGCTTTCGGACGTGACGGCAGGATTGGCGTTCGGCGTAGCCTGGGTGGCATTGCTGGGAATCGTTTATTTGCAGCATGCGCGCAGCGAGGTTGGCGCCCGCGGCCTCGGGATGGCAGGGCTGGCCGCATTGCTCGTGGCCGCCGGGCTGCAGATCGGGACCAAACACGCCGCGGATATGCGGCGCTACGCGCTCAATTTGCCCGTGCGGGAGATGTCCCTCACGGATTGGCGCAATGGCGGATGGGCCAGCATGCCGGTATGGCGTGTCGATCTGACAGGTGATTACGAGGAACCGTTTATCCTGCAATGGGCAGGGCCGTTGCCGCCGCTGAAAGCTGCATTACTGGCCCATGGCTGGCAGGTGCCGGTAGCGTGGAATTTGTCGTCGTCCGCGGAATGGCTGTTACCAGATGCGAAGGCAGATGCGCTTCCCGTGTTGCCCCATCTCGAGAATGGCCGCGCGGAAGCTCTGCTGATGATTAAGACCGGCCAGGATGTGCCGCACGGCCAGCGGTTGATTGTACGGGTCTGGCCGTCTGGCACGGTGCTCACTGATGCCGGGAATACACAACCGCTCTGGATCGGAACCGTGGTCGCTGAAAAAATCGAACACCTGAAACCACTCGGCACTTTGGTGGATGAGCAAGATAGTGTCGATGTGCCTATGCAAGACCTCAAATCCGCACTGCCAGGAACACAGCCGGAAGCCCGAATCCCCCCAGGACCAAACTGGAATGGCGAGGTTTTACTTGGGCAACCTTAAAAAGCTCGGCTCTCACGACGAAAGTGCAGATCGGCCCAATACGCTCTGTTTCCACAATATGGCACGGCGATTTTTAGGACGGCACCCGCAAGGGGTGCGCCAGAGGCCTGAGTATTGGTAATTTGTAGACTTCGGACCCGGCGTCAGGCGCGGCACTCATCGCGCTTTACAACCAGCTCTGTGCGATACCCTGATCGCCAAAGAGTTTTGAGAAGATAAATATCAGGTGACTACATTTAAGCGGGGCCAAGCCCCTGGTTGCGCACCCGCAAGGGGGGCGCTTCTGGGCGATCCGCCAAGCAGATCGCTATTTGGTCGGGCTTGCGCCCGCCCCCAACCGGCACAAGATCACCCGTTATTTTCCCCTGTCAGCGCTTCCAGCGCCCCGAGACCTGACCGGATTGTCCTACCTCAGGCGCATGAGGTGCTGACGTTGTCCGGCCTTAATACTCAATCTTCATCCATCCGCACCAAATCGGCAACGCTGACCTCAAGCACCTGCGCCAATTCATACAGCGTGATCACTGTCGGATTCCGCCGCCCCCGCTCGAGGCTGCTCAAATATTGCTGGCTGACCCCTGAACGCGCCTCGACCTCCTCCTGCGTAAGACCCTTGGCCTTGCGCAGCCGGGCAAAATTCCGTCCCACCAATTGCCGCATATCCATGCGGAATGCATTGCCCGCTTACACATTTTAAGTTTATAAACTATAATGTGTATTTTTCCTCGGGTGTGATATAGACCGTTCTAGGAAGGAGGCTTCCCCCGACGCAATAGACACCACACCCGCTTGAATGCATTGATTTCCGCGCGGCTCCTGCTCCACATGGTGCAGCCGGAACGATATTGGATATCGAATGGAGCCACGCGGACATAAGCCAATGCGGGATATGGATCAGTCGACCTGGGATGACAGACAGCGCTGGGAGATCGCCATGCGGGCCACAACCGGCCTGCTCAAGATTTTCTCTTTCCCGGAATTCTTCGCCGCTGCGGCCAAAAGCCTGGCCGGCCTCTTGGGCGCCGACGGCGTGGCGTTGATCGTCTACGATGGCCCTGAGCAATTGCGCTACAAGCTGTTCCACGGGCTAGAACAGCTCAACCAAACCCCCATCGTCAAATTCAGCTTTTCCGCCAGCCAAGGCACGGTCGGGCGCGCGCTCGCATCGGGTCAGGCGCTGTTTACGCCCGATTATCCCAACAGCGCGGATGCCATGCCGGATTTTGTCACGGCGGGGCTGCGCGCCAATCTGGTTCTGCCGCTGCCCGGCCCCGCCGGTTTCACCGGCGCCATCGCCGTCGCCTGGCTGCACCATGAGCCCACGCCTCCGAGCGCAACAAGCCTTGCCATTGCCGAGATGTTCGCCGCCCTCACCGGCTCCGCCATCTACCGGGAGGCTCTGGAGAAGCAGCTCGAGGCCCTGTCGCTCACCGATCCTCTGACAGGCTTGCCCAACCGGCGAGCCTTCATGCTCCGCCTTACCAACGCCCAAAAGCGCGCCTGCCGGAATCAGTCGTTAATGGCCCTCGCCGTGATCGACCTCGATGGCTTCAAACAGATCAATGATGAACTCGGCCACGCCGCCGGCGACCAGCGCCTGCTCCTCGCGGCCCATGCGATTGAAGGCACGATACGCGACATCGACATGGTCGCGCGCTTCGGTGGCGACGAATTCGTCGTCATCCTCGAGGATCTCCGTTCAACCCAGGAAGTCCTGTCAATCCTCAACCGCATCGTCGCCGCCATCGGCAATAACGGCAATGGCGGCGATGAACAGCACAAAATCACCGCCAGCCTCGGCGCCGCCCTCTATCCGCTGGATTTTTCCGAGCCGGAAACTCTGCTCAGACATGCCGATGAGGCGATGTATCAGGCAAAGCGCCAGGGCGGCAATCAGGTTACTCTGCTGCCCCAGCATCTCATTCCTCAACCACCATGATTGGTTCTACGCGAGAAGGCCCTTCGGCCTGATTGCGCACCCGCAAGGGGTGCGCTTCTGGGCGATCCGCCAAGCGGATCGCTGCCTGGTCGGCCCTACGGCCTTCTAAAACTGGTGTGGCATTACCCGTTGGTTTCCGCAGTCAGCGTCCCAGGCGCCAAATCCGCATCCATAGCCAGCGCCGTGCCAGCCGCCTTCGCCAGTTGCCCGGACTTGCCGCCACCCTTCCCTTTTCCATTCCCGCCAGCTCCGGCTTTCGCCATCTTCTCCGCTGCCTTTGCAGCTTTCGGGCGCATGACGTTGATGGCGGCAGCGTCCAGCGTGTTCTTGATGTGGGCGGCATAATGCTTCTCGATCATCTCAACGGAGGTGCGGCAATTCTTGGCAATCTGATAAATATCCGCCCCCTCCATCAGCCGTAGGCAGATATAGGTATGCCGCAGGCTGTAAGCTGTCCGCGGCTTGCCATCTCGATCGGCCTTCAGCTTGGCCTTCGCCAATATCCGGTTGAACAATTTCAACTGCCCGCCTTGCGGGAACACCTTGTCGGTCGGCTCCGGCAATTCCACTGGTAGCGGCGCCTTCGGCTTCTTCACGCTCCGGCTGCGTTTTTGCTTACCGCGCGTCGGCTTCGGCCGGTTCAGCAACCGCTCATAAGGCCGCACTGCGCCTGGCGTGCTTTTACAAAACCCCACCCCGCGCTTGCCCCGCACCTCGATCTCCAGAATCGTCTGGCCCGTGGCATGATCGGTCACGATCGACACATCACGGTGCTGGAGATTGCCGGCCTCATCAGGCCGTAGCCCGGTATTGCCCATGAACAGGATGTAGTCGTGCATCTGCTCGGCATTCCACCGGTACTGTGGCTGCGGCGGATTACGCGCCCAGTCCCGCGAGGCTGTATAAAGTTGCTTGTATTCCTCCGGACTGAACCAGGGCCGATGCACGATCTTGCCCTGCGTCTTATAAGGCGGCGACAGATCCGGCAGATAAGTCAGCCAGCCGTGGCGGATCGCCGCCTTCAGTACCAGGCGCAGCGTCACCACCTCATCATGCAATGTACTACGCGCCGGCGTCTTCGCGCCCGCCTTCGTCGCCGTCTCGATCCGGTGTACCCGGTAATCCTGCACGGCCCCCGGCGTCACCTCGGACAGGCCCATTTTCCCGAAGAACGGCAGCAGATGCAGGCGCAGCCGGATCTGATGCCCTTGCACCCATTTGGGCGAGCGCTCACCCTCGGTGATGACCTCATATTCGCGGGTGAATTTCTCGGCCGCATCGGCGACGGTCTTCTCCGTCACCAGCGTGCCAGCCACCTGCTTGCCTTGCAGCGTCAGATACCAGTCCTCGGCTACCTTCTGCGCGGTGGTGAACTTTTCTTGTTTGGTGGTGGCCCGCCATTGCTTGCCCCCCACCGAGGCCGAGCACTGCCAGAAGCGGCTATTGCCGCGCCGGTAAAGCTGAAGCTTGCCACCCAACAAGGCGTGATGGTCGTCCATCGCACGCTCCCCAACGGGGCCGCGGACACGGGCAAAATCTCGATCAAGGCGCCCGGCAATCAGCGGCGGTTGCACTTGGTGAAGGTTTTACAACCGCGTAGCTTGTCAGGTTTTTACCGGAGGGTGACCATGTGTTAAACATGTGCTAGGCTGTTTCGGCCTATTTAGCGCTTTCTGTGGCGCATTATCTCTTTGATTTTATTTAGAAACTTGGTTGCGGGACCTGGATTTGAACCAGGGACCTTCAGGTTATGAGCCTGAACATCATTAAATTTTTTCAATTGTATTCTTCGGTATTTTTTGGTTGTATGTGAATTACCCTAAATAATGCACTTAAAAATGCTCGATCGTTTCTATATCTGGCCCAAAATGCCCTAATTGCGTCCGCTCGGTAGCGCCTCCTTCGCGCTGCTCAAGGGCATCGAAGAACCAACTGTTCGGAGTTCGCCTTGCCAGCCTAGCGGAGGGATGGCCATTTCCAAGGCACCAAGAGCACTTGGAGGAAAGCGATCAAGAAGGCTCAGTTTCCGAGTGTGACGCCCCATACGCTGCGACATCCGATCGGATCGACGGCGACGTTTACGTGTGAAGCATTGGCCCTGACGGGTTCGATCACAGGCCAGGCAAACCCGCCTTCGACCGCGATCTATGCCAAATCGGCCTGCCGCGGCGGGCGGGCGACTATGCAGGTGAAAATGTCAATTGGGGGATTCCGCAAACTCCAAAGGACTGCTAGACTGCTCATATCAAGTGAATCGCTCTCCCCCATCGTTATCAGC
>JAGXAE010000245.1 GCA_018971725.1 Pseudomonadota bacterium | reverse complement strand
GAAAGAACGGATGATCACGATCGCCACGATGCCCAGCAACCCCAAGGCCGCCAGCCACCAGATGCGCCAGATCATCGCGAACCCCCAAATGCCTGCGCACGCGCCAAGAATCACCGGCAAGCCGGAATTGCTTGGCATATGAATTTCTTCGTAAGCATCCGGCTTGCTATTATCCAAGCCGTATTTGCGGCGCCAGGCCAGCTCATCGCGGGTATTCACCTGCGGCGTCACCGCGAAATTATAAAACGGAATTGGCGTCGGCGTCAGCCATTCTAGCGTACGCGCCGTACCCCACGGGTCCGCACTCAGGCGTTCCTTGTTACGGTCGCGGATGGAGACAACCAGCATGACCGCAAACAGTGCCAGCGAGATGACATACAAGACCATCCCGACCTCCTCGATCACCAGCATCGGCTTCCAGGCAGTGTTGAACGTCCATTCAAGGCGGCGAGTCTCGCCTTCAAAGCCCAATGCGAACATCGCGGAGAATACCGTGATAGTGCCGAGGGCAAAGGTCCAGAAGAAGGCCTTGCCCCAGCCTTCATTCAGCCTGAAGCCAAATAGCTTGGGGAACCAGTAGGTAACACCCGCAAACCCGGCACACACCACCATGATCACCATGCAATGAAAATGCGCGATGACGAACACGCTGTCATGCACCGTGTAGTTGATGGCCGGCAGGGCGAGCATCATGCCGGTCAAGCCACCGACCAGCAGCAGGAACAGCCCAAACATCGCCCAGAGCATCGGCACCGTATAGGTGATCCGCCCGCGATAGAGGGTGAACATCCAGTTGAACACCTTCACGCCAGTGGGGATGCCCACCAGCATGGTGGCAACGGAGAAGAAGCCGTTGATATCCGGCCCGGAGCCCATGGTGAAGAAGTGATGCAACCACACCAGCCAGGAGATCCCGGCGATGGCGAAGGTTGCCGCCACCATGGTCACATACCCGAAGAGCGGCTTTTCGGAGAAGGTGGGAATAACCTCTGAAAGCACGCCGAAGGTCGGCAGGATGAGGAAGTAAACCTCGGGGTGGCCCCAGATCCAGAACAGATTGGTATAAAGCATCAAGTTACCGCCCATGCCGGCGGTAAAGAAATGCGTGCCGAGGTAACGGTCCGCGCCCAGCAGCGCCAGCGCCACGCCTAGAACCGGGAAGGCGGTGAGGCCGATGATGTTCGTGGAGAGCGTGGTCCAGGAGAAAACCGGCATGCGGAACCAGGTCATGCCCGGCGCACGCATATCCACGATCGTCACGATCATGTTGATCGCGTTCAGTGTGGTGCCGACGGAGGAAATCTGAATGGCCCACATCCAGTAATCAACCCCGGTGCCGGGCGAGTAAGGCAGTTCGGTAAGTGGGATGAGCCCCACCCAGCCGGCCTGCGAAAAATCGCCCACGAACAGTGAGATCATCACCAGCGCCGCCGCCGCCGTGGTCAGCCACAGGCTCACCGCGTTCATGTACGGAAAGGCCATGTCGCGCGCGCCGATTTGCAACGGCACGACGATGTTCTGAAACCCGGTGAGGATCGGCGTGGCCGCGAACAGGATCATGATGGTCCCGTGCGCGGAATAGACCTGGTCGAAATGGAAGGGCGGCAGAAACCCGTGCTGCGCGCCCAGAAAACCCGGGGCGTGCGGGCCGTTGGCCAGCACCTGCTGGGTGCGGATGAGCAGACCATCCGCAAAGCCACGGAACAACATGACAAGACCAACAATGATGTACATCACGCCGATCTTCTTATGGTCAACCGTGGTCAGCCACTCGCGCCATAAATACCCGACCTTTTTATAGTAAAGAACAACGCCTATCACCGCCAGGCCGATCAAAGCGGCGACAGCAAAGGTTACCTGCAAAATCGGGTTGGTATAGGGGATCTGGTCCAGCGTAAGGCGGCCAAGGAGCAGCGACCAGGGACCGGGGGCTTGTAATTGCATGATCTACCTTCCTTCGCTCTATTTCTCGTTAGAGCCAATGCT
>JAGXAE010000073.1 GCA_018971725.1 Pseudomonadota bacterium | reverse complement strand
AATCGGCATCACCTTCCTGTTCGTCACGCATGACCAGGAAGAGGCGATGGCGATGAGCGACCGGCTGGCGGTGATGTCCAAGGGCAAGATCGAGCAGGTGGGCACCCCGGCGGAGGTTTATGACCACCCCGCGACGGAGTTCGTAGCCTCGTTCCTGGGTGCCTCGAATCTCATTCCGGGGACAGTGACCGAATGCAGCGCCGAGGCGGCGATGGTGCGGCTGGAGGACGGTGCGGCCGTGCGGGTGCCAGCGCAGGCGCTGCGGAACATCTCCGGTTCCGAGGTGAAGTTGGGCGTGCGGCCGGAGAAATTCCTGGTACTGGCCCCTGGCGAAGCCGAGGAGCCGGGCTGGAACACCATCGAGGCCGTGGCCGGGGTTTCAGTCTATCTCGGCGTAAGCCGCCAATACATAATGGAAAGCAAGACAGGCCGCGAGCTGAGCGTATATGCGCAAAACTCCGGCCGCGCGGGAGAACTTGCCCCAGGCGAGACTGTGCGCCTAGCCTGGAACCCGGACCATACCTTTGCCGTCGCAGCCAATCAATCTTAACCACAAGGAGATTAGCATGAGCCAAGATGACCAGAACGCCGGGGATCGCCTCCAGGCATTCTACCGCGGCCTCACCCAGCCGCGTTTAACACGGCAAAATTTCCTGCGTGGCTCGGGCGCCGCGCTGATGGCGGCCCTCGCGCCGCAGATCGCGCAGGCGGAAACAGTGACCGACTGGGCGGCATGGTGGGCCAAGCAGAAACCGACTAAGGAGTTCGTGTTCGCGAACTGGCCACTTTATATCGACGTGGACTCAGACGGGAAAACCCATCCCACCCTCAATGCCTTCACCAAGCAGACCGGTATCAAGGTGAAATATCAGGAAGTGATTCAGGACGATCCTTCCTTCTACGCGAAGATCGCGCCGGTTCTGAAATCCGGGCAGGCGACCGGCTATGATCTGATGGTGATTACTGATGGCTGGTACCTTACCGAATTGCTCCTGCAAAAATTCCTGGTGCCGCTCTGGCGCGAGAAAGTGCCGAATTTCGACAAATATGCGGGCCCCAGCGTGGTCAACCCGCCCTATGACCCGGGCAACAAGCACAGCATGGTGTGGCAGTCCGGCCTTACCGGCATCGGCTATAATCCCAAGCTGACCAAGCGCGAGATCACCAGCATCGACGATTTGTGGGACCCGGCCTTCGCCGGCCATATCGGCATGTTCTCCGACGTGACCGAGCTTGGCCCCTTCGGTATGATGAAGCTTGGCATCAACCCCACCACATCCACACCCGCGGACTGGGAAAAGGCCGCCGCCATTCTACAGGAACAAAAAGCTAAAGGCCTGGTGAGGCAATATTACGACCAGAGCTACATCACCGCGCTGGAAAATGGCGATATCTGGGTCTGCATGGCGTGGTCCGGCGATATCTATCAGGCCAATTCCAAGGGCTACAAAGACCTGAAATTCGTGGTGCCGAAAGAAGGCTGTAATATCTGGCACGACAATATGTGCATCCCCGTCGGCGCCAAGAACCCGCTCTCGGCGCTGGAGTGGATGAATTACTACTACACGCCGGAAGTTTGCGGCCTTGTTGAGGACTATGTGAACTATATCTGCCCGGTGCCGGCGGCGAAGGATTATATCCTGAACGTCATCAAGGACCCGGCTGTGGCGAATTCGCCGCTTGTGTTCCCGCCGGAATCGGAGCTCGCCCGGGCGCATGAATTCCGCGCCTTCAAGAACTATGCCGAGTATCAGAAATGGATCAACACCTTCAACCCCATCGTTCAGGGCTGATGCGGAGATAGACCATGCGGCAGTTGCGCGGAAAACTGGCTCCCTATCTGCTCAGCCTGCCGAGCTGGGTGTATCTTCTTGTGTTCTTTCTGATCCCGCTTGCCTCGATGTTGGGCATGGCGCTGGCGGTGGGCGATCCGCTCTCCGGCTACACCATGTCCGACAATTTCCAGGAATTCGTAGCCGCCTTCACCGGCTACGAGGACGCCTTCGCGCGGTCTTTCTGGTACGGCACCGCATCGACAGTGATCACTCTGTCGGTTGCATATCCGGTGGCGTACTGGATCGCGTTTTACGGCGGACGGCATAAGAGCACCTATCTGTTCCTCATCATGTTGCCGTTCTTCGTCTCCTTCGTCATCCGCGTGTTGGCGTGGGAATTCATTCTTTCCGACCAGGGTTTCCTGTTCGGGCCCTTGAAGGAACTCGGGCTGCTGCCACGGAATTTCCATCTGCTCTCGACACAATGGGCGGTGATCGGCGGGCTCGTTTACAACTCCTTCGCTTATTACGTGCTGCCGCTCTATGTAGTGCTGGAGAAGATCGACCGGCGACTGGTACGGGCCGCCAACGATCTTTACGCCTCGCCCGCCACCGCCTTCATGAAGATCATCCTGCCGCTTTCGGCGCCTGGCGTGTTCGCGGGCTTCCTGCTGGTGTTCGTGACCAATGTAGGTGACTTCGTGAACGCCGCGCTGCTCGGCGGGCCGGGCACCTACATGATCGGCAACATCATCCAGGATTCGTACTTCGAGAACCAGGATTACCCAATGGCGGCGGCACTGTCCTCGATTCTGATGCTGATGCTGATGATCGCCATTCTGCTCTACTCCAAGGTGTTCGGCACCGACACGATTCAGGAATATGCGGCATGAGCACCACCGTTTCGCCCCTGCCCTCAGCCTATAAACCCAGCCGCCTGGGCGAGCGGATTCTGGCCTGCTTCACCTGGGCCATGATCATCTACACCATGCTGCCCATTGCCGTGATGGTGGTGTTCAGCTTCAACTATGCCCCCGCCGGGCGCATCGCGCTGCACTGGCTGCATTTTACCATCGCCAATTATGGCGACGCCTTCGCGATTCAGGATCTGACAGGGGCGCTCATCCATTCCCTGGAAGTGGCGATCGGCAGCGCCGTCATCTCGTCCATTCTCGGCACGCCGCTCGCCTTGGCGCTGGCGCGCTACAGATTCTGGGGCAAGAGCGCCACGGATATCGTAATCTTCGCGGATATCGCGGCACCCGCCGTGGTGGTCGGCTCCTCTCTGCTCTCGCTGTTCCTGGCACTCAACCTGCCGCGCGGGTTGCTGACGATCTTTATCGCGCACATCGCCTTCAATCTCGCCTTCGCGGTGGTGGTGATCCGCGCCCGCGTTTCCGGACTGGACGGCGCGCTGGACCGCGCCGCGGCGGATTTGGGCGCACCCCCCTGGGTGGCGTTCTGGAAGGTGACGTTTCCGCTGATTTTACCGGGTATTGTCGGCGCCTGCATGCTCTGCTTCATGCTCTCGATCGACGATCTGATCATCACCACCTTCGTGGCCGGGCAGACGCTGACCTTCCCGCTCTGGGTTTATGGCGCGGTGAAAGTTGGCATCCCGCCGCAAGTGTTCGTACTCTCCACCTTTATCTTCACTGGTGGCGTAGTGCTAGCGCTCATAAATGTGGCGGTGTCGCACCGCCGGCAGGCGCCGGTTTAGGTGGCAGACGGCAGGCGCGCAAGATCGTGTTTCTGCCGCTGCCGGCTTAGTCTTTGTCTTCCCAAGCCGGTACTTTCTCAGCGAGCTTTGCCAGCGCGGCATCGGCGATTGTTTCCTCATGCAGCAATTCTCGCGCGCCCTCCCGCAGAACCAGTATATTCGCGCGCAGGATGGCCTGGGCGCGGGAAAAGGCGGCTTCAATGATGTCATGCACCGCGCTGTCGATTTTGGCTGCGGTGGCCTCGCTATATTGGCGCGGATGCCAGTCTGGCGCACCGGGCAAATAATGCTGGGTCTGCGGCTCATAGCTCGTCTGGCCCAGTGAGGGTTCCATGCCGTAGCGCGCCACCATGGCGCGCGCGATGTCGGTCGCCCGCGCCAGATCATCCGCGGCACCGGTGGAGACATCTGGGAAAATCAGCGATTCCGCCGCACGGCCGCCCAGCAGAACGGTCATGCGGTCCTGCATCTCTTTCCGGTTCATCAGGAAGCGGTCGTCGCTCGGGCGCTGGATGGTATAGCCCAACGCCGCAATGCCGTGCGGGATGATGGAGATTTTCTGTACCTTGTCTGTATCCGGCAGGGCCATGGCGGTGATGGCATGGCCCATTTCGTGATGCGCCACAATCTCGCGCTCCTTGGGCACCAGCAGCCTGTTGCGCTTTTCCAGCCCGGCGATGATGCGCTCGATAGCTGCTTGAAAGTCCGCCAGCGTCACCGCTTCCGCCTGGCGGCGCGTGGCGAGCAGAGCAGCCTCATTCACCAGATTGGCGAGATCGGCACCGGTGAAGCCAGGGGTGAGCGAGGCGATCTCCTCCACCGAAATGCCCGGCTCTAGCTTGATCTTCTTGATGTGGATGCCGAGGATCTGGATCCTCCCGGTCTTGTCCGGACGGTCCACTAGCACTTGTCTGTCAAAACGCCCGGCGCGCAGCAGAGCGGGGTCCAGAATCTCCGGCCGATTGGTGGCGGCCAGCAACACCACGCCGGAGGACGGGTCGAACCCATCCATCTCGGCCAGCAGTTGGTTCAGTGTCTGCTCCTTTTCGTCATTGCCGCCGGTGGGCAGGCCGGCATTGCGGGCGCGGCCTAGCGCGTCCAGCTCGTCTATGAAGATGATCGCGGGGGCCTGGGCACGAGCCTGCACGAACAGATCGCGCACCCGCGCGGCGCCCACACCCACGAACATCTCCACGAATTCTGAGCCGGAGATGGAGAAAAACGGCACCGCGGCCTCGCCCGCCACGGCGCGGGCCAGCAGCGTTTTGCCCGTGCCCGGCGGCCCGACCAGCAGCACACCCTTGGGGATATGTGCGCCGAGCCGGCTGTATGAGGCTGGGTCTTTCAGGAAGTTCACCACCTCCTTCAACTCCTCCTTGGCTTCGTCCACCCCGGCGACATCCGCGAAACGCACCTTCACGTCGTTTTCGGCATAGACCCGCGCCTTGGATTTGCCGGTGGCAAGCACGCCCCCCGCCCCACCGAGCCGCCCGCCGATAATGAAATACCAGAGCGCGCCGAAGAACAGCAGCGGCGCCAGCCAGCCGAGCAAGACGGCGAGGCCGCTGGCGGGGGGCGTGCCGTCGAACGTCACATGGGCCTGGGAGAGTTGCTGGGCCAGCGCCGGGCTGACCTGGTTGGTAACGAATTTATCTGGCTCACCTGGCGTCGGGTGTTTGATGCCGCCGGTGATCTGTCCATCGCCGATGCTGAGATTGTCTAACTGCCCAGCGGCCAGCATGGTTTGGAATTGGCTGTAGGGAATGGATTTTGGCTGCCGGTTCGAGCCCGTTATCCAGACAAGGCTCAGCATCAGAGTGACCAGGAAGGCGGCGAGGAAGATATTGCCGCCCATCCATCGCAGCCGCCTGCCCGGCTTATTGGGCATGGGCGGGGGCCTTTCGCGGCGGGCATAGGTGGCCGGGCTGGACCAAAAGGTCGACGATGTCCTCAAGCTGGGTTTCCAGCATGACCGCGACCACCGATTTGACCATCAGCTCCGAGGCAACCCAGGCGTTGTGGTGGAGATAGGCTACAAACTCCGCTGGATGCAGCAGCACGAGATTGGTGGTCATGATATCGGAGGCAGTCTGTTTCATGGCGTTCCAGCCCTGATTAATCTCCGCCAAGCATGCCACAGCAAAGAGGCGGCAGATTTGATTTTCATCAACCACAACAGCCCGGACGGTCCTTGTACTGCACGCTGTCTTATAATGATTTAACTTGTCATTCGCCACCCTCACCCGTACCAGAAATAAAAACACTTGGTTACGCATATTGCCTTGCCAGGACCGATAAGACGCCAAAAATAACGATCCCAGATCGGGATAACAGGAACGTGCCACACCATGGATCCATTTCGCATCGCGTCGGCTAACCATCGGCCAGCTTTCGCCATCCCTGGGCCGGGAAGCGATCCCGGGGATATCAGCCGGTCGTGGCAGCGCTGCCGCATGGCTGGGCTTACACCGGAACAGAACCGGCTGGATTATCCGCATCTCTCCTCCACGGAACGCCGCATGGTATCGGATCACCGGACCATATTAACCGCCCAGGCGCGGCCGGTGATGAATTACGTGTATGGGCAGATCAAGAATTCCGGCTGCGTGATGTTGCTCTCGGATGAAACCGGATACTTGCTCGAATCCACTGGTGATGCCGATTTCTGCACCCGCGCGGCAAAGGTGGCGCTCGCCCCGGGCGCTTGCTGGGCCGAGGACCAGCGCGGCACCAACGCCATCGGTACGGCGCTGATCGAGGGCAAACCCATCGTGGTGAACGGAGCCGAACATTATCTGCGCCACAACACCTTCATGGCCTGCGCGGCCGCCCCGCTTACCGCGCCAGACGGCAAACTGCTCGGCGCGATCGACATTTCCTGCGACGCCAGGCGCTACCACCCACACACTTTCGGGCTGGTGCGCGCCGCGGCGCAAATGATCGAGAACCAGATTTTCGAGATCTCCTTTGTCAACCATACCAAGCTGAGGTTTCATGCCTCCGCCGACTGCCTGGGCAGCATGATGGAAGGCGCTCTGGCCATCGACGATGACGGGATTATTCTCGGCGCCAACCACGCTGGCTTCGCCTTGCTCGGGTTAAAGCGCGAGGATATCAGCACGCAGAAATTCAGCCGGTATTTCGGCATCACACTGCGCGATCTGTTCGATCTGGACCGCCGCGCCCAGGGGCGGCCGCTCGCCGTGCAGCCGCACCGGGGCAGCAACCTCTATGTTTCGATAGACCAGGTCCGCGCGCCGCTGATCCGCCGCGCCCTGGCCCCTGCCGCCGCAACAGTGAAAACAGATACGCTCACCGTGCTGGATACCGGTGATGAAGGGGTGCGCAAGGCGATCGGCAGGCTCCGCCGGGTGCTGGGGCATAAGGTGCCGGTTCTGCTGCAAGGCGAGACCGGCGTGGGCAAGGAATATTTCGCCCGCGCCATCCATGATTCGGGGCCGCGGAGCGCCGGCCCCTTCGTGGCGGTAAACTGCGCGGCTTTACCTGAAACATTGATCGAAGCTGAGTTGTTCGGCCACGCCCCGGGCGCGTTCACCGGCGCACGGCGCGATGGCGCGCAGGGGCGCATCCGCGAGGCGCATGGCGGCACGCTGTTTCTGGATGAGATCGGCGACATGCCGGTTTCCATGCAGACCCGGCTGCTGCGCGTGCTGGAGGAAGGCGTTGTTACCCCCATCGGCGGCAAGCCGGTGCCGGTGGATTTTTTGCTGATCAGCGCCAGCCTCGCGGATTTTCCGGCCCTCATCGCAAACAAATCTTTCCGGGAAGATCTTTACTACCGGCTGAACGGGCTGGTCGTCTCGCTGCCGCCGCTGCGCGAACGCACGGACCTGCCAGCCCTGGTCCACCGCATTTTGGCACGTGAGACGCAAGCCACACGCGAGACCCCGCCAGCACTCGCGCCTGAGCTCATGCAGGCTTTCGCGGCGTATCATTGGCCGGGAAATCTGCGCCAGCTTTCAGGCATGCTGCGCACCGCCTGCTTGATGCTGGAGGAGGAGGAAACCGAACTGCACCTACACCACCTCAGCGAGGAAGCGGTGCGGGACTTGACCGCCGTACAGCCGGCACCACCGGCGGAGCGGCCCGCCGGGACGTTGCGGGCGCAATCTGACGCGATGATCGCCGCCGCCGTGGCAGAAGCGCGGGGCAATATCGCCGCCGCGGCGCGGGCGCTTGGCATCAGCCGCAACACGCTCTACCGGCGCATGACCGCCACGCGCGGGCCGCTGAATTAGAAGCGGACAGCTTTGATCCGTATCAAGGCGCGCACGGCCTGAGGCCGGTACTAGCTGTTCGTCCAAAACTGGACACTTTCCTCCAAACTTGGCCCCGCCACGATTTTTACCCTGGCGGGGCGCTTTATCTGGACCCGGCCGGGAGCGCGAGCCTGGCGGCCAATAGCGGCGGTCTTGTGTTAAACGGCGCGGGCGTGGCGCGGCTGGTCTGAGACGGCCGGCAGATAAGCATCGAACAACGCTGCCACGTTGCGCATGAAAGGCCGGCCGCGCGGGGTCATACGCAGCGTCGCGCCATCCCACTCCACCAACCCGTCAGCCGCAAAGCCGGAAAGTGGCGCCGCAGCCGCCAGCAGCGCATCCGGGGCGGCGGCGAAATCTCGCGCCATGGCAGGCAGATCCACTGCGAGACCGCACATGATCCGCTCGATCACGGCACGGCGCAGCCGGTCTTCATCATTCAGCGCGACGCCGCGCACAACCGGCAAGCGGCCCGCGGCAATGATGGCTTCATAGGCGGGAATGCCGGGCTGGTTCTGCACATAGCCTTGCGGCAGGGTGCCTATGGCACTGGCGCCAAGCCCTATCAACACTGGGGCGGAGTCTGTCGTGTATCCCTGGAAGCCGCGCTGCAACGCCCCGGCCCTGGCAGCCCATGCCATCGCGTCACTCGGCAAGGCGTAGTGGTCCAGCCCTACCGGCAGCATGCCACCTTCGCGCTCTAACACGGCGCGGATCGCCGCCTCCTGCCGCAGCCGCATCGGCCCGTCAGGCAAAGCCGCTTCGGAGATGAGCTTCTGGTGCTTCTTCATCCAGGGCACATGGGCATAGCCGAATACGGCGGCGCGGTCTGGCGCCAATTCCAGCGCCAACCAGGCGGTTCGGGTAACGCTGGCTTCCGTCTGATACGGCAAGCCGTAGATGAGATCGAGATTGATGGAGGTTACCCCCTGCCTGCGCAAGCCCTCGGCCACGGCGCGGGTTTCCTCAAAACTCTGCATCCTGCCAATGGCTTTCTGCACCGTCTCATCGAAATCCTGCACCCCGAGGCTGGCCCGGGTGAGGCCGATCCCGCCCAGCGCCGCCAGCTTTTCCGCCGGCAGCGCCGCAGGGTCGATCTCGATGGCGATTTCCGCATCAGCTTTCACATCGAACCGTGCGCGGATTAAATCCATCAACCCAGCCAGGCAGCCATTCGGCAAGGCGGTGGGGGTACCGCCGCCCCAGTGGATGTGACTCACCCGGGCGCGCCGGCCCAGCGTTGCCGCCACCAGCCCGATCTCTTGCGCCATCGCCTGGGCATAGGTGCGCTTTGGCCGTTCATGATGCGCGACGGTGGTATGGCAGCCGCAATAGAGGCAGAGCCGGTCACAGAACGGCACATGCAGGTAAAGGGAAAGTTCCGCATCAGACGGCAAAGCAGCCAGCCAAGCGGCATAGGCTTCCGCCCCTATTCCGCCATGGAAATGCGGCGCGGTGGGGTAGCTGGTGTAACGCGGTACCCGGCCATCATAGCGGGCAATCAGATCGGCATCGGTCATGGCAGAAGCCATGGCACGATGCCGCAGGCAGCGCCTTGATGAAGGTCAAACCGGCAGGAAGTCCGCTACGGAAAGGTATCGTTCACCGGTATCGTAGTTGAAACCGAGGATGCGCGACCCGGCGGGCAGCTCCGGCAGCTTCTTGGCGATGGCCGCCAACGTTGCGCCGGAAGAAATGCCAACCAGCAACCCCTCCTGGGCGGCGGAGCGGCGAGCATAATCCTTGGCGGCATCGGCCTCCACGGTGATAATACCGTCGATCGCCGCGGGGTGGAAATTATCCGGCACGAAGCCAGCGCCAATGCCCTGGATGGGATGCGGTGCGGGCGAACCGCCGGAGAGCACCGGCGAGGCGGCGGGTTCCACGGCGAAGACCCGCAAATTAGGCCAGTGCTTCTTCAGCGCCTCGGCGCAGGCAGTGATATGCCCGCCCGTGCCGACGCCGGAGATGATCACGTCCAGCCCGTCCGGGAAATCCGCCAGAATCTCCTGCGCAGTGGTGCGGGCATGCACCGCGATATTCGCCGGGTTCTCGAATTGCTGGGGAATGAAGGCGCCGGGGTTCTGCTCCTGCAGCTCCTGCGCACGGGCGATGGCGCCCTTCATGCCTTTTTCCCTCGGCGTGAGGTCGAAGGTCGCGCCGTAAGCCTGCATCAGCCTGCGGCGTTCAACGGACATGCTCTCCGGCATCACCAGAATCAGCTTATAGCCCTTCACCGCCGCCACCAGCGCCAGGCCGACACCGGTATTGCCGGAAGTGGGTTCTATAATGAGGCCGCCGGGCTGCAATAGCCCGTCGCGCTCCGCCGCCTCGATCATCGAAAGCGCGATACGGTCCTTGATCGAACCACCCGGGTTCGATCGTTCGGACTTCACCCAGACATCGGCCTCGGGGAACAGGCGGGAGAGACGGATATGCGGCGTTTTGCCGATGGTATCGAGGACGGAACTGACCGGCATTTTTATCTCCTGGCGTTTGCCCCAATATGTCGCGCCGATGCGGACTTACGCAAGGGCGCGGCCAGGCTCAGGCGGTCTCTAACGCCCGGGCAAGGGAGCGGCGCAGCAGCTGCCCCGGCTGATGGGGTTTGGCCAAAGCCGCCGCGAATTGCGCCGGCGCATGCTCCGGCGGGGTGGCAAAGCTGGTGAACCCGCAGGCGATGAGCGAGGCGAACTGGTCCGGCAGGAAATGCCCGACAGCGCGGATGTCACCCTTATAGCCGTGATGCTCCCGCA
>JAGXAE010000072.1 GCA_018971725.1 Pseudomonadota bacterium | reverse complement strand
AACCTCTCTCTGGCCCAGCCCGTGGTCAAGCAGCGCGGTGACCAGATCCAGCAATTCCGCGTCTCTTTTGGTACGAGGTTCTAAGTGTCCGCTTTTTCCCGATATGCGCTCGTTCTGCCGTTGCTGACATTCGGGGCCGCGCCGACGGCTCACGCTCAGTCCACCTCCAGCTCTCCTGGGTATTTCATGCCGCCCACGGCGCAGCAACATGCGGTGCCGCAAATGGCGCCGCGGCCCAAGCCCGTGACAGCCCCTGCGGCGAGTGCGGCGAGCGGGCCGGACGAAGCACAATTGAAGGTGCCCGTACTGCCGCCGCTGCCAGCTGAATCTACGCCCCCCACTGCGGTGATCGGCGTGCTCTCGGTGCCGGAAGTGCTGCAAAAATCCACTGCTGCCCAGGGTGTGCAGGCCGAAATTCAGAAGCGCCAGGCGGTTTTGGCCAAGGATGCGCAGGCCGCTCGGAGCCAGATTCAGGCCGAGCAGCAGGCCATCATGGCCGAGCGCGGCAAGCTGAGCGATGCCGAACTTGAGAAGAAGGAGCAGAATCTCCAGAACGAGATTGCCGCGACCCAGACCAAGTTCCAGGAGCGTAACCAGGCGATCCAGAATTCCGGGCAGGCTGCCTTGCAGAAGATCGAGGCGGAACTGGCTGGAATCGTTCGGCAGGAGGCGCAGGCCCATGGCATGAACCTTGTGCTGCACCGTGAGCAGGCGGTGCTGAACGTGTCCGCCTTTGATATTACCGACGAGACCGTGACCGAACTGAACAAGCTGCTGCCGCACGTTACGGTGCCGCCCAGCGTGGTGACGCCGGGCATGCAGGTGAACACCCCTGAAGACCAGGGCGATGGCGTCGGTCCCTGAGCGATGATGGAGACTGGCAAGCCTGGTGATGAGCGGTTTTTCTCTCGCACCGGGCCGCATTCCATTGGCGCGGTGGCGGCATTGCTGGGGATTGAGGCAGCGCAGCCGGAGCGGCTTTTAAGCGGCGTGGCGCCGTTGCAAAGCGCCGGGCCCGAGGATGTGAGCTTTCTGGACAACCGGCGCTATGCCGGGCTGCTGGCGGAAACCAAGGCCGGGGCGGTGATCCTGCACCCGGATTTCGTGGAAAAGCTGCCGGCAGGCTGCGTGGCGCTGGCCGTGGCCGAACCTTATGTCGGTTGGGCCAAAGTGTCGGCTTTGTTCCACCCGTTTCCGCTGGCCAAGGCCGGGATGCATCCCAGCGCCGTGGTTGACCCCGCAGCGTCGGTTGACCCAAACGCCGAGATCGGCCCTGGGGCGGTTATTGGCGCCGGGGCGCAGATTGGCGCGGGCAGCTCCATCGGGCCGCTGGCTTATGTGGCGCCGGGCGTGGTGGTGGGTAAAAACTGCCGCATCCATGCGCAGGTAACGCTGAGCCACGCCATTCTGGGCGACCGGGTGGTGATTTATCCGGGTGCGCGCATTGGCCAGGACGGGTTCGGGTTCGCCATTTCCAAGACCGGCTTCACGCCGGTACCGCAGCTTGGCCGCGTGCTGATCGGCGATGGCGCAGAGATTGGCGCCAATTCCACCATTGACCGCGGCTCAGCGCAGGATACGGTGATCGGCCCTGGCGTGCATATCGATAACCTCGTGCAGATTGGCCATAACGTGAATATCGGCGCGCATTCGGTGGTGGTGGCGCAGGCGGGCGTTTCCGGTTCCACACAGATCGGCCAGGGTGTGATGATTGCGGCGCAGGCCGGGCTTACCGGGCACCTGAAGATCGGAGACAAGGCGCGGATCGGCGCGCAGTCTGGTGTGATGCAGGATGTGCCGGCGGGCGAGGAGGTGTTGGGCGCACCGGCGCAAAACGCCAAGAGCTTTTTCCGCGAGGTGATAACCTTGCGCAAACTTGCCCAATCAGGGCGCAAAGAACAGTCATCAGGGACCTGAGATAGAATGAACGACGAGACGGATCAAAACCTTCCGCCCGTGGATGTGGCGATGATCGACATCAAGCAGATTTTGTCGATGATCCCGCACCGTTATCCATTTCTTCTGGTCGACCGGCTGACGGATGTTCGCAAGGATCATTCAGCCACGGGAATCAAGAACGTCTCGGTGAATGAACCGTTTTTCCAGGGGCATTTTCCGGGCCACCCGGTGATGCCGGGCGTGCTCATTGTTGAGAGCATGGCACAGACGGCGGCGGGGTTGGTGATTGCCACGCTGGGGCCGGAAGCGGGTATTCCCATCGTCTATTTCATGTCTATCGACGGTGCGAAGTTCCGTAAGCCCGTGACGCCGGGCGACCAGCTCCGCATCACCGTGACCAAGGAAAAGCGCCGCGGGCAGATTTGGAAGTTTCTCTGCATCGCCAGGGTTGATAGCGTGACGGTCGCCGAGGCGACGATCACCGCCATGATCATGGACGAGGTGAAGCCGGTTTAACCGCGCGCCGGGCGTGCCGCGACACAAGCGGTAATCGAATGTGATTGGCTCTGGCCCGCCGCCTTGCGTACAGCCCAGGGGAAGCCAGAGCGGACAAAAAATGTTGGATACAGTGATGAGTATGATCCACCCCACCGCTGTTATCGAAAACGGCGCGACAATCGCCCCCGGGGTGAAGATCGGCCCGTTTTGCACCGTGGGCAAGGATGTTGTGCTTGGCGAGGGGGTGGAGCTTGTCTCCCACGTCGCCATTGCGGGCCGCACCAGGCTGGGGGCGGGGGTAAAACTGTTTCCCTTCTGCACGGTGGGGTTGGAGCCGCAGGACCTGAAATATAAGGGCGAAGAGACCGAGACGGAGATTGGCCCGCGCACGCAGATCCGCGAGCATGCCTCCATCCATCGCGGCACGGTAACCGGCAGCGGCATAACGAAAATTGGCGCGGATTGCTTGCTGATGGCCACGGTTCATGTGGCGCATGACTGCGTGCTGGGCGATGGCGTGATCATCTCCAACAATGTCGCCTTGGGCGGGCATGTGGAGGTGGGAGACCGCGCGGTGATCGGCGGCAACGCGGCGTTGCTGCAATTCACAAGGGTAGGCGCTGGCGCCATGGTGGGCGGGTTAACCGGGGTGACGCGCGACGTGATCCCGTATGCCAGGGTATTCGGTACCCGGGCCGAACTGCTGGGGCTGAACCTGATCGGGCTGAAGCGCCGTGGGCTTGAAAAAGCCGAGATTTTTGAGGTTAACGCGGCCTATAAATTCCTGTTTTCCGGTCCTGGCGTTTTCGCGGATCGCGTGGCGCAGGCGGCGGTGACGTACAAGGACAGCGCCCTTGTGAACGAAATGCTGGCCTTTATCGCCACGCCGTCCAAGCATGGTATTTTGACCAATGTGGCCGGCGGGGAAGAATAGTCCCCGCGCTGGTTGACGCCGCCTGGGCAATATTCGATTGCTCAGGCCAGTCAAATTATCAGGCCAGTCAAATTAAGGGTTTGTTCGATGAGTACAGCCGCATGACGCGCCCGCTCGGCATTATCGCGGGCGGTGGAGTGCTGCCCGGCCAGGTGGCCGCCGCCGCCGAGGCGGCAGGGCGGCGCGTGTTCATCGCCGGATTGGAGGGGTATGCCGAGCCGCATGTGCTGGCTGCCTACCCGCACCGATTCTACCGGCTGGGCGCGGCTGGCGCGATGCTCCGCGCCTTCCGTGAAGAAGGCTGCCAGGATCTGGTGATGATCGGCCCCGTCAAACGGCCCTCATTCCTGTCTCTTCGCCCGGATGCGGAGGGTGCGAAATTTCTAGCCCGGATCGGAAAGGCGGCGTTTCTGGGCGATGACGGGCTGCTGGCGGCGATTGTGCGCGTGCTCTCCGAGGAAGGCTTCCGGGTGCTCGGTGCGCATGAAATCTTGACAGATGTATTGGCGCCGGATGGGTTGCTGACATGCCAAGCGCCAGATGCGCAGGCCATGGCCGATATCAAACGCGGCATAGATGTTTTGAAGGTGACGGGTGCTGCGGATATCGGCCAGGCCTGCGTTGTGCAGCAAGGGCTGGTTCTGGCGCTGGAAACGGTGGAAGGCACCGATGCCATGCTGTCGCGGATATCTGCGCTTGCCCGGCCCGGCCCGGCGGGCGTGCTCGTAAAAATCGCCAAACCGCAGCAGGATAGGCGCGCGGACCTGCCGACGATCGGGCCTGACACAATCCGCCATGCGCTGGACGCAGGGCTTAGAGGTGTGGCATTCGAGGCTGGCGGTACTATCTTGGCAGAAAGGCGGCATTCGATTGAAATAGCCGATAAGGCAGGTGTTTTTTTGATCGGCATTCGTACTTAAATGAGCTTGAGCGCAGGAGAGGCCTATATGACCGAATTCTCTTACCTTCATACGATGCTGCGGGTCGGGGACCTGGAGAAGAGCGTCCATTTCTATACCAGCTTACTAGGTATGAAGGAGCTTCGCCGTATCGAGGTGCCGGAGGGCAAGTATACGCTGGCGTTTGTGGGTTATGGCGCTGAGACATCCAACACAGTGCTGGAGCTTACATATAACTGGGGCACCGACAAATATGATCTGGGCTCTGCTTTTGGCCATCTTGCCCTTGGCGTGCCGGATATTTACGGTGCCTGCGAACGCCTGCGGGCGGCGGGTGTGAAGATTTCCCGAGAGCCCGGACCGGTGAAATTTGGCACCACGGTGATCGCCTTCATCGAGGATCCGGACGGCTACAAAATTGAGTTGATCGAGCGGAAGTCACGTTAACATGACGGCGCTGGCGGCACTTCTGAGCAAAGGTTTCAACCTGGCCGACAAGGTTTTTCCGGACGCGGCTTTTTCCGTCGCGGATGCCGGAGGGCTGATTAAGGCCGCAGATGTTTCACCATCGGCGGATTCGGCGGAAGGATTGGAGGCGCTGTTGGCGTCCATCCGCGCGGAATCGGAACTCAGCCTGTTTGGGCGGGTCTCCCTGAAATGGGATTTCATCCGCCTGCTGCGCAACGCGCAACGCATTGAGGATGCGCATGCGGCCAATCCGGCGCTGGCCGCGGCACCCGTCAAGGCGCCCTTGATCATCCTGGGGCTACCACGTTCGGGAACGAGCTTTCTGCATACCCTGATGGCGGAGGACCCTGGCAACCAGGTGCCGCGCAACTGGCAGATGATTTACCCCGCGCCGCGCCCAGCGGGCTTCAACCCCGATGGCGACAAGCGCGTGATCAACGTGGACAAGCAGCTCGACCTGTTCAACGGTCTGGCGCCGGGGTTTCGCGACCTGCACCCGATTTACGCGGACAGCCCGCAGGAATGCAGCGAGATCACCTCGCACGTGTTCCAAAGCCTGCGGTTCGATTCCACTCATCGCGTGCCCTCTTATTTTGAATGGCTGGAACGGCGCGGGCATGATGACGCTTTCGTTTTCCATAAGAAATTCCTGCAATTTCTGCAAAATGGCAACCCGGGGCGCTGGGTGCTGAAATGCCCGGACCATACTTTCACGCTGGATGCGATTTTGCGGGTTTATCCAGATGCGCGCTTCGTGATTTTGCATCGCGATCCGCTGGCGGTGCTGGGCTCGGTCGCGCATCTGACTCAGGTGCTTCGCCGGCCGTTCCTGCGCGGGATAGACGCCGGGGAGATCGGCGCGCAGGTTGCGGCGCGCTGGACACAAGGTGCTAATCTGCTGCTGGAATTCGACCAGCGGGAAGATGTGCCGGCCTCCCGCAAGCTGCATATGCAATATGAGGAATTTACCGCGGCGCCGCTGGCGGCGATGAAGCGCATTTACGCGCATTTCGGTGAGCAACTGACGCAGACCGCTTCACAGGCGATGGAGCGGGTGATTCAGGCGAAACCGCGTGGCGGCTATGGCCGGCATGCACCGTACCGGCTGGAGGCGTTCAAGCTCAGCGTGCCGGCGCTGCAAAGTGCTTTCCGGCCTTACGTTCTGCAATATTGCCAAGCAGCTCAGTGATCGTGTCCAGCAGAATGGGCGCAGTCACGCCCAGGCTGTAATTCTGCTCAACACGGCGGCGGGCCGCCGCGCCCATTGTCGCACATAGCCCGCGATTATCGCGCAATGCGCGTAAATGCGTGATCCAATCTTCCGCGCCATAGGCGAGAAAACCGGTTTCGCCATGGACGGCGATGCGGCCATTGGCGCCGACGGCGCTGGCGATGGCTGGACGCGCCATCGCCATGTATTGGATCAGCTTATAACCCGATTTGCCGTTGGCCCAGTTCGTGTCCGGCAGGGGCATGATGCCTGCATGGCAGCGCCCGATAAGGCTCGCCTCTGTATCTTCCGTCCAGGCCACACCTTCTACATCAACGCCTGGTATGGTGAATTCCGGGGCGCCGACCACCAGCAGCTTGAATGGCTGCTCCTGGCTTAATGCGCGTAATTGCTCGGCAATGGCGCCCAGATAGGTGGCGGTTAAGGGGGTGCCGATCCAGCAAACGGTGAACGGGCCCGGCGGCGGTGGCGTTGCCTCGTAGCGTGCAAGGTCGATAACTGTCGGCAGAAGTAAAATGTTCCGCGCCCCTTCGGACAAGGCCCAGCGGTAGAGAGTGTCGTTGGCGACGATCGTCAGTTCTGCCCCACGCAGTAATTTGCCGAATTTATTACGCAGCAGCATCCGCACAAGAGGCGAATTTGATTCGGCATAGCGCAGGGCCCAGGCATCGTCGAAATCGAGAATATAGGGAGTGTCCCTCAGCACGCCGCGTTCAAGCCAGAATGGCAGCCAGGGCAGCAGCTCTTTTTCGATCCATAGCAGGTCGTGCTGTTTGATTTCGTCGCGCAGGGTTATTGCACGCTTATAGGCGGCCAGGGCAGCGCTTTTGCGCGGGCGTCCAGAATAAAGTGCGGTCAGGTAATCGTCTTGCAGAAATGGCCGCAGCGCGACGTCTAGCCCGGCCTGGCCAAGAAATGGCGCGTATTGCGCGATCCGGAGACGGGAGGACGCTCCCAGCAGGCCGTAACGCATAGCACAGAGCAGACGACCCCTGACGGAGCAATCCGTTATCGGATAGGCTGTCGATTCGGCCCCTACTGGCGACAAAGGCGGCGCGGACATGAGGGGAGCATATGTGAATCCGAAACCAAAAAAAACTAAAACTTGCGGGTGAGGTCGCTTAGTACATCGCTAATATAATTTGCAACCGCCGCCGATTACGGTGGTTCGATGAGGAAGGATTCATAAGTGTCAGACCGGCTTTCACCTGGCCATCGGCTATGGCGGCTATTGCCAGCGAATACGCGGCGCGCCGCATTAGGTGCCATGGCACGCGCGATGGCGCCAAGGGCCGCTTTTCCGCCGCCGTTGGCGAGCCGCGGCATAGCCGTTGCCGGGGAACTGGACGCCGCGACCGGGCTGGGGGAGGCCGCGCGGAGCCTTCTGGCGGGGGCGAGAGATTTGGGGTTTGGCGGCGATCCGGTCACGCTGGGCGTGGGGCGTGTGCCGCAGGGGAGTGTTCCGGAAGGTGCTGCACTTTTGCTCGCGGTTAACGCCCCAAGCCTGCCGCTGATGCTGGCCCGGGCGGCGCCAAGCTTGCTGCGCCGACGCGTGATTGGCAGTTGGGCGTGGGAACTGCCGGTTGTGCCGGAAAGCTGGGCGGCGGGCGGGCGCTATGTGCATGAGGTGTGGGCACCGTCAGCTTTCGTGGCGCAAGCCTTGGAGCAGGTTTTGCCGGGCCGGGTGCGCGTGGTGCCGTATCCGCTGGCGCTATGTGCTCCGCCCGCGGGTGATGAGGACCTGGGTTTGGATCTGCCCGGCCAGATTGTTGTGACGCTGATGGTGCTGTCGCTCGGTTCAAGTGCCGCCCGGAAAAATCCGCTGGCTGGCGTGGCGGCGTTCAAGCGCGCTTTCGCTGGCCGCACGGACCAGCGCCTGATCATAAAGCTGCAAGGCGCCGCGGCCTACCCGCACGAAGCCGCGCGGATTGAAACCATGGCTGGGCCAAACATCCAGGTTATAAGCGGCGTTTGGCCCAAGAGCAGGATGGCGGCGCTGGTCGAACGCGCGGATATCGTGCTCAGTCTGCATCGGGCGGAAGGGTTCGGCCTTGTGCTGGCAGAGGCCATGCTGCGCGGGAAACCTGTTGTGGCGACAGGATGGTCAGGAAATCTCGCGTTCATGAACGAGAACAGTGCCGCGCTGATCGGGTATCGGCTGGTGAAAGTTGAAGATGAGAGCGGCATCTATGCTTCCATGCCTGGCGCAAGCTGGGCCGAGCCGGATATAGGCCACGCGGCGGAATGGCTGCGCAAGCTGGGCGATGATTACGCCTTGCGGCAACAACTGGGCGCCAAGGCCCGCGACCATGCGGTGGCAATGCTGAACGGCGATGTGCTGAGCCGGGCTCTGGCGGCGAATGGGATTACGCCGCTTGCTTGACGGAACCCGCGCGGCTGGCGGATGATGCGCCCGTGAAAGGGGAAACATGAAGATGAGCGCTGCGAGAATTGGCATTGGTGGTCCGGTCGGTTCGGGCAAAACGGCGCTGATCGAGGCGCTGATTCCGGTTTTGCAGCGCCGGGGCGTCAATTTCGCCGTCATCACCAATGACCTTGTCACCGCCGAGGATGCCGAGCGTTTGCGCCGCTCCGGGCTTATCGACCCGGCGCGTGTGGGCGCGGTGGAAGCGGGAGCATGCCCGCACACCGTTATTCGTGAAGACCCCACGTTAAATATGCTGGCGGGAGACCGCATGGAAAAAGCCATGCCGGGGCTGGAGCTGATCATCTACGAATCCGGCGGGGACAACCTTGCCTCGACCTTTTCTCTGGACCTCGTGGATTGGTGGATATTCGTGATCGACGTGGCGGGCGGGGACGACATCCCCCGCAAGCGCGGCCCCGGCGTGCTGCGGTGCGACCTTTTGGTGATCAACAAGACGGATCTTGCGCCGCATGTGGGTGTGAATCTTGCGTGGATGCTGGAGGAGGCGCGCGAAGCCCGGGCGGGCAAGCCGCTTATCGCCACCAATGCCCGCAGCGGGGAAGGCGTGGAGCAACTGGCGGATGCCATCGCCAAGGCAGTGCTATTCGCGCAGCCTGCTTAGTTAAATTACCGAATTTTCTGGAAGAAAACCTGGCTCCCGAAGTAGGACTCGAACCTACGACCGAGCGATTAACAGTCGCTTGCTCTACCAGCTGAGCTATTCGGGACCGGTGGGGCGGCTCTATAACCAAACCGCTAAAGCCTTGCAAGTGGAGGCGCACCGCTATTTGGCTTTCTCATCCCGTGCACTTGCTGGCTGGTTTTATTTGCAGGAAGTTTCAAACGGTTATGGATAGGGTGAAAGTGATGAACAGCGGAAGCGCGTCATCTTGGCAGATGAACGGAGCCTCGCTATAGGAGGGCTCACGCGGGCGTGGTGGAACTGGTAGACGCGCCGGACTCAAAATCCGGTTCTGGTGACAGAGTGTCGGTTCGATTCCGACCGCCCGCACCATCCTTCATAAACTGTCGGTAAATCCCGGCCATTGCTAATAACGACATGGCCCGCCGCGTGGAGGGGCTGACCGTCTATCCCTTCGCGATGCCGCACGGTTGTGTGGCCGGATATTTTCCTGAGTTGAATCCGCTGCTGCCGTTGGATTACCAGGACGAGATTTCGGCCACGCCGGCGGCGAAATCCATCCCCGTGCGGGTGGTGGGTTGAGCGTTATTCCACCACGTTGCCGGTGAACAAAATCTGCGCGTCGGGCCTAGCGATGGCGATGACCGTGAGCCCGGCTTTTTCAGCCACGCGCAAGGCGAGCCCGGTTGGCGCGCTGATCGCCACCACCGTGCGGAACCCGGCGATGATGGATTTCTGCACCATCTCGTAAGAACAACGCGAGGTGAGCAGGCAAAAGCCGTCCGACAGATTTTGCCCGGCGCGCAGCCCAGCGCCGATCAACTTGTCCAGCGCATTGTGGCGGCCCACATCTTCGCGGATGAGGCGTATCTCGCCATCAGGTCCGCACCATGCGGCGCCATGCACCATGCGCACGTCTTTGTTCAACGCCTGATGCTGAGCCAGGTTGCCCAGGGCGCGCCGTACCGAGGCGAGAGAGGTGGGCGGGCCAGGAGGCAGCTTGGGCAGGGGGCGCAGCACCTGTTCGGCGTCTTCCGTACCGCAAACGCCGCAACCCGTGCGCCCCACCACCATCCGGCGGGATGCCTGCATCAGCCGGTGAAACGGCTCGGCGGGAATGCGCATTTCCGCCTCGATAAAGCCGGGGCCGTCTTTCACCTCGATGGATTTGATCTCGTCCACTTTTTCGACGATGCCTTCAGTGACCGAGAAACCGGCGCAAAAATCCTCGATGTCGCGCGCGGTCGCCATCATCACCGCGTATTGCATGGTGTTGTAACTGAGGCTGACCGGCGTCTCCTCGGCCAGCGCGGTTGGCTGGGCCAGGAAAGGCTCCTTTCCGGCCATGCGGGCGGCCGGCCAAGTCTGCATCACGGGGAAGGCGGGGTTGTCCATACAGGGCAAACTAGGCGGCCCGCCACGAAGTGCAAGATGCCCCGCTTTTCGCGCCGGTCTGGCCCGCGTTCGTAACGCTTTGCGGGATATCAAAGCGAAATAGTGATAACTATATATGAAACAGGAGTTCTTCAGGAGCGGGATATGATCAGGGTGCCGTTGGGAGTTGTTTTGGCGTTTGCATT
>JAGXAE010000071.1 GCA_018971725.1 Pseudomonadota bacterium | reverse complement strand
TGCTTTTCACCGCCCCAGCCGGGCACCACGACTTTCGTGCGGCGAGGCGCAAGGCGCGGCTGATATAAACGATATTTGACGATGCTCATGATGACGTTCCCGAAAGCCTGCGAAGCGAAGCTGTAAAACGGCTTCTACAGCACGGGGCCAGCCCGCAACGCAAATGCACGGCATGGCAAAACCCCGGTATGCGCCGATTAAACATAAGACACAAACATGTTCCCAGGCGAATGGGATGATCCGGCAACGCCTTGGTCGCGTATTGCGTGCATGACCAAACCATATCGCTGGCGCCTTGCGCTGCCGTTAATCCTCCCGCTGGCGGGCTGCGCCGCCGCGCCATCTGGCCCACAGGCGCCCGAGCCGGTGAAAAGCGTGAATATGGCACAGCTTTATACCGGGCGATGGTATGAGATCGGCCGGGAACCGACGAAGCTGACCGATGGCTGTGTGGCCGGCACCACCACCTATCTGGCCAACGCCCAAGGTAAGCTGGTGCAGCGCGACGCATGCCATACCGGTACGCCCGAGGGCAAGGAACGCGCCTTCCAGGGCACGGTTGTGGTGCTAGACCCAGGGCAGAACAACAAAATTTCGGTGCGCTACCGTGTTTGGGGCATTTTCACCCTTCCCTACACCTATTGGATTTTGGACCATGGCAAGGATTATGGCTGGTTCATCGTCGCCACGCCAAACATGCATATCGTCTCGATGCTCAGCCGCAACCCGGATCCGCCGCAAAGCGAGGTGAATATGCTGACGGCGAAAGTCAGAGCGCTTGGCTATAACGGGCCATTGGAATATCCGGCTCGCTTTCCCGCTGGCGGCGGCAGCTAACGCCCCGCCGCGTCCAGCGCCTTCACATCCTCCTGCGTGAGCCGGATGGAAGCGGCGGCGGTATTCTCCTCCAGATGCTTCACCTTGCCGGTGCCGGGGATGGGCAAAATGACCTTGCTGCGCTGAAGCAGCCAGGCGAGCGCGATTTGCCCCGGCGTTGCGTTATGCGCCTTGGCGATGCCGTCCAGCGCCGTGCCCGGCCCCGCCAGATCACCGGCGGCAAGCGGATACCAGGGGATGAAGCCAATATTGTGCCGCTCGCAATAATCCAGCACGTCCTCGCTGCCACGGTCCGACAAATTATAGCGGTTTTGCACGGTAGCGACGGGAAATATCTTTTGCGCCGCCTCGATCTGCGCCACGGAGATCTCGCTGAGACCCGCATGCCGGATGACACCTTCATCCAGCAGCGCGCGGATGGCGGCGAATTGCTCGTTCGCCGGTACTTTCGGGTCTATGCGGTGAAGTTGCCAAAGGTCGATGATCTCAACGCCGAGAAGCTCCCGGCTGCGGCGTGCCTGGCCGATCAGGTATTCCGGCTTGCCCTTTGGCTGCCAGTTATTAGGGCCGGGGCGGACTAGACCACCCTTGGTAGCCACGCGCAATTTGCCATAAGGGTGCAGCGCCTCACGGATGAGCGGCTCCGATATGTCCGGGCCGTAGGAATCAGCGGTATCGATAAAATCGATCCCAAGCTCGGGCACGCGGCGCAGCGTGCGCAGCGCCTCCTCACGGTCTTGCGGCGCGCCCCAAACGCCGGGGCCAGTGATGCGCATGGCGCCGAAGCCAAGGCGGATGACTTCCATATCTCCGCCTATTTTGAATGTCCCCGCTTGCTGCGCATCGATCTGGCTCATGCCTCTCTCCCTGTCATGCGGCGCTCACATGGGCATTGCGGGGCAAGGAAACAACTTTGGCGGGCAAGATGCCCATGATAAAAACACCGCCATGGCGCGCCTGTTCATCTTTCTGCTGCTTCTTTGCGCCGCCGGAGCTGCCAGGGCCGACGCCGCGGGGCAATGCGCGGCGCAAGGCGGCAGCTACCTCACCGGCACCATCGCACATGGGCCGTTTTATGTGCGAGCGCGGGAGATCCGCCATGGCGTCGCCCTCTCGCACACTAAAATTCTGCTGAACGGAGATGATGGGCAGCGTTACGACATCCGCGCCGATAACGTATTCGCCGCCGGCTACGATGCAGCGCCGAACACGGTGCCGGCACCGCTTTCCTCACTGCAGCCCGGCGACAGGATTTCTCTGCGCGGCAAGCTTTACCAGAGCAGATCCGGGCGGATGGGCATGGATTGGGTGCATACCAATTGCGGCGATGTACCCCGGCACAACGCGCCCAATGGCTGGCTGAAAGAAATCGGCCCGGACATGCTGCCGGGCCGGAATCTGGAAGGTTCAGACGAGTACTGTAATTTGTGGTGAGGCTTCAAGCCGCGGGCAAGACACCCGGCACACCGTAATTGCGCGTGGCAAAATAGTCAGACACATCCGCCTGATCCACCCGCAGATCGTGGCTCATCACGGGTGTCATTCCGCCGCTGCCAAATGAGATGATGCCTTGCGGGCCATGAAATAATAGATCGGGCTGATCACCGCGATGCCGACGATCCAGGACAGATCCACGCCGTCCAGCGCCTTGGCGATGGGGCCTGTGTACAGATCGGTGGAGACGAAGGGCAACTGGATGAGAATGCCAAGGATATAACAGAAGATCGCAGATTTGTTGAACCGCCCGTACACGCCGCCCTCGGCGGTGAAGAAGGCAGCCACATCATAATCACCATGGCGGACGAGATAAAAATCCACGAGGTTGATCGCCGTCCATGGCACCAGCACATAAAGCAGAAGCAGAATGAAGTTTGTGTAGTTGGTGAGGAAATTGCCCGCCGCGAACAGCGCGATGGCAAGGCCGATGAGCGTGATGACGATGGCGGTGACAGCCCGCGCCGTGGCCCCCGCCTTCCACGACGGCACAAAAGTGTGGACGAGCGTGATGGTGGAAAGCACGCCGCAGTAAAGATTCATCGCATTGGTGCCGGCGATGCCGACGGAGAAGATGATGACGATGGGAATGGCGGCAACACCGGTGAAGGTGGTGAGCCCGCCGACCGGATCGCCGTTGGCGGCGACGAGGCCGAGCATAGCGCCCAGGATCATCGGCAAGATGGAGCCGAGCGAGCAGCCCCAATAGGAGGCCCAAAACGCCTGCTTGGCGCCAGTGTCATGCGGCATGTAGCGGCTATAATCCGACACATAGGGCGCATAAGCGATCTGCCACAGCGCGCCGACGGAAACCATGCTGAAGAAGCCAGCGCCATTGAACTTGTTCATCGCCATGAAGTTTCCGGGCAGGCCGTGGATGGCGACGATCCATACGAATGTGAGAAGAAGGGCAAACCCAGAGGCCCAGGTGAGGAAGCGCGCATAAGCGTGGATGAGGTCATGGCCGAAAATGGTGGCGATGACGCTGACGACCGCGATGAAGACGATGAGCACGTGCTCATCGATACCGCCGGCGATGGTATGCAGAGACTGCCCGCCCAGCACGATGTTGGAGGCCAGAAAGCCCACATACATGATGATGACGATGGCCACCACCAGCACCGCGCCAATGGTGCCGAACTGTCCTCTCGTCTGCACCATCTGCGGCACGCCCAGCTGCGGCCCCTGCGCCGAATGCAGCGCCATGAACACGGCGCCCGCCAAATTGCCCACAATGATCGATAGGCAGGAACTCATGAAATCGAGCTTGAACACCGAACTGGCCAGCGCGCCGGTGACGATGGTCAGCATCATGATGTTCGAGCCGAACCAGATGGTGAACAGATCCTTCCAGGTGCCGTGGCGCTGGTCCAGCGGGATCTGATAGATGGTATGTTGCTCGACTCTGCCTGGGGATTCAGTGCCCATGGACGTGATCCTTAACGTTGGGGGTAGAGCGCCGTCACGGCGTTGAGATAAAGATCAGGGCTGCTTCTGGTGCCAACACCATAGGGAAGACATCCCGGATTTTTTGAAGAACGCGCTCCGGCCGCAGCGGGCCCGATGCCGAGATGATCGGACAAATCCTCACTGCAAGAGTCTTCCGGTCAACGCAGCATCCTCCGTGATTTTATGTTACAAGCAACTTACACTAATCCGGCTTTATTCTGCTTTGAATTTACCGAAGCAATGACACGCTTTTTTTGGGCATCTTTTCGAGCACGCCCGCCCCCGTTTACGACAAAAAACAATGCTTCCCCACAGGGCCGCGCCGCGCTACGATTCGGGCAAATGATAAGCACAGCAGAAACCCTCGCCACGCTCATTTCTTTTCCCACAATCAGCGCCGACAGCAATGAGGCGCTTATCCGCTGGAGCGCCGGGCGGATCACCGCCGCAGGCGGGCGGATTCACATCATGGCTGGCGCAAAGCCGGGAAAGTTGAATTTGCTGGCGAGTTTCGGGCCGCAGACAGGCGCCGGCATCGTGCTTTCCGGCCATAGCGATGTAGTGCCGGTGGCAGGCCAAGCCTGGAACACCGACCCGTTCATTCTCACCTGCAAGGA
The DNA here is from genome assembly GCA_018971725.1 of Pseudomonadota bacterium. Classification (GTDB taxonomy): domain Bacteria; phylum Pseudomonadota; class Alphaproteobacteria; order Acetobacterales; family Acetobacteraceae; genus Acidocella. The sequence continues at coordinate 6,189 of JAGXAE010000071.1, read as the reverse complement.
CCGGAAACTGTACGGCCGCGGCAGCAGTGACATGAAGGGCTTTCTTGCCGCCGCGTTAAGCGCCGCGGCACGGGCCGACAAAAACAAACTCGCGCGCCCGCTGCACCTCGCTTTTTCCTATGACGAGGAAGTGGGCTGCATTGGCGTGCGGGATATGCTGGCGCGGCTGGCGAAGGAGAATTTCAGGGCCGAAGGCTGCGTAATCGGCGAACCGACCGAACAGAAAGTGGCACTTGGGCATAAGGGAAAACTCTCCGGTTGCATCTGCTGCTTTGGCCAGGCCGCGCACTCCGCCAACCCGGCTCTGGGGTGCAACGCGATCACTCTGGCGGCGGAAATGGTGTGCGCGGCGGAAGCACTGCAAACCGAGCTTGCGAAAACCGGCCCTCATGACGAGGCCTTCCCTTTCCCATCCACGAGTGTGCATGTCGGCACCATCAAAGGCGGCACCGTGCTGAATACGGTACCGGAGTTCTGCGAAATGGAGTTCGAGATCCGCAACGTGGCGGGCGACGAGCCCGCCACCCTGGTGGAACGGCTGCGCGGCCGGGCAGCGGAGATCACTTCGCGCCATGGCAAGGGGAGCATCGAAATCGAGATCACCAACGAATATCCGGGGCTTGATACAGCCCCGGACGACGCCTTCGCCCGGAAGATGATCGACGCCGCCGGTTCGCCGCCTAGCAAGATCGGGTTCGGCACGGAGGCCGGTTTGTTCAAGGAAACACTGCATTTGCCGGCGGTGGTTTGCGGCCCCGGCAGCATCGACCGCGCGCACCGGCCGGATGAATATGTCACCCAGGATGAGCTGGACGCTTGTGATGCGTTTATGGACCGGGTAATCGCCGGGTTGGCGGCCTAACGCGTGCCTGGCAAAGGTTTGTGGAACAATAATTCGCGGCAAAGCTCAATGAAGGCCTCCGCGGTTGGCGTGCGGCGCAGCCCTTTCAGCGTGGCGATCCCATAAACTAGCGGCTGTAACTCGTCCTCAAGCTCCAGATAGGACAGCTTGTGCCCGTCCAATGTCGTGAGATTCTTAGGCTGGGCGTTCGCCAGCCCATAGCCCTCGCCACGCGCCACCAAACTACGGATGATGTCGATATAGGCGTAGCGCCCGGCAATATGCGGCGCGATCCCGGCCTCACGGAATAAAGAGAGGAAATAATCCCGGCTCATCGGCAAATCGAGCAGCAGGAAATTTTCGCCTTCAAATTCCTTCAAACTTACCGAACGCCTGCGCGCAAACCGATGCGAAGCGCCAACAAACGCATAAGGCGGCAGCGGCGCCATGGGGGTAAAATCGAAATCCGGCGGAATGTTCATATCGTAGGTAAGCAGCAGGGCGATGCGGCCATGGCGCAGGGTCTCGAACAATTCCGCCTGGTTGCCTGCCACGGCGTTCACCTTTGCCGCCTCATGGCGTTTGCGGAACACCGAAAGCAGCTCGGGAACCGCTAGCGGAAACAAAGTGGAAAGACAGCCAACTTCCAGCGGACCGCCGACCTTGGCGGAGATCATCGAGGCCGCACTTTGCACTTCTTCGGCCTGAATCAACAGCGCCTTCGCCTCACGCAAGAAACGTTGCCCCTCCGCCGTGAGCGAAAGTCCCTGCGCATGATGGCGAATGAAAAGCTGAATGCCGAAATCATGCTCCAGCGCCGTGATCGCCGAGGAAATCGACGGTTGAGAAATATTCACCCTCTCCGACGCCAGGGTGATGCTGCCTGTTTCCGCCGTGGCCACGAAATAGCTTATCTGTTTCAAGGTGAAGCGCATTGGCTTATCAATCAGTAAATTTGAACCAAAGTATCATAAGATAATGTTTTACAAAAGCAGGATTGCCGCCGAAACCAAAGTTGACTGCCCTGGAGTATTTGCATGACCTTTTCTCTTGCCGCACGCTGCCCCCGCAGCGGCCAATTCGCCGTGGCGGTGACATCTTCGTCCCCCGCAGTGGCGGCGCGCTGCGCCCATGCGCGGGCGGGAATAGGCGCCGCCACCACGCAAAACGTGACAGACCCGCGTTTGGGGCCGCAACTTCTGGATGCGCTTGCGTCAGGTTTGAGCGCCGATGCGGCCGTGGCGAAAATCTCCAGCGGCGCCAGCTTTCCTGAATACCGCCAACTCACGGTGGTCGACGCGCAGGGCCGTGTGAGCGTTTATTCCGGCACGAAAACCCTTGGCATATTTGGCGCGGCGCAGGGGAAAAATGCGGTTTCCGCGGGAAATCTGCTGGCCAATGCCAATGTGCCCAGCGCGGTGATCGCGGCCTTCGCGGCAAGCGACCCGGAGGGCGAACTTGGTGCTCGGGTACTCGCGGCGATGCAAGCGGGGTTGGACGCGGGCGGTGAGGCCGGGCCGATCAAATCCGCCGGGCTGATCGTGGTGGACAAAGAAGCCTGGCCCATCGCGGATTTGCGCGTGGATTGGCATGACGAACCACTGGCCGAACTCGCCCGGCTCTGGGATGTCTGGCAGCCGCAAATGTATGATTACGTGACCAGGGCGCTGAACCCCGAGGTCGCGCCATCTTATGGCGTGCCGGGCGACGAGTAACGGTGCGCTAGTCGAGGTAATCCTGGTTCAAGCTCCGGCGCATCTCCGCGAAAAACGCCTCGCCAAATTCCGGCTCGCTCTCCCAGGCCAGCGCGGTTTGTTCCGCCGTTCTATCCTGCAACACGCTGAGTTTCCGGCGGGTGCTATAAGCCAGCATCAGGGTACGCGCCGCGCGCTCGAAATGATAAAACGCGTCGAAGGCCTCGGCGGCGCTCTCGCCAATGCTGAGCAGGCCATGATTGCCCATCATCAAAATCTTTTTATGGCCTAGTATTTTCGCCAGCCTTTCGCCCTCGGCCCGGTTATCGGCCATGCCGGCATAGGCACCGTCGATGGCCACGCGCTTGAAGAAACGCGCGCTGGTCTGGTCCACGGGGTAGAGGATTGGGTCCCTCAGGCATGAGAGAGCGGTGGCGTAGGCCGGATGCAGATGCACCACACAGCGCGCCTGCGGCACCAGCCGGTGGATGGTGCCATGAATGGCCCAGGCCGTGCTGTCGATATCCTCCGGCAGTTCACTGGCGTTGCAGTCCAGCAGCGCCAGCTCAGAGGCTTTCAGGGTGGAGAAATCCCGCCAGCGGCGGTTGATGAGGAATTGCGCCCCATCATCGGAAACCGCGAGGGAGATATGGTTCGCGGTTGCCTCCTGCCAGTCAAATTTGGCGGCAAGCCGGCAAAGCGCGGCCAAATCACCGCGCAATTCCGCTTCGCTTTTCGCCGTGCTCATGGCAGTTCCGCGATCACGTCGATTTCGACCAGCCATTCCGGCCGGGCGAGTGCCACGACAACCAGGCCGGTGAATACCGGAAACACGCCCTTCAGCCAGCGGCCCGCGACGCGGTAAACCGCCTCGCGGTGGCGAATGTCGGTTATGTAAACAGTCACTTTGCAGATATGCTCCAGCGTGGCGCCGCATTCTCTCAACAAAAGGTCGATATTCTGCATCACCTTTTCGGTCTGCCCGGCGGGGTCGCCCACCGCCACATTCTCGCGCGTGTCCAGATCCTGCGGCACCTGGCCACGCAGATAGATCATCTTGCCCGTCACCACCGCCTGGCAGAGATCATTGTCGAGATTCTGCTCCGGGTATGTGTCCTTTGTGTTGAACGGGCGCATACGTTTATGGATCATCTTTTACTCCGCGGCTTTTCTGGCGGGCATGGTCCCACCGCATACATTATCAGACAGTCCGGCATCCTTGTGAACCACGCGCAGCGTCTCGTTCCTGGCGAAATTGTGGTTCACCGCCGCGAGATGCACGCACGAATATCGACGAGCCGCTTGAACATATCGCGGGCGATAATGTCATGCACACACCGCGTAACTGCCTTAAAACCAACTATAGCGAGGGCAAATCCAACTTGAACTCCCGCGCGCAATCCTTGGCGATCTCATAGCCCGCATCGGCATGGCGCATCACGCCGGTTGCGGGATCGTTCCAGAGCACGCGTTCCAGACGCTTCGCGGCTTCGGGTGTGCCATCAGCGCAGATGACCATGCCGGAATGCTGCGAGAAGCCCATGCCCACACCGCCGCCATGATGCAGCGAGACCCAGGTGGCCCCTGAGGCGCAGTTGAGCAGCGCGTTCAAGAGCGGCCAGTCAGAGACCGCATCCGAGCCATCCAGCATGGATTCCGTCTCGCGGTTCGGCGAAGCAACGGAGCCGGAATCCAGATGGTCACGGCCAATCACCACAGGAGCGGAAAGTTCGCCCTTGGCCACCATCTCATTGAAAGCGAGGCCCAGGCGATGCCTATCCCCCAGCCCCACCCAGCAGATGCGCGCGGGCAGGCCCTGGAAGGAGATGCGCTCCTTCGCCATGTCCAGCCAGTTATGGAGATGCTTATGGTCCGGCAACAGTTCCTTCACCTTGGCGTCGGTCTTGTAGATGTCTTCAGGGTCGCCAGAAAGCGCCGCCCAGCGGAACGGGCCAATGCCCCGGCAGAATAGCGGGCGGATATAGGCGGGCACAAAGCCAGGGAAATCGAAGGCATGGGCAACGCCCTGCTCCTTCGCGCGCTGGCGGATATTGTTGCCGTAATCGAAGGTGGGCACGCCCATCTTCACGAATTCCAGCATCGCCAGCACATGCTGCGCCATGGAGGCGCGCGCCGCCGCTTCAACCGCCTTCGGGTCGGTCTCGCGCTTGGCTTCCCATTCTCCCACGGTCCAGCCCGCCGGCAGATAACCATTCACCGGGTCATGGGCGGAGGTCTGGTCGGTCAGCATGTCCGGCTTCACGCCGCGCTTCAGCAGCTCCGGCAGAATTTCCGCCGCATTGCCCAGCAGCGCCACGGAGATGGCTTTCTTCTCAGCGCAAGCCTGGTCGATGATCTCCAGCGCCTCGTCCAGATCCTTCGCCTGCACGTCCACATAGCGGGTCTTCAGGCGCATTTCGATGCGGCTTTGCTGGCACTCAATGGCCAGGCAGCTCATGCCCGCCATCGTCGCCGCCAGAGTCTGCGCGCCGCCCATGCCGCCTAGCCCGGCGGTCAGCACCCAGCGCCCAGACACATCGCCGTTATAATGGCGCCGCCCCGCTTCCACGAAGGTTTCATACGTGCCCTGCACGATGCCCTGCGTGCCGATATAGATCCAGGAACCAGCCGTCATCTGGCCGTACATCATCAGCCCCTTGCGATCGAGCTCGTTGAAATGCGCCCAATTGGCCCAGTTCGGCACGAGGTTGGAATTAGCGATGAGCACGCGCGGCGCATCCGGGTGCGTGCGGAACACGCCCACCGGCTTGCCGGACTGGATAAGCAGGCTCTGATCATTTTCCAGCTTCTTCAGCGCGGCCACGATACGGTCAAAACTTTCCCAATCCCGCGCGGCCCGGCCGATGCCACCGTAAACCACCAGCTCCTCCGGGCGCTCGGCCACCATCGGGTCGAGATTATTCATCAACATCCGCAAGGGGGCTTCGGTCTGCCAGCTTTTGGCGGAGAGTTTGGTACCATGGTCCGCGCGGATCACGCGCGCATTATCAAGACGGGTCATGCGCAAAGGCCTTTCAAAATCGTCTCAAGAACAGGTTGGATGAGGGCGGGGCGTTTCAAAGGTGTGGGCCAATTGGCCTCATCCACCGGCAAGGGCTCGTCCATATAGCCGCGGCAGCCCAGCTCCATCTGGATGGCGTGAATATTTCGGGCGGGTTCGCCGTAATGGCGGGTGATCCAGCCGCCTTTGAAGCGGCCGTTCACCACGTAGGAGAAACCACTTTCGGCACAGGCGCGCTGCACCAGCGTCTGCACGGCTTCGTCACAGCTCTTGCCGTCATTGGTGCCGATATTGAATTGCGGCAACTCACCTTCAAACAAGCGGGGAATATGGCTGCGGATGGAATGGCAGTCATACAGTACCACGCGGCCATGCAGGGCATGGATGCGCTCAATCTCCACTCGCAGCGCGTTATGGTAAGGCATGAAATAAGTTTCCCGGCGGCGGGCGATCTCCGCTTCATCTGGCGTGACACCTTTATTATATAATGACTCGCCGTCGAAGGTTTCGGTGGGGCACAGCCCCGTCGTCGCCTGCCCCGGATAGAGCGACACGCCGGAAGGATCGCGATTCAAATCGATCACCGAGCGCGAGATATTCGCCGCGATGATCGTCGCATCCAGCGCCTCGGC
>JAGXAE010000003.1 GCA_018971725.1 Pseudomonadota bacterium | reverse complement strand
TATTGCGGTCCGAATTCCACGAGAAACCGGTAATCTTCCTGCCGGGTGACGGTAACGCTTATGCTCTCGCTCATGCCACTCTCCTTATGTTCCCGCCGGTTTGGCGCCCGGCAGCGGGATGAATTCTTCCTCGTCGCCCGCCACAAGCCCGAAGCGGCGCTGCACCCAATCTTCTTTCGCCTGTTCGATACGCTCTTTCGAGCTTGAGACAAAATTCCACCAGATATGGCGCGGGCCATCCAGCGGGTCGCCGCCCAGCAGCATCAGGCGGGCGGCTGTAACGGCGCGGATGGTGATAGCGTCGCCAGGGCGGAAGACGAGCAATTGCCCCTCGCCAAACCGTTCCCCGGCAATTTCCACCTCTCCCGCGATGATCTGCGCAGAGCGTTCCTGATGCTCATCCGGCAGCGGCAGGCTGGAGCCGGCCTCAAGGCTTGCGTCCACATAGAGCGTGCCGGAAAAAACATTCACCGGCGAAACCTGCCCATAGGCGTGGCCCGCGATGATGCGCGCCACGATGCCGCCATCCTGAAGCTGCGGCAGGCTGGCGCCCGTGTGATGGAAAAACCCCGGCGCGGTTTCTTCCGCCTCTTTCGGCAGCGCCACCCAGCTTTGGATGCCGAGCATGGGCTGCCCGCTTTGCCGCGCATCGTCCGGGCTGCGTTCTGAATGGGCGATGCCGCGCCCGGCCGTCATCCAGTTTACCGCACCTGGGCGGATTTCCTGGGCGCTGCCCAGCGTGTCCCGGTGAAAAATCCGCCCTTGCATCAGATAGGTCACGGTGGCGAGGCCGATATGCGGGTGCGGCCGCACATCCAGCCCATGGCCCGGTTCGAACGCCGCCGGGCCGATCTGGTCCAGAAACACGAAGGGTCCCACCATGCGCCGGCTGGCATGGGGCAGGGCGCGGCGCACGCGCAAACCGCCAATGTCATGGGTGATCGGGGTGATAACCAGTTCGGCCCCACCTTCCGGGCCGGCGAGAGGATTATGCAGCCAGGACAAATTGCCTCCGATTCGCGAACGGCGTCCTGTGTAGCTCAGGCCGGAGCGGCGTTTAGGTCAACCCCCAGCCTGCCATACCAGATGATTCACCGGCCCGTGGCCGGCGCCAAGCCCAGGTGCTGTGGCGATGGCGTCCTGCAAATAATTCCGGGCCCGGCGCACCGCCGCTTCCAGCCCCATGCCCTGCGCCAGGCTGGTGGCGATGGCCGAGGACATGGTGCAGCCCGTGCCATGGGTGTTGCGGGTTTCAAGGCGCGGCAGGGTGATGGCGGTGACTTTTTCCGGCGTGATCAGCAAATCCGTCAGCGCCGCGCCGCTGCTGTGCCCGCCTTTCACCAGGGCTGCTTTCGCCCCCATCTCCAGCAGCTTGCGCCCGGCCGCAATCCGTTGCGCCTCGGTCTCCACCGGCAGCCCGGTGATCTTCGCGGCTTCCGGTAAATTCGGGGTGATGAGCGCGGCCTTGGGGATCAGCTCGGAGATCAGCGCGGCGATCGCGCCGTCCGGCAGCAGCGTGGCGCCGGAGGTGGAAACCATCACCGGGTCCAGCACCACCGGCACATCTTCCGGCAGGTTGGCGGCGACGGTGCGGATGATCTCCTCATTGGTCAGCATGCCAAGTTTGATGGCATCCACGCCGATATCGGAGAGCACCATGCGCATGCAAAGGGCGACGAATTCGGCCGGTACAGGATGCACATCCTGCACCCCCAGTGTGTTCTGCGCGGTTAAACCGGTATAGGTGGCGCAGCCATACCCGCCCAGCGCGGTGATGGTTTTAATATCGGCCTCAACCCCGGCGCCGCCGCTGCAATCAGACCCGGCGATGGTCAGCACGCGCGCAATCTTACTCTTGTCCATTGGCTGGCTCACTCCGCGGCTTGCGCGGTGGCGGCGGCGATCTCGGCACAGAGCCCTTCGACGATCTCCTCGATCTGCGCCTGGTCCTCGCCCTCCGCCATCACGCGAATCAACGGCTCGGTGCCCGAGGCGCGGATGAGCACGCGGCCGCTGGCGCCAAGCCGCGTTTCGGCGTGGACGATGGTGGCCTGGATATGCGCCAGCGCCAAAGGTGAAGCGCCATGATAGCGCACATTGCGCAAAAGCTGCGGCAGCGGCGCGAACACGCGGCACGCTTCCGAGGCGCGCTGGCCCGAGCGCACCAGAACCGAAAGCACCTGCAACGCCGCCACCAGCCCGTCGCCCGTGGTGGAGAAATCCGAAAGGATCACGTGGCCGGATTGCTCGCCGCCCAGATTGAAGCCACCCGCGCGCATCGCTTCGGCCACATAGCGGTCGCCCACCTTGGTGCGGGCGAGGGTGAGGCCGAGCCCTGCCAGGAAACGCTCCAGCCCCAGATTGCTCATGACGGTGGCGACGATGCCGCCGCCGCGCAATTGCCCGGACTCGGCCATATCCCGGGCGATCAGCCCCAAAATTTGGTCGCCATCAATGATCTCACCGCGTTCATCGGCCAGAATCACGCGGTCGGCGTCGCCATCCAGCGCGATGCCGATATCCGCGCCATGTTCCAGCACCGCCTCGCACAGCCCTCGCGGGGCGGTGGAACCGGCTTCACGGTTGATGTTGAACCCGTCCGGGCTGACGCCGAGGGAAATCACTTCCGCGCCGAGTTCGTAAAGCGCCGCGGGGGCAACGCGATAGGCCGCGCCATGGGCGCAATCCAGCACGATGCGCAGGCCATCCAGCCGCAAGCCGCGGGGCAGGGTGAATTTCGCGGCCTCCACATAGCGCCCGGCGGCGTCCACCAGCCGCGCGGCGCGGCCGAGCTTGGCGGGGGGCGCCATGCGGTCTGCCAGATCCTCGGCCATCAGCGCCTCGATCTCGGCCTCCGTCTCGTCCGAGAGCTTGGCGCCGTCCGGCCCGAACAGCTTGATGCCGTTATCCTCATACGGGTTGTGCGAGGCGGAAATGACCACGCCCAGATCCGCCCTTAAGGAGCGGGTGAGCATGGCGATGGCCGGGGTGGGCAGGGGGCCCGCCAGGGTCACGTTCATGCCCGCCGAGATGAAACCAGCGGTGAGGGCGGGTTCCAGCATGTAGCCTGAAAGCCGCGTATCCTTGCCGATGATCACGCGGTGCCGGTGCTCGCCCCGGGTGAAGAGCAGCCCGGCCGCCTGGCCAAGCTTAAGCGCTACCTCCGCCGTCATCGGCGCGGTGTTGGCGGTGCCGCGAATCCCGTCTGTGCCGAACAGGCGGCGCTGGGGCTTTTTATCCATTCTCTCTCTCAATCAGTCTCTGCCAGACGCGCAAGGCTTTCATGGTTCCCGCCACGTCGTGCACCCGCAATATATGCGCCCCTTGCGTCACGGCATAGATTGCCGCCGCCAGGCTCTCCGGGTCACGGCTTCCGGCATAGGGCTCACCCGAGATTTCGCCCAGAAAACGCTTGCGGGAGAGGCCGATAAGCAGCGGATGGCCGAGGGCGGCAAGGCGCGCGGTGGCGTGCAACAGCGTGACATTCTGTGCGCCGCGCTTGGCGAAGCCCAGGCCGGGGTCCAGGCAGATATTTTCCGGCTTTACTCCCGCCGCCAGGGCGGAAGCCAGCGCCTGGGCAAGCTCGGCTTCCACTTCCGCCGCCACATCATGATAGACCGCGCAGTCGTTCATCGTCTCTGGGGTGCCGCGCATATGCATCAGCACCACCGGGCAGCCCCGGCGCGCCACCAGGGGCAGGGCGGCGGGGTCGTGCCGCAGGCCCGATATGTCGTTCACGATCTTTCCGCCCGCCTCCAAGGCAGCGTCCATGGTCGCGGCATTGCGGGTGTCGATGGAAATCACCGCACCCTCGGCGGCCAAAGCGCGGATAACCGGCACGATCCTGTCAATTTCCAGATTAACGGGAAGCGGCTGCGCGCCAGGGCGTGTGCTTTCGCCGCCGATATCGAGAATATCCGCTCCTTCTGAGCGCATCCTCCGGCCAGCGGCGATGGCGGCGTCCGGGCTGAAATGCAGCCCGCCATCTGAGAATGAATCCGGCGTGACGTTGAGAATCCCCATCACCAGCGGACGGTCCAGCCGCAACCCCGCCCATTTCGTCAGTTGAAGCGTCATGTCCGCCCCTATCACGCCGCGCCGCGCCGGGGCTATAGAGGTTCACGGAGGTATGGCATGACGGCGAGGCTTTATCTGGGAACGGCACGCTATTCGTCCTGGTCGTTGCGCGGCTGGCTGCTGGTGCGGCTTTCCGGTTTGCGGGCGGAGGAGATTTTTGTGCCGCTTGCGGGCGGGAACTCGCCGGAGGTGAAGAAGGTTTCGCCAAGCGGCTTGGTGCCCTGCCTTGAGCATGACGGCGCGAAGATTTGGGAAAGCCTCGCCATCGCGGAATATTGCGCGGACATCAATCCGGCCCTGTGGCCCGCCGGGCGTGTGGCGAAGGCACGGGCGCGGTCCATCGCCGCGGAGATGCATGCCGGGTTCAGGGCGCTGCGCCTGGCCATGCCGATGGTGCTCGGCCGGGCGGATTACGCCGGGCTGGGGCAAAACCCGGAGAGCCTGGCCGATATCGCGCGGATCGAGGCGATCTGGGCGGAAGCCCGGGAAGAATTCGGCGGTGGCGGGCCGTATCTGTTCGGCGCGGATTTCAATGCGGCGGATGCGATGTATGCCCCCGTGGTGGCGCGGCTGCTCACTTACGCGCCGCCGCTCTCGGCGGGTGCGAAATCCTATTGCGATGCCGTGCGGGCTCACCCCCTGGTTGCCGAGTGGTATGATATCGCGGCAAAAGAACCCCAGTCCTGGCAACTTGAGAAATATGAAAGTCTCGCATGAAGCTTCGTGATCTGATGCTGGCTGCTCCCCTGTTGCTTGGCGCCGCCCCCGCACTTGCCGACACCACAACGCCTCTCGTGAATATCAGGGTGGATCACGGCTCGGTTTGGCAGGCCATCGGCAAGCAGAATTCCACCGAGGGGTTCATTCAGATCCATAATGACGGTGCCGCTCAGGATGTGCTGAGCGCCTGGAGCTGTCCGGACGCCGATAACACGGTGCTGATGGGTAAAGACGGCAAGCCGCTGACCCAGCTCGTGATTCCCCCGGAACAGACGGTAACGCTGGCCCCCGGCGGCATTTACCTGGCGTTGAGCAGTTTGCACTACCCGGTGGAGCGCGGTTCCATTCTGCCTTGCGCTTTCACCTTCGCACAGGCTGGCGATGTGGGCGGATTTCTGAACGAGGTGAAGCGGCCCAAACAATAGTACCCTGGCTTGTGCCGGATGCGTGATAAAGTTAGCGTCCGGCCAGAAGCCAGAGGTATTGTCTGGAGGTTTGAATGAGCGACGCGACGACGGGCAAGGCCAAGAAAACGCCGCCCGCACCGCTGCCGGAATTCGACGAGGAGACTTATCTGCGCCTCAACCCGGACGTGCTGGTGGCGGTGGCGGAAGGCAAATTCCGCTCCGCCCGCGAGCATTACGAGCATTACGGCCGTGCGGAGGGAAGGCTGGCCGTGGCCCTGCGGGACTTGCCGCGCGACAGAGTCATCGTCACCGCCCGTCCGGGAGGTGCCGCCGAAGCGCCGCATGCCCCCGCCGGCGCGGTGGACACAATTAAGCTCTCCAGCGCGGGCGGGCTGTTTGTTGCCGGCTGGATCAACGATTCACTCGACCGGCTGGATACGGTGGAGCTTTACGTGGCGGGCTGGTCAATCGCGTTTTCAGCCTCGGGTCTGGCGCGGGTGCGCCGGCCGGATGCAGAGACGGTGGTCGGTTTACATTTGCCCTGCGCGCTCGGTTTCTGGGGTTTCGTCTATGCCGGGCAGCGTCTGCCCGCGGGCAAATGCAATGCGGTGATTCGGCTTAAGTCCGGCGTCGAACTCATCACCATCGTCAATATCGAATTTCTGGACGATCTGGAGTTGCGCGGCACGGTGCTTCACCATTTGGCGGCGGCGCATTACCCGGGCCCGGCCAGTTTCAACGCGGCTTCGTCGATCAGTCAGACAATTGGCACGCAGCTTGTCGATTTCAGCCAGATGCTGACGCGCAAAGTGGTCAGCGCGCCCTACGTGGAGCGTTTCCACCAAGACGGGCGAGCGCCGAAAGCCTCGGTAATCACATGTCTTTATGGCAAGCCGGACTTCCTGACCTTGCAGCAGGCGCTGTTTGCGGGTCAGGCGGGGGCAGAGGATTACGAATTCATCTATGTCTGTAACAGCCAGAATCTGGCGGAGGCTTTGTTGAAGGAGGCCGCGATCGCGCGGCTTGTCTATGGGCTCGACATTACGCTGATTTTGTTGGGGGCGAATGCCGGCCTCGCGGCAGCGAATAATCTGGGGGCGGCGCATGCGCGGGCGAAGCGGCTGATCTTCATGAACCCGGACGTGTTTCCAAAAGATGCTGCTTTTGCCAGCCGCCATCTGGCGCTGAGCGAGGACTTGCCCGCCGCGCAAACGGATATTTTTGGCGCGGCGCTTTATTACGATGACGGTTCGCTGATGCATGCGGGCATGTATTTCGAGACCGAGACGATGCCGGGCTTCACGCTGGGGAAGAAGGAAGATGCGTGCCTGTTGTGCCTGGAGCATTACGGCAAGGGCGCGCCACCCAAAGACGTGGCACTTTTGCGCCCTCGTGCCGTGCCGGCGGTGAGCGGCGCATTCATCTCCATGAACCGCGCCTGGTTTGAGGAGCTGGAGGGATTTTCGCAAGATTATATCTTCGGTCAGTACGAGGATGCGGATTTGTGCCTGCGCAGCCTGGAGGCCGGACGGCCCGCCTGGCTTCTCAGCCTGCCTTTGTATCATCTGGAAGGCGCCGGCAGTGTCCGCCACAAAGTGCATGAGGGTGCGGCGGCGGTGAATCGCTGGCTGTTCACGCAAAACTGGCTGGAGCCGGTGAGCGCCGCGTTGCTGGGCCCGAATCCCGCCCATCCGGCATTGGCGGAGGCCGCGCCATGAAGGTTTTGCTTATCGCCATGTATCATCCAGAACTGGTGCGCGGCGGCTCGCAGCTTGTGGCGTATGAGCTGTTCCATGGGCTGCGCGAGGTGCCGGGGATCGAGCCCGTGCTGCTCTGCTCGGCTGACAGCAACTCACCCGCCATGTTCAAGAACGGCGCGTGCATCACGGGGTTTGACCAGCGCGAGAACGAGTTTCTGTTTCTGTCGCAGGATTATGATTGCGTCTGGCAGAAATTGCCGTTGCCCGGCCATGCCGAGGCGTTTGCTGAATTCCTGCGGCGCATTGACCCGGACGTGGTGCATTTCCAGCATTTCCTGGCCTATGGCATCGATTACCTGACGCTGACGCGCAAGGTTTTGCCGAGGGCACGCATTGTGTTCACCGCGCATGAATTTCTGACGATTTGCGCCGCGGATGGCCATATGCTGCGCAAGACTGATGGCTCGCTATGCGAACAGGCCAGCCAGGTGCGTTGCCACCAATGCCTGCCCGCACTTTCGCCGGAGATGTTTTTTCTGCGCGAGCGGTGGATGAAGGCGCATCTGGGCGCGGTGGACATATTCACCGTGCCCAGCCGCTTCATGATCGATGTTTATGCGCGTTGGGGGCTGGCGGCGGAAAAATTCCTGCATGTGCCAAATGGTTTGAATATGCCCCCGCTGCCGGCGCGAAGTTCTGGCACGGGCCGGCGCAACCGCTTCGGCTTTTTCGGGCAGATGGTGGACGTGAAGGGTCTGCCGGTTCTGCTGGAGGCAGTGAACATGCTGCGCGCCGAAGGGTTCGAGGATTTCACGGTCGAGATTAACGGCGAGAACATCAATTTCGCCAGTCCCGAGCGGCGCCGGGAGATCGAGGCGTTTCTGGCCGAGGAGGAGGCGCGCCCGGTGGCCGAGCGGCGGGTAATCTTCAATGGCGGTTATCACCATGGGCAGATCGGCGCGCGCATGGCGCGGGTCGATTGGGTGGTGGTGCCTTCAACCTGGTGGGAGATATTCTGCCTGGTCATCTCTGAGGCATGGCATTTCGGCCGGCCGGTGATCGCCTCCAACAAAGGTGGCCCGGCGGAGCGGATCACCGATGGCAAGGACGGCTTGCTGTTCGAGCTGGGCGATGCCCGCGCCCTGGCCGGAACGATGCGCCGCGCCGCCACCGAAACGAAACTATGGGACAAACTGGCGGATGGAATTACGCCGCCCACCCCGCGCGAGGCGATGGTGCAGGGCTATCTGGCCGCTTATGAGGAAGCGGCGGCAAAGCAGAAGCTGGCCGCGGAATAGCGTCTACACGTTCCGCGTGGCGCCGTGCATGGCGCTTATATGGCGGCGCGGTTCCGGCGCAGCAACACCAGCCCGAGCAGGGCGGATAAAAGGAATGTGGCGCCGCCCAGCATCAGCAGATGCGCGTGGTTTGGCGCGCTGCCCTTGCCGAGCAGGGCGAAGACGATGGTTTGCGGGATGAACCCGATGGCCGACGCCGCCAGAAACGGCAGCATGCGCACCGAGGTGAGGCCAGCCGCGAGATTAAGCAGCAGGTTATTGCCGATGGGCATGAGGCGCAGCATCAGCGTGGCGGTGAAGGGGTGGCGCGCGAGGGTGCGGTCCACCCAGGCAAGTTTGGCGCCGAATTTACGGCGGCAGAAATCCTGCGCGATGGCGCGGGCCCAGATGAAGTCCAGGCTACAGGCGAGAATTTGCGCCACTAGGGCGATGGCGGTGCCATACCAGGGGCCAAAGGCATAGCCGGCGGCGAAGGCCGGAATCTGCCGGGGCAGACCGATGGCGATAAGAAAAGTGGAGAGCAGCAAAAACACCGTTTGCCCCCGCAGGTCACCTTGGGCCAGGGCGTTGGTGAGTGTTGCCTGAGCTGCGCCATGCCCCATCAGCGGCAGGGCGGCGGCCACGGCAATCAGCCCACCCGCCATCAAGGCCGGCTTTAGCGCCTTGGCGGCGCCGCGCGGGGCGGCGATGGCGGTGGGGGCGTCGTTACTCATCGCGGCCCTCGATCTGCGGCACCTTCCAGCGGCGTTGCAGCCAGGCGACGCCCGCGAGGTCCACAATGCCCACCTTCAGCCGTTGCCAGTTATTGTAATGCGAGGCGCCATGGGCGCGGGCGTGGTGGCGCACCGGCACCGAGACCACCTGGCCGCCAGCGCGGATGAACAAGGCCGGCAGGAAGCGGTGGATATGGTCGAAATGCGGCAGCTCCAGAAAAGCCTGGCGGCGAAACAGCTTGGCGCCGCAGCCG
This sequence comes from Pseudomonadota bacterium, assembly GCA_018971725.1. Classification (GTDB taxonomy): domain Bacteria; phylum Pseudomonadota; class Alphaproteobacteria; order Acetobacterales; family Acetobacteraceae; genus Acidocella. Next base: position 36,919 of record JAGXAE010000003.1, on the reverse strand, counting down.
GTATCGGGCGTCGCGTCCTTCAGCGCCCAGGCGCGCACGCGGTTAGCTAGGCGCGAGCCGAAGCGTTTGGCGTTGCTATCCTGCCGGTTAACACGGTGGCCAGCGATGAGAACGGGGCGTGGGCCTTTTGCCTCGGCCGTGCGCATCGCCTCCAGCATGGCGGGAATATCCGCGGGGTCGTTCTGGCCATCGCCATCCAGCGTGGCGACATAGATGCCGTGCGCGGTTTTAACCCCGGTCACGACCGCGCCGCTCTGCCCGCAGCTCTGCTTGTGGCGTACGCGCACCAGGGTGGGCAGGGTTTCCGCGGCTTCCGCGAGGATCTGCGGCGTGGCGTCCGAACTGCCATCGTCCACATAGACGATCTCATGCGCGATGCCCTCCAGTGCCGCGCTGATAGCACTGATCAGCGGCTTCAGGTTCGGGGCCTCGTTATGTACCGGCACCACCACCGAGATGAGCGGCGTGCCGGGTGCGGGGTCGAGTTCGGAAAGGAAGCGGGGTTCGATGTTCATGGGTAACATTCAGCAGCAGCATTAAGGCGCATCTATGGCCCGATTCCGCCAAAGGCCGGGCAAGGTGCCACTGTTCGGTAACGGTTTTGGCTCCATAACGTACAAATTGGCGGCCGTCATCCGTCTTTCATCCGTCCCATCCGTGCGAAAGTCGGGAAAAATATGCTGCGCTGCGTCGTGCGGCCTGCTGTGCGGCTTGGCTTGTCAACGGCGCATCGCTATAAGCCCGCTCGACGACACGGGGCGGGCAAGGTGACTCGCTCGACGGATGAAGGATCTGACGGCATGCTGATTTCGTTGCCACCGGATTACCGGCCATCGGAAGACGAAGAGTTTATGAATCCGATGCAGACCGAGTATTTCCGCCAGAAGCTTCTGCGCTGGCGGGGGGATCTGGTGAAAGAGGCTAATGGCACCCTGGCATCCCTGGGCGAAGGCGGAATCCTGGAAGCCGATATTACCGACCGCGCAAGCGTGGAGACCGACCGGGCGCTGGAGCTGCGCACCCGGGACAGGGCGCGCAAGCTGATTGGCAAGATCGATCAGGCGTTGGAGCGCGTGGAGACCGGCACCTATGGCTATTGCGAGGAAACCGGGGAGCCAATCGGGCTGCGGCGGTTGGAAGCCAGGCCGATCGCGACTCTTTCCATCGAGGCGCAGGAGCGCCATGAGCGGATGGAAAAGGTTCATCGGGACGATTGAGTATTAAAAAACCGGGGCTTTTGGCCCCGGTTTTTTTTGGCACGGCGAATAGCTTAGTGGAGTTGCAGGGCGGCGGCGTTGGCGCTGGCCGCCTGGCGCTGCTCGGCTACCTGGGCCTTCATGGATTTTTGGAGCTTCTCGAAGGCGCGCACCTCAATCTGGCGCACACGTTCGCGCGAGATGTCGTAATGCTGCGAAAGGTCTTCCAGCGTGGTCGGGTTGTCCTTCAACCGGCGCTCCACCAGAATATGGCGCTCGCGCTCGGAAAGAGTTTTCAACGCGTTGGCCAGCAAAGCCTTGCGGCCGGTCAGCTCCTCGCGTTCCGCCATCTCGGTTTCCTGGCTGTCTGAATCGTCCACCAGCCAGTCTTGCCACTCGCCCTCGCCGTCCATCTTGATGGGGGCGTTGAGCGAGTTGTCCGGCGATGAGAGGCGGCGGTTCATGCTCACCACGTCCTGTTCGGGCACATCCAGCAGGGTGGCGATCTTGGTCACCTGCTCGGGCTGCAAATCGCCATCGTCAATCGCCTGCATCTGCCCCTTCAGGCGGCGCAGGTTGAAGAACAGCTTCTTCTGCGCGGCGGTGGTGCCCATTTTAACAAGGGACCAGCTATGCAGAATGTATTCTTGGATGGCGGCGCGGATCCACCACATCGCGTATGTGGAAAGGCGGAAGCCGCGATCCGGGTCGAACCGGCGGACAGCCTGCATCATACCTACATTGCCCTCGGAGATCAGTTCCGAGACAGGCAGGCCGTAGCCGCGATAGCCCATCGCGATCTTGGCGACGAGGCGGAGATGGGAGTTGACCAGCTTGTGCGCGGCGTTCTGGTCGCCCTTATCGCGCCAGGCCCGGGCAAGCCGTTCTTCCTCGGTATGCGTCAGCATGGGGTACTTGCGGATTTCCTGCATGTACCGCGTTAAACTCGTGTCGGGAGCCAAATTGGTCACGGGTGTGGCCATGAAACCTCTCCTTTACTTTTTTGTCCCATCCGCTGCGGCCCGGCGAATCCAGCGCCGCATAAAGGGACAGAACCGCTAACCTTAAGAACAGGCACAACATTAACACCGAGTTCCAGATACGCTTCTTAAAAGCGAGTAAGGATCTTGTGATGTTGGCTAGTGATGAGCGGCGGTTGAAGGGAGTTTATGTACGTTCGTCCTTTCACGTCAAGAAAAACGACCGAATTAGTCCTGTTTTATGCGCATGCGAGCAATGCGTCGGCGAGAAGTTGAAAATCTTCTGGCGGTGGAGCGCTGAAGCGCAGAGGTTCGTCTGATATGGGGTGAGAAAATCCAAGTATTTCAGCATGTAATGCTTGGCGGGGGAAGTCCAGCGCGAGGAGGCGGGCTTGGTCTGGCAACAGCTTGGCGGCAGCCGGGCGGCGCTTGAGATAGACCGGATCGCCGATAAGCGGGTGGCCGATATGGGCCATGTGAACCCGGATCTGGTGGGTACGCCCGGTTTCCAACCGGCAGGCGATGAGCGAGGCGGCCAGCCCAACATTACGGAGAATTCGGTAGTTGGTTACGGCGTGCTTACCATTGCGGGCCACAACCGCCATGCGTTTGCGCTCGCGCGGGTCGCGGCCGATGTCGCCCTCGATTCTGCCCGAGGCCGGATTCGGCACGCCCCAGCACAACGCCTTGTACTCCCGATCCAGGTCCCGGGAGGCGAAGGCCGCGGAAAGGCGGGTGAGCGCCAGCTCCGTTTTGGCCACAACCATTATGCCAGAGGTGTCCTTGTCCAGCCGGTGGACAATGCCTGGCCGGCGTTCACCGCCGATGCCGGTGAGGCTGTCTCCGCAATGGGCGATGAGGGCATTGACCAGCGTGCCGTCCGGGTTGCCGGGCGCGGGGTGCACCACCAGGCCGGCTGGCTTGTTCAGCACCAACAAGGCACTGTCCTCGTATAGAACATCCAGCGCCATTGCCTGCGCGGCCGGCAGAGCCGGCGTGGCGGCGGGCAGGGTAAGGCTGTATGTGGCGCCGGGCTGCACGGGTTCTGATGCATCGGTGGTGACAATGCCATTCTTTTGGCAGGCGCCTTCCAGGATCAGGGCCTTGACGCGCGAGCGCGAGATGGTGCCCATGCGCGCGGCAAGGTAGGAGTCGAGCCGCTGGCCGGAAGCGTCCGGCGCGGCCAGGATGGAGAGCAATGCAGGATCAGCCACAGAATTTAAGGGGGTTGAAGGCGGCGGTTGGTATCATGGGCGTGCTGATTATCATTGGCACTACTGTGGTTGTCGGCACGATCATCCACCGTCTCTATGCTAGTTTCGCCGCGCCGTCGACGCCGCAAGCCGCGGTTGGTGGGTCGGCCGTGCCGGGGGAAATACCGGCGGGGGCCGCGGCGCAACTGGCGCCGGGCGAGCGCATTTCAGGCATTGCCTCCGCCGGGGCGGATGTGGCGGTGTGGGTGAGCGGGCCAAAGGGCGACCGGCTATTGCTGCTGAACCCGGTGACGGGCCAGGCGCGCGCCGTGCTGGCCAGCCCATCTGATTAAGCCCGGTTACGCGATATTTGCTGGCCCCGGCGTTCATAAAAAAGCAACTCTGCCCGCTTGTCATAAGCGCGGCCGTGGCTTAAGGGAGCCCACCGTGCCTCGTCCCCATCGTCTAGAGGCCCAGGACACCGCCCTCTCACGGCGGTAACAGGGGTTCGAATCCCCTTGGGGACGCCATTCCCGAACATAAATAATAACTTCGGCTGGCGTGTTTGGCAGGTCGGCAAGAGCTGCCCTGGCGAGCAAGGATTTCGGGCCGGTGAGCTCAATTGTCTCCTTACTGATGACCGCCTTATCCACGAATAATTTGATGTAGGCCTTGCGCATTTCCGGCGGTGCCGTGTGCAACGCGGCGCGGATGGTTTCGCTGAGTCTGCGAAGTTTGGCTTCGGTCAGATGCGGGCGGTTGGCGGGTTGCAGGTCGGAAGCTTGTTCAAGCTGAGCGGTCAATGATTTGCGCTTGGCTTTCAGCACCGACATGCGCTCACGCAGGGCTGGATCATCAACCTCCATCAATCCGGCCTCGACCATGCCAAGCAAGCGTTTGATCGCTCCGTCCGTCTCGGTGAGGTCGGCCTTGATCTGGCCCAGTTGGCTGCGTTGCTGTTGTGCCTCTGCTTTGGCCTTATCCAGATAGCCTGAGACGAGATCGGTCAGTCGCTCCGGCGCAAAAATCTGGGTGGAGAGAGTATCGATCACCCTTTGATCGACTTTTGGCATGGAGACCGCACAGCCACCGCAGCGCGTTGGTCCCTTCTGTGCGCGTCCGGCACAGGTGTAATAGCGATAGCCTTTGCCGGTCCGCAGCGTCATGCCAGCACCACAATGGGCACAGACGGCAATGCCGGTCAGCAGCGTTGGAGAACTGACCAGCCGCCCCGGGGCTTTACGTGGTGCTCTTTCGGCCAGTTGCTCCTGCACGTTCTCCCAGGTGTCGCGGGGAATGATGGCAGGGACTTCAATGCCGATCCATTCCTCGCGTGGCCGGATGGCGCCGGTCCGGCTGTCCTGCACATTGAACCAATGCTGGCCGGTATAGGTCTCATTGGTCAGGATGCGGTGGATGCTGGAGATCATGAAAGGCTTGCCGCGAAAGCTCTCACCGGCGGCATTCAGCTTCGTGACGATTGATTTCACGCCCAGCTGCACGCCCTCTGTGCCCAGGTAAAGACCAAAAATACGGCGCACGACGGCCGCTTCGGCGGTGTTGACCTCCAGTCGCTTTTTCACCTTCTGGCCGCGTCGCTCGGCACCGATTACGTCATAGCCGAAAGGCGGCCGGCTGCCGTTCCAAAAGCCCTGACGAGCATTCTCCTTCATGGACCGGGCTGTGTGCTTGCCGATCTCCTTGGAAGTGTATGCGTCGAAGGCAACTAGAATGCTTTCAACCATCTGCCCGGTGGCATCGTCGGCCAGAGGTTGGGTGATGGATTGAACGGTGATGCCTGCTTTGTTCAAAGTCCGCTTGGCCATGGCGTAGGCAAAATTATCGCGGGCAAAGCGGCTGAAACTACGGACGACAAGGATGTCGAATGACCGGGGCTGTGAGCGGGCATCGGTCAACATCTGCTGGAAGACGGGACGGCTCTCATCCGTGCCCGAGGCGCCGGGCTCTATATATTCCTGCACCAACTCGTGCCTTTGGCGCGTACACCAGGATTTGGCCTGGGCAATCTGGTCTGGAATGGAGAGATCAGCTTCGGCCTGTTTTACCGGGGAGACACGGGCATAAACAGCGACGCGCTTGGGCAGCACGGATGGTGAGACAGTAGGGGCGATGCGGGGGTTCATTTATCTAGTTCCGCAGGATTTGATCAATTAAAGAGCCGAACAAGGCGGCAAACAAGGCACGTTCCTGGTCAGTGATCGGCAATGCAGGCGTGGGGACGCACTCAGCCGCCGGGAGCTTTTGATCCCGGCGGCCTGGCAGGCCCGATTCGGTATTCCCACGCTTGCGCATGGGCGTGAGTATCGGGCGTCGTCAACATGGTTTGCGGGCGAGGACAGCAAATGGACCTGGGTTGAGCCATTACGAAGCCGGCTCAATTGCAACAAGCGAAAAAATACGACGTGGCCAAGGACCATGGTACCGCCTGGGTGTTCTGTGTTGGTCAAAACCCCAGGCAACAGGCCGGTTACAGGCATAGTTGGTAAGTCGTCTAACAGATTATACGTTGCGAGACCGGCTCAATTGCAAAAAGTCAAAAATATACGATCTGGTCCGGGATCGGCGTCGTTCGCTTGCGCCTCAGCTGGGTTTGGCATTGCAGAATCATCCTCCGGTGCAAGTCGCTGCATCGGTTTTAGCCAGATGACATCCTTCAACGCCCAGAGAAAACACTCTGTGCGAATCGGTGGATCTTGGCGTTTGCCGGGTTTGGAAAGCTTCGATGGTTTGTATGGGGACTCGGTCATTCTGGCCCCTTACAAAAGCGGCTCGATATGCGTGGCATGCGATTCGATGACAGACTCGATGGCAGCCAACAGGGTTCGAGCGTTCTTGGTTTGCGGTTTGGTCCACGCCGTGTTGGTGCCAAGCTTGTTGATTTGCGCTTAAATTCCAGGGGGCGGCCCTTTCGTGATGGTCTTCGAACAACCTCATTATGGCACATCCGATGCCGTGGGCCGTTCCACCCCAACAAATCTCAGCGCAAATCAACATAGCAGGTGGAATGCCCGAGACATAGTCACGGAAAATACGCCGCACGATCCCGGCCTGGGCTGGGTTAATGCGGCGCTCGCCCGCCTCCAGGCTGCCAGGTGGGGGTGGGACGATGTCATAGCCATAGGCCAGGCCGCCGGCACGTTGCGGCCCTTAAGCGCCTTCTGTCACTTGATATATTGTTGTGCGAAGCAAAATTCTATTGTTTATGTACGAATAGTGTAAAACATTATGTTTAATATTTTCGATTACGAAAATATAGCCGGTCGTTTACCTATCCCTCCGAATAACCAGTCTCAACGAAAAGTGAGGGAACAACCATCGTGATACAAGCTGGTTCAAACGCGGGACTTACCGATCTGCTGATCGTGGGAGGGGGCGTGAATGGCGCTACAATTGCCCGTGACGCGGCAGGGCGCGGGCTTTCCGTGCAGCTTGTAGAACAGCACGATCTGGCCCAACACACCTCCTCCGCCAGCACTAAGCTGATCCATGGCGGGTTGCGGTATCTTGAGTATTACGAGTTCCGGCTGGTCCGTGAAGCGCTTCTTGAGCGTGAAAAATTGCTCGGAATCGCGCCTCATATCATCTGGCCGCTGGAATTCGTACTCCCGTACGAAAAACATCTCCGCCCAGCCTGGATGATCCGCGCCGGCCTGTTCCTTTACGATCATTTGGCCAAGCGCAAAACTCTGCCTGCCTCCCACGCCGTTTCCTTCACGGTGCATCCGGCGGGTAGGGTTTTGCAGCCCAGCTATAGGCGCGGTTTCACCTATGCTGATTGCTGGGTGGAGGATTCTCGTCTGGTTGTGTTGAACGCCATGGACGCGGTGGAGCGTGGCGCGATTATCACCACGCGTTGCAAGCTGCTTTCTGCCCGGCCGGAAGGCGGGTTCTGGCATGCCGAAACCGAGGCCGGCCCCATCACCGCCCGCGCCCTGGTCAATGCCACCGGCCCCTGGGTGGCGGAGGTGTTGAACAGCAAGCTCGGCCGCAATACCAAAAATCATGTTCGCATGATCAAGGGCAGCCACATCGTCACGAAGCGGCTTTATGAGGGTGAGGAAGCATTCATTCTGCAGAGCCCGGATGGGCGTATCGTGTTCGTGATTCCCTATGAGCGGAATTTCTCCCTCATTGGCACCACCGACGTGCCATTCGATTCTGACCCCAACAAGGCTGAGATCTCACCGGAGGAAACCGCCTATCTGTGCGAGTCCGTGAACCGCTATTTCCGCAGGCCGGTTACAACCGCCGATGTTGTCTGGTCCTATGCTGGGGTGCGTCCACTTTTCGACGACAATGCCGCCGAGGCCAAGGCGGTCACGCGCGATTACGTGCTGGATTTGACGCATGATGAGGCAACGCCGCCGCTGCTCTCCGTGTTTGGCGGCAAGATCACCACGGCGCGCAAGCTGGCTGAGCATGCGTTGGAGAAGCTATTGCCCGCTATGGGCCGGCAGGTCGGCCCTTCCTGGACCGGAAACGTCGCCCTGCCGGGGGGTGACTTCGCTGATTTCAACAAATATCTTACAGAATTCCGCAGGCGGTTTCCTTCACTGCCCGTGGACCTCGCCCGCCGGCTGGTGCGGGCCTACGGCACACGGGCCGAGCGTTTTGCTGGCACAAACATGGGCGAGGATTTGGGCGGTGGGGTGAGCGAGGCCGAACTGGCCTATCTCGTCCGCTATGAATGGGTGCGCACCGCCGAGGATGTTCTCTGGCGCCGCTCCCGCCTGGGGCTGCATGTGCCGGAGGGCACGTCGGCGCGCATCGATGACTATCTGAGCCGGGCCGTGCTTGCTGGTTGAGTGATTCGTGGCTGCAATGACAACGAGGAAACGGCAACACATGACAAAATATGTCGGCGCCATAGACCAAGGCACAACCAGCTCACGCTTCATTGTGTTCGACAAGGCGGGGAATATCGTTTCCGTCGCGCAGAAAGAGCATAAGCAGATCTATCCCAGACCAGGCTGGGTCGAGCATGACCCGCTGGAAATTCTGCACAACACCAATGAGGTGATCGGCGCGGCCCTGGCGCGCGTGGGTCTTTCGGCCAGCGAGCTGGTGGCCGTGGGCATCACCAATCAGCGCGAAACCACGCTGATCTGGTATAAGAAAACTGGTAAGCCGCTTTATAACGCGCTGGTTTGGCAGGATACACGTGTGGACCAACTCTGTGCCGAATACGCGAAGAATGGCGGGCAAGATCGTTTCCGCGCCAAGACCGGCCTGCCGCTGGCCAGTTATTTCTCCGGCCTGAAGCTGCGCTGGCTGCTGGAGAATGTGGAAGGCGCGCTTGCCAAGGCGGAAGCGGGCGAGGCGTTGTTCGGCACCATTGATAGCTGGCTGGTATGGAACCTCACGGGCGGTACCAAGGGCGGCGTGCATATCACGGATGTCACCAACGCCAGCCGCACCCAGCTGATGAACCTCGCCACCTGCGACTGGGACGAGGGCATGCTGCGTGAATTCAATATTCCACGCGCCTGCCTGCCGGAAATCCGTCCGTCTTCCAACGTGTATGGCGAAATTACCACGCCCACGCTGCGCGGCGCCAAGCTGGCTGGCATTCTGGGCGACCAGCAGGCGGCGCTGGTGGGGCAGACCTGCTTCTCCCCAGGCGAGGCGAAGAACACGTACGGTACCGGCTGCTTCATGCTGATGAACACCGGCACGGAGCCCGTGCAGTCCAAGGCCGGGCTGCTTACCACGCTGGCCTATCAGTTCGATGGGAGCAAGCCGGTCTACGCGCTGGAAGGCGCCATCGCCATCACCGGCGCGCTGGTGCAATGGCTGCGCGACAACATGAAGCTGTTCGATGTCGCCCCGCAGATCGAGCCGCTGGCGAAATCCGTCGAGGATAACGGAGATGTTTACATCGTTCCTGCTTTCTCTGGCTTGTACGCGCCGTATTGGAAGGAGAGTGCGCGTGGCGTGATCGCGGGTCTCACCCGCTTCGCCACCCGTGCGCATCTCGCCCGCGCGGCGCTGGAGTCCACCGCCTACCAGACGCGCGACGTGGTGGAAGCGATGGAGGCCGATAGCGGCATCAAGCTCACCAGCTTGAAGACCGATGGCGGCATGGTGGCCAATGAGCTGCTCATGCAGTTCCAGGCGGATATTCTGAATGTTCCTGTTATCCGCCCGAAAGTTACGGAAACGACGGCACTTGGCGCGGCGTACGCCGCGGGCCTCGCCACAGGCTATTGGCGCAACACCGAGGATCTGCGCGCCAACTGGCAGATGGACAAGAGCTGGGAACCCGCGTTGGCTGAAGAAAAACGTGCCCATTACTACAAATCTTGGAAGAAGGCGGTGCAGCGCGCTTTCGACTGGGTGGATTAATAAAATAATCTGTCGGGAAAGAACACAATGTCAAACTCCATTGATTTACCTCAGGAGTTGGAAAAATAAAATTTGGCGATTTTGGTTCAGGAGCGCCACGCTGCTCATGAGCCAAAAAGACTGGTTTTTCTCATAAAGACCGGACCAACGATGGGGACAGGCTCAACCATACCAGTTTGTCTCAATTCAACCGGTACAAAAATCTCCAGACAGGCCTTTTGCAGACGCAGATCACGCTTGAACCAGACGATCTGAGTCATCCCGGCCAGCGCGGCCACATGGCATTGGTGCGCGCCACATAGGCATCGTAGACAGCGCCCCGGCGGGTGCGCATGGCGGCTTCCAGCGGCGGCACACCTGTGAGATAGCGCAACACCAGGAACATCAGCGCCGGCGCCACGATAGAAAGCCAGGTTAGGGGCTGTGTAGGCACCAAGGCAATCACGGGATAGGCCAGCCAGACCAGTGCCTCGAACAGATAATTCGGGTGACGGCAGAGCGCCCACAATCCCGTCTCGCAAATTCCACCGGCATTTTGCGGCCGGGCGCGCCAAGCGTGCAGTTGCTGGTCCGCCAGCGCCTCGCCGGCCAAGGCCAGGATGAGTATGGCGGCACCCGCGAGATCGGCCGGGCGCACCGTTTGAGCAGGCTGTGCGGCGGCCAGATAGACGGATATTGCCAGCAGCCCGCTCACCGGCCCCTGGCCCGCGATCAACCGCAAAACCTCGCCCTGAAAGCCGGCACACGCCGCCGCGCGCATCATGGCGTAGCGGGTATCCTCGGGGCTGGTGGCCACGCGCCAGGCAATATGCCCGCCCAGCCGCGCCGCCCAGACCAATACGAGTGCCGCCAGCAGTACGTGCCTCCAGGTCGCCCCCGGCGCGGCCAAGGCTACGACGGCCAGAGCGAGGCCGGTGGAAAAGGTCCAGAACACATCTATCCAGCCGGCATTGCCGGATGCGCGCTGCACCGCCCAGGCCAGCAACATCGCCAGCGACACAAAGAGACCCGCATAGAGGCAGAGGATCACGGCGCTGGCGCCAGCAGGTAATGGCTGACACCCCAGGGCTTACCGCCAGCGTAGCCGAACAGCCCTTCGGTGGCCAGGAAGAATAGCCGCCAGCGCCGTGCCCAGAGTGGCGCCTGCGCACCGTACACCTCATCCAGCAGCGCACGGACCTGCCCTTGATTGGCGTCATAATTCGCAAGCCAGTGGCGGGCGGTGCGGGCGTAATGGGTGCCTTTCCAGCGCCAGTCGCGCTCTTGCACAAAGAGATCGGGGAAGGATGACGCCAGATCATGGCTGGGCATGATCCCGCCGGTGAAGAAATGCTGGGCGATCCAGTCGGCGTCATCGTCATGGTCAAACCGGTAGGGGTGGGTGGCGTGGGTGAACACATGCAGGAACAGCCTGCCTTGCGGCTTCAGCCAGCCCCGCACCCGAGCGAGTAGCGCCCGCCAGTTGGCCATGTGCTCAAACATTTCCACCGACACCACACGATCAAATTTTTGTTCCGGAACGAATTCATTCATATCCATGGTGATGACGCGCAGATTGCTCAGCCCGCGTGTCTGTGCCTCGGCCTCGATATGGCGGCGCTGCGAGGCGGAATTGGAAACCGCCGTGATTCGCGCGCCGGGAAAGCGCGCCGCCATGAACAGGCTGAGCGCCCCCCAACCGCAGCCCAGTTCCAGAATCTGCTGGCCATCTTCCAGCCCGGCATGGGCGACGGTCTCTTCCAGCGCGTGCAGCTCGGCCTCCTCCAGCGTCTCACGCCCCGTGGGGTAAAGGCAGCAGGAATATTTGCGGTGCGGCCCCAGGATCAGTCCGAAGAATGCCGGCGGCAGCTCATAATGTTGGCGGTTGGCATCGTCCGTGTGCAAGGCGATAGGATAGGCGTCCATGCCGTGGACGAAAGAGGCGGTGTCCTTCCCGCCCCGGCTCAGGGCAAGCTGCGTCCGTCCCACCAGAGCGGCGATGCCCAGACGCAGCAGCGCGTCCGGCAGGGGGGCGGTTTCGGCGAGATGAGCGGCGCGGGCGGCGAACGTACTCATGTGGATCTCCTCGGGCGGGGCGTGCGGAAAATAAAGGCCAGACAATCGGGAAGAACCGGCGCGATACCCCCCAGCAGAGGGGAGATCGCACCGACCAGACTGCGGTGATCCGCACCTGGATAGTGCTTCAGCGTCACCTCATCGCCCGCCTGGGCCAAACGTGCCGCCAGGCGCGCGCTGTTGCCAGGATCCACCGTGGTGTCCGTTGTGCCGGCGGCCAGAAACACCGGCGGGGCGAAGGGGGTGACGAAATTGATCGGTTGCGTGCGGGCCAGCTCATCCGGCGGGCCGAAAATCATTTTCAGCTTGGGGTCGGTGAGCGGCAGAAAATCATACGGCCCGGCCAGACCGATGACCCCGGCAATGTCGTGCTGCGGCGACAGGCCAAAAGGGGCGAGCCATTGCGGGTCCAGTGCCAGCATCACCGCATTATAAGCCCCCGCGGAATGGCCCATCACGAAGAGGCGCGCGGGATTAGCGCCCAGACCCGCCGCGTGCGCCTTGGCCCAGGCCAGGGCGGCGGCGGAGTCCTGCAAAAACCCGGGGAAACGGGTTTGCGGATAGAGCCGGTAATCGGGGATGACCACCACCACGCCGTTTGACGCCAGAGCCGCCCCCACGAAGCGGTAGAGGGATTTTTCGCCAAACTTCCAGCTGCCGCCGTAATAGAACACCACCAGAGGTGCGCCGTTGGTGTGGCGGGGAATGTACACGTCAAGCCGTTGGCGCGGGCCGGTGCCGTAGGAAATATCTTTTTCCGTGTGATACGGTCCCAGCGCCAAGGCATTGAGAATGGTGACGGGAGACCACATCAACGTTCCGGCACACCCCGCGATCAGCACGCCGGCGCAAGCCACAAGGAAAGCCCGCACGGTCTATTTGCCCATGAGCCGGGAGATCCAGGGCAAGCGCAGCCCGCCTTCCAGCGCAGCCAGACACAGGCAACCCTCCGGGTCGGCCAGCGGCTGGTGCTCTATGGTTTCATCGGCCTCTTGCAGATCACCAGGACCGTAGGCGCCGGTGATGTCATGAAACCCGCCCCACAGAACCTGGGTCAGCTCGGCACCGCCATGCGAATGGCGCAGCACGCGCCGTCCGCCTTCCACGCGCAGCAGCATCACATTTTCCTTCGGCGCCCAGGGCAGGGTTACGCGGCTGTAGCGCAGGCCAGCCCCCATCCACAGCCAGCGCCCAATAGCCGTACCGCGCAGCGCGGCGGGCAGGCGCAGGCCCGGCGGCAAGCGCAAGTCGGCTTGACGGGGCCTTACGGGTTTCGGCGGCGCAGGTTCATCGAGCCTCGCCAGCACGGCGGCAAACGCGCCCGTGGACAGTGGTTCGGAGTCCAGTTCGTCAAGCAGCACGCCGCCTGTGGCCTCCAGCCGCGCAGCCTCGGCCCGGCAATTCACGCAGGCTTCTATGTGCACGGTAACAATCAGCGCATGGCCGGGTTCAAGCGTACCCGCAATATGGGCCAGCAATGTCTCGGGCGCGGGGTGATGGCGGATCATGTTTTATCCTCAAGGGCGGCACGTAACTTGGCCAAGCCCAGGCGGATGCGGGATTTCACCGTGCCCAGTGGCAGGCCGAGCGCATCGGCGATGGCGACGTGGGGGGTTTCCGAGAAAAATGAGAGGCGCACGATTTGTTGCTGTTCGGTTGAAAGTGTGTCCAATGCGGCACGTACCAGGGCCTCACGCTCGTAGGCCAAGGTCAGGGCCTCGGCGGAGGGCGAGTGACCCTCCTCTTCTGGTTCCGGCGTCGTGGGTAGGCCGCGCCGCCTGCGCGCCAAGTCAATTCTCGCATTGCGGGTGATTGCGAATATCCATGTTGCGGCGCCGGCGATGGCGGGGTCGAAACTGTCAGCCTTGCGCCAGAGGCTAAGCATGACCTCTTGTGTAACCTCCTCGGCCTCGGCGCCGTCTAGCCCGACACGGCGCAGATAGGCTTTCACGCGCGGGGCAAAATGCTTGAACAATGCCGCATAGGCGGTGCGGTCCCGCTTTTGCGACACACGCAGAATCAGCGCCGCAAGTGCCGCAGCATCTGGCGGTGGCGTTTCCAGCGTGCTCACCGGCGGTGCGCTGGCCCTGCGATGGGCTTGGCGGAGATGTGGATCAAGTGCATTCACGCCGGATTATACGTCCTTGAGCGCTTTTTGGATCAGCGGTGATCCAAAAAGCGCTCCGCCCCGTAAAATTTCAATAATTAAAGGGGGTAGCATGGGGTGGCAGGCTGAGCGGATGCGTATTGCCGTGGTGGGGGCTGGGATCACCGGCCTCTCCTGTGCCTGGCTGCTTGGTCAGCACCATGAGGTGACGCTGTTCGAGGCGCTGCCGCGCCTGGGCGGGCACAGCCATACGGTGGAGGTGGCGGGTGTCGCGGTGGATACGGGTTTCATCGTCTATAATGAACCGGCTTATCCCAACCTCACCGCGCTATTCGCGCATCTAAATGTTGAGACGAAGGCCACGGATATGTCCTTCTCCGTCTCGCTGCGCGAGGGCGGGCTGGAATATGCGGGGTCTGATCTGCGCGGCCTTTTTGCCCAGCCCTTGAACGCACTGCGTCCGCGCTTCTGGGCGATGCTGCGCGATTTGCTGCGCTTCTACCGCGCCGCGCCGCAAGACGCCGCGCGCCTCCAGGACATGAGCCTCGGAGACTATGTGCGACAGGGCGGCTATGGCGAGGCGTTCTTGCACGATCATCTCTACCCGATGATCGCCGCGGTGTGGTCCTGCCCGGAGGGGCAAGCGCAAGATTTGCCCGCCACGGCCTTCATCCAGTTTTGCGAAAACCATGGCCTGCTGAAGCTCACCGGACGGCCTTTGTGGCGTACGGTGCACGGCGGCGCGCGCGCTTATGTGGAACGGCTGCGCGCCACCTTTGCCGGAGCGGTACGCCATGAGGCCGTGACACGATTGCGCCGCCTGCCAGGTGGCGTGGAGTTGCGCACGGCGCAGGGGGACGAAACTTTTGATCAGGTGGTGCTGGCCTGCCATGCCGATGAAGCCTTCGCGCTGCTGGAGGATCCCTCAGAGGCCGAGCGCGCCATTATCGGAGCGTTCCGCACCACGCCCAACGAGGTGATTCTGCACCGCGATGCCGCCGCCATGCCGCGCCGGCGCGCCGCTTGGGCAGCCTGGAACTATGCAGGCGGCGAAGAACAGGTGGCCGTGACCTATTGGATGAACCGGCTGCAAAACCTGCCCGGCGGGCGAAATTGGTTTGTAACCCTCAATCCGCGTCATCCACTGCGGGGCGCCATGTTGCGCCAGGTCTTCGCCCATCCGGTGTTCGATGTGCCAGCCCTGCGAGCCCAGGCCCGGCTGTGGGAGGTGCAGGGGGTGAACCGCACCTGGTTTTGCGGTGCGTGGTGGGGGGCGGGCTTTCACGAAGACGGCTTGCAGGCCGGGCTGGCGGTGGCCGAGGCGCTGGGTGGCGTGCGCCGCCCGTGGGACGTGCCCAACGCCTCCGGGCGGATCCCGGCAAGGCCAATGCCATGAGCGCGCTCTATAGCACACTCGTGACACATATCCGTACTCGCCCGCGCCGCCACGCTTTTGCCTACCGCCTGCCTTACCTGCTGCTCGACCTAAACGCCCCGCCCTATGCCGTATTGTTCTCCTTCAACCGCTTCAACCTGTTCAGCCTGCATGAGTGTGACCATGGCGATGGCCGCACGCCCCTGCGCTTATGGGTGGCAGAGCGGCTCGGCGAAGCCGGGTTGTCCGATGCCAGCGCGGTCATCACGTTGCTCACGCTGCCTAGGTTTCTGGGGTTGGGATTCAACCCGATCAGCCTGTTCTTCTGCCACGACGCCACGGGCGCGTTGCGCGCCGTACTCTACGAGGTGAACAACACCTTTGGCCAGCGCCATTGCTATCTCTGCCCCGTCGCGCCAGAGGCGCGCCCGCCACTGCGCCAGAGTGCCGGTAAGTCATTCTACGTTTCGCCGTTCATGGACATGGGGCTGCGCTATCGCTTCACTCTCACCCCGCCGGGCGAGGCTGTGGGGTTGCATATCGCGGTGGAGGATTCTCAGGGAACCTTGCTGCGCGCCACGCTGGCAGGGACACGCCAGCCCCTCACCGATGCCATTTTGCTTCGGGCGGCACTGCTGCACCCGCTGCTGGGAGTGAAGGTGCTGGTTGCCATCCATTGGGAGGCGCTGAAGATCTGGCTGAAGGGGGTGGTCGTGCGGCAGCGCCCGGCTCCGCCCGCCAACATGGTTACACCTGGCCAGGAACTGACGAGGAACCCCTTATGAGCGACATTACCACCCCGCTTGCCGTTCCCCCGCCCAGCCTTGCCAGCGCCGTGCTGAACCTCGTTTTGCCAGAATTGCGCTATGGCAAGTTGATCTGTGTACTGCCCGGCGGCCAGCGCGTTGAGCGTCACGGAACCCTGCCTGGCCCGCTGGGGGTGCTGGAGGTTTATGATACAAGATTGGGCTTGGCCCTTGCCCTGCAAGGGGCCGATGGGCTGGATGAGAGCTATCTGGACGGCGCCTGGGGCAGCCCCAACCTCACCGCCCTGCTCACCTTGCTCGCGCAGAATTTCACCAGCCAAATGCCATCAGGGATGCTTGCGTTGCCGTCTCGGCTGCTTTCCCGCCTGCGTCATGCGGCCAATGCCAACACGCGCTCCGGCGCGCGCCGTAACATCATGGCGCATTACGACCTCGGCAATGAGTTCTATGCCGCCTGGCTGGATGAGATGATGCTCTATTCCTCGGCACTTTATGTGGATGAAGATGAACCGCTGGAAACCGCCCAGGCGCGCCGCCTTGGCTTGATTGCCGACTGGTTGGATGCCCCAAAAGGCGCGAATGTACTGGAAATCGGCTGCGGCTGGGGGGCGCTGGCGCGGTATCTGGGTGAGGCGGGGGCGCTTGTAACGGGCCTCACGCTCTCGCCCGCGCAGCTCGGCCATGCTCAGCGCATCGCGGGCGATAATGTGGCGCTGGCTCTGCGCGACTACCGCGAAGAAACTGGGCTTTACGACCGCATTGTCTCAATCGAAATGCTGGAAGCCGTGGGCGAGGCCTATTGGCCCGCTTATTTCGCCACGTTGCGCGCGCGGCTCAAGCACGGCGGCAAGGCGGTCCTCCAGGTCATTACCATAGACGCTGCTCGCTACGCCTCATATCGCCGCGCGCCGGATTTCATTCAGCGCCACATCTTCCCCGGCGGGATGCTGCCTTCGAAGGCAGAGATCGGTATTCAGGCGCGCCGTGCCGGATTGACCCAAGCGCGTACGCTGCATTTTGGCGCGAGCTATGCCCGTACCTTGGCCGAATGGCGGACGCGGTTTCTTGCCGCCTGGCCGTGCCTCGCAGAGATGGGGTTTGACCAAAGATTCAAGAGGTTATGGACCTATTACCTCTCTTATTGCGAGGCGGGGTTCGCCACCGGGGCGATTGATGTCGGGCTTTATGAGCTGAAAGGATGACACGATGAAGCACCTCGCCGCTGTTTATGCTGTCACCACCTTTGTGTTTCTGGGGCTGGACGCCGTGTGGCTCAGCACCATGGCCAACCGGCTCTATAAGCCCGAATTGCAAGACCTGCTGGCGGAGAACTTCCGCCCCGCTCCAGCGTTGCTGTTTTATGTGCTGTATATTGGCGGGATTGTGGGTTTCGTCGTGCTGCCCGCCGCCAAGCCCGTGGATGCCCTGCTTCGCGGCGCGGCCTTTGGTTTGGTGGCCTACGCTACCTACGACCTCACTAACCAAGCGACGCTTGCGCGCTGGTCAACCTGCGTCACGCTCGCTGATCTCGCCTGGGGTGCGCTGGCCACGGCCCTGGCAGCGGCGGCGGCCAAAGTGCTGGTGTAAGGGTGAGCGCGCTTGGCCCTCGCGCCGTGGTGTTTGGCGCCGGGGGCGCCATTGGCGGGGCAATGGTGGCCGAGCTGGCGGCGCGCAGTGTGCCTGAAATTCATGGGCTGGCACGCGCGCAAGCCGACATCTTGAACGAGGAGGATGTGGCGCTGGCCGCTGCGCGGCTGGGGGCAGATGGTCCGCTGGACACGGTGATTGTCGCCACCGGCCTGCTCCATGCCCCTGGCATTGCCCCGGAAAAAGCCCTGCGCGATCTGCGCCAAGATGTTTTGGCACAGGTGTTTGCCGTGAACTGCATCGGCCCGGCGCTTGTCATCAAGCATTTCCTGCCCTTGCTCCCACGCGACCGCCCGGCGCGCTTGGCCGTGCTCTCGGCGCGAGTGGGCAGCGTCTCCGATAACCGTCTGGGAGGCTGGTACGCCTATCGGGCAGCCAAGGCGGCGCTGAACATGGTGGTGCGCAGCGCCGCCATAGAAATGGCGCGGCGCGCTCCCAAGGCGGTGGTAATAGCGTTGCATCCTGGCACCGTGGAAAGCCGGCTCTCCGCCCCGTTCCATGGCGGCGTTCCTGCCACGCAGATCGTATCTCCGGCTTTGGCCGCTAAAAATCTCGCTGATGTGCTGGAAAAGGCCACCCCCGAACAATCGGGGCGAGTGCTGGCTTTCGATGGCCAGGAAATCGCGCCATGATCAACCCCGCAGCCGCGCGTAGGTAAGTCCAAGAAACGCCGTGAGCATACCCACGCTGGCAGCGTTAAGCGTGACCAGTGCCTGCAGCTGCGCTGGAGAAAAATGCAGGAGCGGTGTGGCCAGACCGGTGACATATGGCTGCACGATGTAAAAACCGATGGGCAGTGCCAAGAGCGCAAAGCTGAGCCAGCGCTCGCGCGCGTTGAAGGAGAGCGCCGCTAAGCTGATGCAGGGCAGCAGGAACAGTTCGACACCCGACGAGGCTCCCAGAAGCTTGATGCACCAGAAGGTGTTGAGCGTGCCGAGTAGCGGCAGTGCGGTTCGCGCGGCAAGCGGATGAAAGCGGGCCAGCAGCGGAATGGCCAGGAAGAACGGGCTGGCCAGCATGGTGATGAAGGCTGGCGCGGCGGCGGCGAAACCGATCATGAAGCTGAGATAGAACGGATAGACCGGTCCGTTGGCGCCGATGATCGCTGCGACGAGGCAACTCTTTCCGGTGAGTGGATCGGGATTGGCAATATAGGCTTTCATACTGCTGATGATTTTCATCAATCGCCCCCGGTTTAGCCGGCGCTGCGCAGGTAGCGGATGGCGGAGCCGTCCTGGCCGTTGAAACTCAGGCTTAGCCAGCTTTGGTCCGTGCCATACCATAGATCTAGATCGGCATCGCCGGAAACCCGATAATGCGCCCCGCGCGCCGTTACGCTATTGGCCAGAGGTACCGTCTCTTCGCCTAATGCGGTGATGCGCGGATGGCTGAGCTTGCCATTCTGAGGGTTGATCCACGGACCTCTTAGCTCGGCGATGTTCCAATGCGTTGCGGGCAGGGCGGCGGGCGGTGCGAGATACGGCGCCGCGCCCGTGCCTTGCACCCTCAGCCCGGCGACGGAGCGGTCAGCGCGCATTTGGTCGGCCTTGCCGTCGTCATTGGTTGCTGTCTCGACATGAAAAATCTGTCCGTTCGACCACTGCTCAATGCCGTCCATTTTGTAATGAAAGAGGCGGATTGGTCCGAAAAACACTTCGATGCGCACGGCGATGGTGATGGTGAGGGCGCCATCCTTTTGCGCAAAATTGAGTACATGCGTGCCGATCTGGCTGTCCTTGCGCCAAATTTCGAAGGCCAGCCGACCGTTTGGTGGTACTGTGAACGCCCGGGTGCGCCCCGCGCCCGCCAATAATCCCGTAACGCCCAACAGCCAGTCGCGTCGCCTCATGTGATGGTTCCAACTCAGGTTTTGATGATGATTTACGCAGCGGAGTGGCAGTTGGATTGTGCAAAGGCGCGATTTTTGTTGCCCGTTTAGGCGGCACGGCAAGCACTGAGAATAATGGACGCCTTACTGCCCCGCATCACCAGCACTTTGGGTGGGTTGAACAGCTGCTTTTGAAAGCATTCGTACGCTTTGGGAATAGCCGCAAAGGGCGCTCTTGCCGGCCAGAATTGGTTGGCGCTGAACCGTCAGCGACGGAGATATCCTCTGGGGTCGGCCTATGCCCGACTTAAGTCGTCATTCTTTGAGCCATCCGTTGGAGGGTAGTCAACATAGCGCAATTAGCGCCAATTCTCGGCTGTTTCGTGCCCCCGCAACCAACTTGATTTGCGATGTAAGAACAGAAACCGAACCGTCCGCAGACATGCGGGCGGTTTTGTCGTTCTGGGCGCCCAAAGCCAGGATTCCAGCCAAAGCCCCGCGGATCTCAACGCGCCATTCACCAGCTTCCGGAACCAGACGGGGAAACAGTCAAGCATAGGTCAAATCAGTAGCCTGAAGCCGTTCACCGTCAGGGGCGCACTCCATTTCCAGGTCACTTCTCAGTGGAAATCAACGGTCTGCTTCTTCGCATTCTTCTGTCAGCACATATTGGTTGAGATGCTTTACAGCAGTTTCGAGGTCGGAAATCGATACCTTTGTCACTGCTCCAGCTCCAGGGTTGGGCTGTCAGTGATCCGGTGCCAAAGAGTGAACCGGATCACAAGGCGTCAGCTACCCAGCCATTCAATCTAGGGCCGGCTTTGGTGGCGATTGGCACTGCGCCAATAGCGCTACTGCGATTTCTTCCCATTCCGCGTCGAGAGATCCGTTGAAGAATGGCTTCCGAGCCCGACGATACCAGTAGGCGGCGTTGCTTTCGTCACCTTCCTTGCGATGAAGGTAGGCATGCACCCAGTCTGCGACGCCCCCTCTATCGGCCTGCGCGGAGGTATGTGCAGCCTCCCAATCCCCCTTAGCGTCAAGCCAAAGGGCGCGAAGGGCGAGGTTGAGATTTGAAGGTGGCTCGGCGTCGGTAATTGACGCACGAAAGGTAGTGACATTCATTGGCTTTCTCCTATCTCGCTTTCTCAGTCTCGTTTCACCAGAAGCCAATGACGACCTCGCGGACCCCTTCGGAGAAAGCCACTGCCTTAGGCAACCACGCCGCCTGCGAGCGGTTGGAGAGAAACAATGACGTGCGTGTCAGCATAAGTGCCTCGAATATATCAAAGATGGATATACAGCATCAGTTTGGCGTAATTCAACTGGTCCAAAAATTCCCAGGCAGGCCATCCAGCCCTTGCTTCTAGGGGCAATATGGCGAAGTGCAATTCACTCTCTCTGTGTCCATCCGCTGAATTGGCATGGCAAGACCTCCTGCCTAAGCCAGCATGTCTCAACTCATTGGTCCCAAAAACCCCAGGCAGACCACTTCTACTGGCGCGAAGCGGAACGATGCGAAGAAGCCAAAGCATATTTAGCTGGATCAGTCACGGCCGTTTCAGCACTAGAGGCTCTGCTTATGGCAATGGTTAATGTTTACGCTGACGAGGTCGAAGTTTCGGGCGCCGCACTTGTGAAAAAGGGTGAAATCCGTCCACTTATGGACTGGGGGTTGTCAGAACTTATTAAGGTTGCCAAGACTACAAAGTGGTTTTCCTTCCGTCTTAATCCGAATGAGAATTCGGATGGCCGAAAGGCCAAAATTGGTGATTATGTAGACGCCGCGATCACCGCAGAACAAGAAAAGATTTAGTCGAAAGGGGACCTAATGACAAAGACCGTCGCATTTTTCCCGGAAGCCGCTTTCGGGCCGGCTCTCAACTCGGTCGGTATCGCGCAGGCCGTCAAGGCGCTTGGCCACAATGTCATCTTCCTCTCCGATCCTGGCTTCGTCTCGGTCTATGAAGGCTACGGCTTCAAGGCGCACCCGATCAACCTCTCCGCGCCCATGCCGCCGGAACAGATGGCGAAGTTCTGGGAAGACTTCATCAACGGCCATATCCCAAACTTCCGCAAGTCGCCCTATGACCAGATTGACAACTACGTGAAGGATTGCTGGCAGGCGATTGTCGAAAGCGCCAAATGGGCCGAGAAGGACCTGCCGGGCGTGCTCGCCAAGATCAAGCCGGATCTGATCTGCGTCGACAACGTCATCCTGTTCCCGGCGATCAAGCACTTCGGCAAACCGTGGGTGCGCATCATTTCCTGCTCCGAGAATGAGATCGAGGATCCGATGATCCCACCGCATCTCTCCGGCTGCAGTCAGGACGACTACGAGGCACAGCAGGCCTTCCGCGACCGCTTCAACGAGGTGATCAAGCCGATCCACGCCGACTTCAACGCCTTCCTCGCCTCGACCGGCGAGGCCGCCTATCCGATCGGCCAGTTCTTCGAAGCCTCGCCCTTTATGAACCTCCTGCTTTATCCGGAGCCGGTGAAGTTCAACCGCTCGCACCCGCTGCCGCCGGAGCAGTTCCAATACCTCGAAGGCTGTGTCCGCGAGGAAGCCGCCTATGAGGTACCGACCTTCGCGAAGAACAATGACAAACCGCTGATCTATGTCTCCTTCGGCTCGCTGGGCGCGGGCGACACCGATCTCCTGAAGCGTCTCATAGCCACCATCGGCGACCTGCCCTATCGCGGCCTCGTCAATGTCGGCGACTACAAGGACACCTATGAGGATGTGCCGGGCAATGTGATCATCGAAAGCTGGTTCCCGCAGCCCTCGGTCATCCCGCAGGTCGATGCCGTCATCCACCACGGCGGCAACAACTCGTTTACGGAGTGCCTCTATTTCGGCAAGCCGGCGATCATCATGCCCTATGTCTGGGACGGTCACGACAATGCCACCCGCGTCGACGAGACCGGCCACGGCTTCAAGATGCCGCGTTACAACTGGACCAACGAGGAGCTGGCCGCCAAGCTCGACTTCATGATCAACGACAGCGCCATGCAGGAAAAGCTGGCCGCGACCTCCAGACACATGCAGAGCCAGAACGGCCCCAAGAAAGCCGCCGGCATTCTCGATACCCTGCTGGCAAAGAGCGCCGTCTGAGGGCATGTGATGACCAATCTTTTCTCTACCGCCCCGCATATCCATGGCGCCACGACCTATGACGACCTCGTCGACTGGGGCAACCAGCCCGACATGATCGATGGCCAGTCCCATTCCTCGGGACGGCTCTTGCACAAGGGGCCGAACAACCGGCCGGAAACAGGGATCTGGGTCTGCACGCCGGGCACCTGGCGGCTGTCCATTCCGCGCGACGAGTTTTGCCATTTCGTGGCGGGCCGTGCGGTTTATCGCTCCGATCAGGGCGAGGAGATCGAGGTAACGCCCGGCACGGCGGTGCTCTTCCCCGCCGGCTGGGCCGGCCAGTGCGCGGTCATCGAAACCATCCGCAACATCTACATGCTTGCCTGAACAGGATCTCGAACCATGACAACGACCCCCCTCATGCGCAAACCGCTCGAACAGACCGAACTCGTGGACTGGGGCATTATCTCCACGATGATCGAAGGCACCTCCCACACGTCGGGCCGCGTCATTTACAAGGGCCCCAACGGCGAGAGCGAGAGCGGCCTCTGGGTCTGCACACCCGGCAAGTGGTTCTGCCATGTGACGCGCGACGAGTTCTGCCATTTCCTGGAAGGCCGCTGCACCTATGTGCACGAGAGCGGCGAGGTGATCGAGATCACTCCGGATACGGCGGCTTTCTTCCCGCAGGACTGGAAGGGCGTCTGCACCGTCCACGAGACCGTCAAGAAGGTCTACATGATCCGCTAAGGAGCAGCGTCCATGACTTCAACTGCATTGAGCGCTGAGGCGGCGGCACGGCGGCACACGTTCCTGTTCCGGCAAGGTCTCGACCCGCGCGGTCTTGCGCCGCTGCCGGGCGACGCCTCCGCGCGGCGCTATTACCGGCTGAAATGGCGGGGCATCCTGTTGATGGAGGAGAGACCCGGCGCGCCGGACCTCAAGCGCTTCGTCACCATCAGCCGATACCTGACTTCGCTTGGCCTTTCGGCACCGCGCATCCATGCTTTGGACCAGGAGGCCGGTCTTGCGCTGATCGAAGATTTTGGAAGTCAGACCTTCACGCGCCTGTTCCGCGATGGCCATGATGACAGGCCGCTCTACGAGCTGGCCGTGGATGCCCTCGTTCATTTGCACGACAGGGCCGAGGGCGAGCGACCCGACATCGGCGGCTATGGCTTTGGCCCGCTCGATGACGAGCTCGAAATGTTCACCGACTGGTATGTGCCGCAATGCGCGCCGGCGGTGGATGCGGTCGCCTTCAAGCAGGAGTTCATGGGGCTCTGGCACGAAGTGCTTTCTGACATCTCCCGCTGCCGCGATGTGCTGGTGCTGCGCGATTACCATGTCGACAACCTCATGGTGATCGCCGGACGAAAGGACGCCAGCCGTTGCGGCCTCCTCGATTTCCAGGACGGCGTCTTCGGTTCGGCGGCCTATGATCTCGTCTCGCTCACTCAGGATGCCCGTCGCGACCTTGCCGACGGGCTTGAGGACCACCTTGTCGACCACTATCTCCGCCGCCGCCCGGGCATGGACCGGGAACGGTTCCTTGCCGAATACTGGCTGCTGGCGGCCCACCGACACACCAAGATCCTGGGGAATTTCGAGCGCCTTTCCAAGCGGGACGGCAAGCACGGCTATCTCGATTTCATTCCGCGGGTGCAGGGACAGCTCTTGCGCGCCCTGCCGAAGGCCGGGCTCACCCGGATCAGCGCACTCATGGAGCGCGTGCTGCCCGGCTGGGAAAGCCATGTGCCGACCCTTCCGCCCGAGGCCATCGAACAAAAGAAAGCGAATGTCGCATGACCAGTTTCAACTTCAGCCAGCCCGTCCATTTCGTCGGTGGCGCCTTCAGGACGCTGTCGGGTCCGGCCATTGACGTGATCGACCCTGCGAATCTCGAAAAGGTCGGCGCAATCGGCGAGGCCAGTGTCGCGGAAATCGAGGCGACACTGGATGTGGTGACGCCCGCTCAGCGGGCCTGGGCAAAGCTTGACGCGAAAACGCGTTCCACTCTGCTTCACCGTGTCGCCAACCGCATCGAGGCGACGGACATGCGCCTTTGCGCGAAAACCATGACGCGCGAGATGGGCAAGCCCTATCCGGAAGCGATCGGCGAGGTGGCGAACTGCGCGGGCGCCTTCCGCTATTTTGCCGAACTCGCCCGCGACGATGGCGGCAAGGTCGCTGGCACGACACAGACCGGGTCCTTCCAGCATGCGCGCTACGCGCCGCTCGGCGTTTCCGTGCACATTATGCCGTTCAACTTTCCGATCCTCTTGATGTGCTGGACGGTCGCCGCCTCGCTCGCCTCGGGGAATGGCTGCGTGATCAAGCCGGCACAGACGACCACGCTCTCGACCCTTATCTTCATGGAGATCTTCGCCGATCTTCCCGAAGGCCTCGTCGCCTGCCTGCCGGGCGGCGTGGAGGTCGCGCAAGCGCTCATCCATTCGAAGAAGACGCATGCGATCGCCTTCACCGGCTCGGTCGCAGCCGGCAAGGCGGTGGCGATTGCCGCGGCCGCGGAAATGAAGCCGGCCGTCATCGAGGCGGGCGGCTCCGATCCGATGATCATCTCGGCGCACGCACCGCTCGATGTGGCGGCTGCGGGTGCTGTCACGGCGGCCTTCCACATGTCCGGCCAGGTTTGCACGTCAGCGGAGCGGTTCTACGTGGTCGATTCCGTCCATGATGCCTTCATCGAGAAATTCGTCGCGGAGACCAGGCGTCTGCGTGTCGGAAACGGCCTCGGCAAGAATGAGATTGGTCCGCTTGTCTCCAAGGCTGCCCGTGACAAGGTCATTCGCCTGGTCGAGGACGCCAAGGCCAAGGGGGCGGTCGCCGTCACAGGCGGGCGCATTCCGGAGGACCAGCCGATGGGCTGGTTCTACGAGCCGACGATCCTCACCGGCTGCACGCCGGACATGGCAATCCTGAAGGAGGAATGCTTCGGGCCTGTTGCCGCCGTCTGCAGCGTCGCCGATTTCGACGAGGCGATCGAGCGGGCCAATGACAGCGAATTCGGGCTCGGTGCCTCGATCTTCACGACATCGCTGGAAGAGGCGATGGAGGCCGCCGAACGGCTCGAGGCCGGCATGGTCTGGGTCAACAATCCTCTCATCGACAATGATGCACTGCCCTTCGGCGGCTGGAAGAAATCCGGAATCGGTCGCGAGCTCTCGCGGCTCGGGCTCGACACCTTCCGCCGCTCGAAGATGGTCATCATCGACCACAAGCCGGAGCGCCAGGGCTGGTGGTACCCGTATCCGGATGAGTGGTTCTACGAGACCGGCGGACGTAAGCACGCCTGAAGCCGTTCACCGTCAGGGGCGCACTCCAGTTATTCCTGTCGAATTGACCTCTGATTGACCCGGCGGGACAATTCCTCTGCGCTTTCCTTGCGTTCGCTGTAGCGGTCGACCAGGTAATCCGCGCAACCACGCGTCAGCAGGGTGAATTTTATTAGCTCCTCCATCACATCCACCATGCGGTCGTAATAGGGTGACGGCTTCATGCGGTCATGCTCATCAAACTCAGCAAAGGCTTTGGGCACAGAGGACTGGTTGGGGATCGTGATCAAGCGCATCCAGCGGCCCAGAATGCGTAGCTGATTAACGGCGTTGAAGCTTTGTGACCCGCCGCAAACCTGCATGACGGCCAGTGTTTTGCCCTGGGTGGGGCGCACTGCGCCCATTGCGAGCGGAATCCAGTCGATCTGCGCCTTCATGATCCCGCTCATGGCACCATGCCGTTCGGGCGAGCATCAGACCATGCCTTCGCTCCAACTCACCAGATCTCGCAATTCCTGGACCTTAGGATGCCCGGCCTCAGCATCATCTGGCAGAGGTAAGCCGGATGGATTGAAGCTCCGTGTCTCAGCGCCGAGGCGCTGCAAAATTCTTGCTGCTTCCTCCGTCGCCAAGCGGCTGAACGAACGTGCCCGCAACGAACCGTAGAGCAGCAAAATGCGAGGCTTATGCCTGGGTCGAGGGGCATTGAACAAGCGATCTTCGTCAATCGGCTCAAAACAGGTTTCGTCCAGATTGTGCCATAGCTGCTCAACCATGGATTTTGAGCCCTTCTGCACCCTCATACCAGCCTTTTGTGGCGGTCACGAGCTTGACTGTCAGCAGCATCACCGGCACCTCGATCAGTACGCCGACGACAGTCGCCAGTGCCGCGCCGGAGTTGAAGCCGAACAGGCTGATCGCCGCAGCCACCGCCAGTTCGAAGAAATTCGAAGCCCCGATCAAGGCCGAAGGGCAGGCAATGTTATGCTTCTCGCCCAGCGCGCGGTTGAGCCCATAGGCGAGCGTGGCGTTGAAGAACACCTGCACCAGAATGGGCACCGCCAGCAGCACGATAACCAGCGGTTGCCGGATAATTTCCGTACCCTGGAAGGCGAACAACAGTACCAGCGTCAGCAGCAGGGCGAGGATCGACCATGGGCCGATCTTCGCCATCGCGGCATCAAACGCGCCTTGCCCATGCTTCAACAGGCTGCGCCGCCAGAGTTGCGCGATGATGACCGGGATAACGATATAAAGCACCACGGACGTAAGCAGCGTGGCCCAGGGCACGGTGATCGAGGACAGCCCCAGCAACAGCCCGACGATCGGGGCGAAGGCGAACACCATGATGGTGTCGTTGAGCGCCACTTGCGAGAGCGTGAACAGTGGATCGCCGTTTGAAAGTCTGCTCCAGACGAACACCATAGCCGTGCAGGGGGCAGCCGCCAGCAAAATCAGCCCGGCGATGTAGCTGTCGATCTGCCCAGCCGGCAGCAGCGGGCGGAACAAATGCCCGATGAACAACGCGGCCAGCAGCGCCATGGAAAACGGCTTGACCAGCCAATTGACAAACAGCGTCACGCCAATGCCGCGCACATGCTGTTTGACTTCATGCAGCGCCCCGAAATCGACCTTCACCAGCATGGGGATGATCATCACCCAGATCAGCAGCCCAACGGGCAGATTCACCTGGGCAATTTCCATGCGCCCCAACGCCTGGAACAGCTCCGGCGCCACCTGCCCAGCCAGGATTCCCCCAATAATACAGAGGAAGACCCAAACAGTGAGATACCGTTCAAAGGTGCTCATCGGCGCGCCAGCGGCTTTTTTGGCCGTAATATCACACTGCACGGACATGACCGTTCCTTACAAGCCCTAAAGCCTCGCGGACCGCCGGCACCAAACGCGCGCTGATGTCATCGCGCACGCGGATGAAACTCTCAAGCGGTTCGCCATGCGGGTCACGGAACGAAATGTGGATACGCGGCACCGGGCGCGGAAATACTGGGCAAGTTTCCTTGGCGTTATCACACACGGTCACCGCCAGATCGATCGGTTCGTCCATCACTGCCTCAATATCTTTCGGGTAAAGCCCCTCGGTCGGCAGCCCGGCCAATTTCAGCGCCTCAATGGCGCCATCGGCCACCTTGGGCTGTGGGCGCGTTCCCGCGGACAGCACGCGAACAGCGGCACCGAGATCGTGCCGGAGCAGCACCTCGGCCATCTGCGAGCGGCAAGAATTGCCTGTGCACAGAACCAGCACCGTCTTCTGTGTCGTCATCATCAAATCCTTCAATGTTGTGGTTCAGCTCGACGAAACTTTATCTTGGTCCACAGGCTTGCCGGTGGCATCGACAACAACCTCGCCATCTTCTTTGGTGAAGCCGCCGCGTTGCGGATGAGGCAGAATGTCGAGCACCGCCTCGGAGGGGCGGCACAACTTCACGCCAAGAGGCGTCACCACGATGGGGCGGTTGATCAGAATTGGATGCGCCATCATCGCATCGATCAGTTGCTCATCGGTGAGCACGGGATCATCGAGCCCCAATTCGTCGTAAGGCGCCCCCTTGCGCCGCAGCAGACCGCGTACGGGAATGCCCATGCGGAGTATGAGGCTGCTAAGCCCCTCGCGGCTGGGTGGTATTTTTAAATATTCGATCACGCCCGGCTCCTCGCCGCTATTGCGGATCAGGCCGAGCACGTTGCGCGAGGTGCCGCAAGCGGGATTATGATAGATGGTGATGCTCATATCACATGTGCTCCCGTGGCGCCCGGTAGCTGACCGATCTCGCGCAGCTTAGCTTTCAGTGCCATTTGTCCGATGCTGCGCAGCGGCAGGCTGGTGAACACGCCAATCCGGTTCTTGAGGTAGCGGAACGCCTGCACGAAGGCCGCCTCTTTCTGGATGTCCGTGCCTTCAACGGCGGCGGGGTCTTCTATGCCCCACTGCGCGGTTATCGGTTGGCTGGGCCAGACGGGGCACACCTCCCCGGCTGCATTGTCGCAGACGGTGAAGACGAAATCCATCACGGGTGCATCTGGTGCGGCGAACTCGTCCCAAGCCTTGGAGTGTAGACCATCGGTTGGGTAGCCAAAGCTCCCCAGCACTTTCAAGGCGGATGGATTGACCATGCCCTTCGGGTGGCTTCCCGCAGAGAAGGCGCGGAAATTACCTGCGCCATCCTTGTTGAGGATCGATTCTGCCATAATCGAACGGGCGCTATTGCCCGTGCAGAGGAATAAAACATTGAAAGGCTCTCCTGTCATGTCGTCCTCCGCTGCTTTGGCTTTTCGATTTTTGTGCCATCGCATATGCCCACACCGTAGGCGGCGGGGTCGCCCTGACAGCAATTTTCAGTCAGGTACGCCAACAGGGCATTCATGTTTGCAATCTCGGCGGAATAGATCAACGAACGGCTCTCGCGCCGAAATGTCACAAGCCCGGCGTGACGGAGTTGGCTGAGATGAAAAGAAAGCGTTGCCGATGGCAGTCCAAGCCGCTCGCTAATATTGCCTGCGGGCAGACCATCCGGCCCTGCCTGAACCAGCAGGCGAAAGATGTCGAGCCGCGTCTCCTGGGCGAGCGCGGCCAGTGCCGCGATGATGTCAGCCTTCTCCATAATTCCATATTTATGGAATAATTTGTTAAAAGCAAGCCCAATTCGTGGGGGCACAACGGAGATCACTTCCTGGACTGGTTTATGCCCGGCTTGGATCGTCATTTTCTAAGTCACCCGTTGGCGATCAACGGCATATTGCCTTATTTTCGTTCCCAAGCGGCTAGCTTTAAATTCTTGGTTGTTGAGTACCCGCGATTTGAACTTGCCTTGAGAAGGATAGTAGAAAAATTCATGGTGAATTCGATATCTTGCAGTTATCACGTTCATCAGGGATCGCAGGTCAGTACCTTCTAATATTTTTCTTGCCTCCACCGGAGATAGCTTGAAATCGGTGAAACAGGGCTAATTGATTATTACCCGCCACTGTGGCTACGGCTGCTGAAGCGGATTGTTCCGGTTCCCCTGCCGGCGTGCCCGCCCAAGGGATAAGTCGATGAGTGCATGCCTGTTTTGCGGGGCAGACGGACTGGCCCGCGGGACTGACCGTTTCAGATCGAAAATAATTTAGGCAAATATTGGCAAGCGCTCGCTCTAAACCGCGCGATTGCGGAACAGCAAGCCTGCGGTGATAAGGCTGATCAGCGCCAAGGCGGTCATGGCGGCGAACTGGGGCAGCAGCGTGGCAAAGCTGGGCTGCTCGAGGAAGCTCTCACGTATCACCACCAGCGCGTAGCGCATGGGGTTGATGAGGGTGAGGTCTTGCACAAGCGCGGGCATGTTGGCGATGGGCGTGGCGAAGCCCGAGAGAATGATGGACGGTACCATGAACAGGAAGGCGCCTAGCAGCGCCTGTTGTTGCGTGGCGGCGAGCGTGGAGATCATCAGCCCGATGCCGGTAACCGCGGCGATGAACAAAAGCAGCCCAGTATAGAGCAGCGCCAGTGAGCCCAGCAGCGGCACATGAAACCATAAATGCGTGGCCAGGATGATAACCGTGCCTTCAACAAGGCCGATGATCAGGCCCGGCAGACTTTTGCCGAGCACAATGTCGATCGGCCTGAGCGGCGTGACGAGAGTTTGGTCGAATGTGCCGGCCTCACGTTCACGAGCCACGGATAGCCCCACCACCAGCAGAGTGACCACCTGGGTAAGCAGCGCCACGATGCCAGGAATAATGAACCAATGTGAGTCGAGCGTGGGGTTATAGAGCGCGCGCGGCTCAAGCCGCGCGGGCGGGGCGCTGCCACCATGCGTGGCTGCCCAGGTTTGGCTGGCCGAGGTAATGATGTCGCTGGCATAGCCCAACATCAGCAGGGCGGTGTTGGAGTTGCGGCCATCGACGATGACTTGCACCGGCGCCGGCTGACCAAGCAGCAGATTGCGTCCATAACGCGGGTCGATATCGAGCACCATCCCGACGGCGCGCGAGTCGATGAGTTGCTTGACGCGCTCGGGGCTGTGCAGCACCGCGACTTCTTGGAAGCTTGGTGAGCCGGTAAAATCGGCCACCAAATCGCGTGACAGGGTGGTTTGATCCTGGTCATAAACCGCGAAGGGAACGTGGTTGAGGTCGAAGCTGGCGGCATAGCCAAAAACGACAAGCTGGATGAGCGGCGGACCGATCAGTACCATGCGGCTTTTGGCGTCGCGCAAGATGGCAAGAAATTCCTTAATGACTAAAGCGAGCAGGCGGGCCAGCATGGATCAGTCGAGCCTTTTGCGGGCGGCCAGCCGGGCCAGCCCCAGAAAGATCACCGCCATAACCAGCAGGGCGAACAGATTGGGCAGGATCACCGGCCACACCGTGCCGGCCAGAAACAGGCTTTGCAAAATGGCCACGAAATAGCGCGCCGCGACGATGTGGGTGAGCAGCTGAATGGGGGCTGGCATGGAGGAAATATCGAAAATGAACCCTGAGAGAATGAAGGCCGGCAGGAAGGTGGTGATGATGGCGATCTGCCCGGCGACAAACTGGCTTTTGGCCACGGTGGAAATGAGCAGCCCCATGCCAAGCGAGGCGAGCATGAACAGCGACGAGGCCAGCCCCAGCACGATGAGCGAGCCCAGCAGCGGCACGCCGAACAGCCATGTCGCGATCAGCACCGAGACCACCATGCCACCCATTCCGAGCAGGAAATAGGGGACGATCTTGGAGATCAGGATCTCATGCATACTCACCTTGGTGACCATCAGCGCCTCCATGGTGCCGCGTTCCCATTCGCGTGCGATGACCAGCGCGGTAAGCAGCGCGCCGGTGAGGGTCATGATTACGGCAATGAGCCCCGGCACCAGATAGTCGCGGCTGCGGACCGCCGGATTAAACCAGATGCGCGGCTCGAGGTCGATGGGATCAGGGTTGGCAACACCCGCCAGCGCGGCCTGATGAATCACCCAATCTGCCCAGCTTTGCGTTACGTAGTTCTCGATCAGCCGGGCGTTATTAGCGTTGATCCCGTTAACAAAAAGGCCAATGGCCGGGCTTTGGCCCGCGGCGAGCTGGCGGGCGAAGTCGCCTTGCAGCCAGATGAAGCCGTCGATATCGCCGTTATTCATGGCCCTTTCGGCGGCGGACTCGGAGGTGAAATTATGCGGCGTGAAATAGGGTGAATGACGGAATTCTGAAGTGAAGCTGGTAGCTGCCGCGCTTGGTTTATCAATCACCAGCCCCAGTCCGACATGGTGGGCATCGAGCGATACGCCATAGCCGAACAAAAGCAGCAGCAGCGTGGGCAGAATGAACGCGATGGCGATGGAGGAAGGGTCACGCAGGATTTGCAGCGTCTCCTTACGCACCAGGCCACGCAGACGCATTAGCTTTGCGTTCATGCCGCTTGCCCGCTCTGCTGGGCGCTAGCGGCCGCGATCAGGGCAACAAAGGCGTCCTCCATGGTTGGCGTGGGCAGTTCGGCCGTGCGGGCGGCGGATTTGAGCTCCTCCGAGGTACCAGAAGCCAGAATCCGCCCTTGCGCCATGATGACCAGATGGTCGCAATATTCGGCCTCGTCCATGAAATGGGTAGTCACCAGAACGGTCACGCCCAGCTCCGCCAGCGCATTGATGCGCCGCCAGAATTCGCGCCGCGCCAGCGGGTCGACGCCGGAGGTGGGTTCATCGAGAAACAGCACGTCCGGTTCGTGCATGAGCGCGCAGGCCAGCGCCATGCGCTGCTTGAAGCCCAACGGCAAATCACGGCTGGTGGCGTCGGCATAATCGCCCAGCTTAAATTCGTTCAGCGCCCAATTGATGCGTTCAACACGCCGCGCGCCGCGCAGCCCGTAGGCCGCGGCGAAAAAACGCAGATTCTGAATCACGCTGAGATCGCCATATAACGAGAATTTCTGCGCCATATAACCAAGCCTGCCGCGAGCGATAGCGGCGGCGGTGCGCAGATCAAACCCATCCACGCGCAGCTTTCCGCTGGTGGCGGGCAACAGGCCGCACAACATGCGGAAGGTGGTGGATTTGCCAGCGCCATTGGCCCCCAGCAGGCCGAAGATCTCACCGCGCTTGACGGTGAAGCTGATGTCATCAACCGCCGCGAAGACGCCGAAGCGTTTGGTGAGGTGATCAACCTCGATGACGGCTTCTTGCGGTGCTGACGCGGCGGCGGGCGGTGTTGGCGTGGCCAGGGCTTGGGTGCCCGTTTTGGCGCGCAACAGATCGACAAACCGATCCTCGAAACGCGGTGCGGCGGGCGTGAGCGTGAGGCCGGTAATGCCGGTCGGCTGAATCGTCTCCGGCGTTACGCCCGCATTCAGCACCAGGCGCACGGTTTCACCCTGGATCAGCGCATCCGTCACGCCTGGAGTGGAGGAAAGCGCTGTTTGCAGCACACGTTTGGGTGTGCCCTCGGCGCGGGTTAGGAAGCTTCGTCCGGCCATCGCCTGGGTGAAATCCCCCGGTTTGCCCGCGCCGATCAATTGCCCCTCATGCAGCAGCAGCACTTCATCGCAGCGCTCTGCCTCGTCGAGATAGGCGGTGGAGAGCAGCACACTCATGCCGGCACCACGTACGAGGTGATCCACGATCCGCCATAACTCCCGGCGCGACACGGGATCGACGCCAACGGTGGGTTCATCGAGCAGCAAGAGCCGGGGCGGGCGGATGAGCGTGCAGGCCAGGCCCAGCTTTTGCTTCATGCCGCCCGAGAGACGGCCCGCCAAGCGCTGGGTGAAGGGCTGCATGCCGGTCATATGCAAAAGCTCGGCATAGCGGGTGGGGCGCGCGGCAACCGGAACCCCTTGCAAATCGGCGTAAAGGTCGAGATTCTCCTGCACGGTCAGGTCTTCATAAAGCCCGAAACGCTGCGGCATGTAGGAGATCATGCCTTGCACCTTGAGCGGGTCGGTGCTCACATCGGTGCCAAAAACCCAGATCGTGCCATCATCGAGGCGGAGCAGCCCGGCGATGAGCCGCATCAGCGTGGTCTTGCCAGCGCCATCGGGGCCGATCAGCCCAGTTACCAGCCCGGGCGCGGTTTGCGCGCTCACCCCCTCAAGCGCAGTGACCACGCGTTTAGATACCCGGAAGCGGCGCGTGACCCCCGTCAGGACCAGCGCATTTGGCGCGGTTTCAGGTGGCGGGGGCATTCGCGCCGCCGCACACATCCGCGCCCCGCGCCGCGCCCGCTGTTTGGGGCTGGGTGAGGTCGATGCTCACGGTTGCGGGCATGCCAAGCTGTAACTGGCCTTGCGAATCACAAGCATAGACACGGAGCTGATAAACGAGCTGGGCGCGCAAATCGGGCGTCTCGACCGTCTTGGGAGTGAATTGGGCGGTGGGGGAGATATAGCCCACCCAGCCCCGATAGGTTTTGCCTGGATAGGAATCGGTGCTGATGCTGGCGGTCATGCCTAGCCGGATGCGGCCCAGATCGCTCTCGGGCACATAGGCGCGCACCCAGAGCGGATTGGTGAGCGCGATGACATAAACCGGCGCGGAAGGCGAGGTCATGTCGCCGGGTTCCTGTACGCGCTCCTCAATGATGCCATTGGCGGGCGCATAGAGTTTGGCGTCGTTGTACTCTTGCGCGGCCAGGGAGGCACTAGCTTTGGCGGCGTCGTAGGCAGCCTGCGCGGCGGCGATATCCTCGGCACGCGGGCCTTTGACGGCCAATATATAAACCTGTTTGGCGGCTTCGTAATTTCGCTTGGCGTTCAGATAAGTGGCCTGGGCATCGTCGCGCTGCTGGATGGTGGCCGCGCCATGGGGGGCGAGCGCCGCGTAGCGATTATAATTGGAGGCGTCATTCTGGTAGACCACGGCCAGCGCATCCATCTGCGCCTTGGCCTGGGCAATCTGCTCTGGGCGCGACCCAGCAAGCAGCGCGGCCAGAATTTGCTGCTGATTGGCGGCTTGGGCATTGGCGGCGGCCAGCGCGTCCGCGAAGCGGCTTTGCTCAAGCGTGGCGATCAGTTCTCCCTGATGCACCGCATCACCTTCCTGCACCAGCATTTGGCTGATGCGCCCGGAATCGTAAAACGCGGCATAAACCTCGCGGATATCGACATTACCATAAAGCGTGAGCTGGTTAGCATCTGGGGCCGCGCGCCAATGCTGATAAGCGGTCACGCTCAGCCCTGCCACCAGAATGACGGCGGCCACCAGAACGAGCCGCTTGCGTTTGGCTACCATGATCGTGCTTCGTCCCTGAGGAATGATACTTTGACGTATTAAGATCAGATCATCAAGCGGCGAGCAAACTGGCAACATCCTCAGGTTTTGGCTGGCCGCTAGCTTAGCGGCTTAGGCTGCCATCATTTCGGCGGTGGCAACACAGCGCTTGCATTCATTGGCTGCATGCCCGCCCGTCGAGGCTGCAAGAAACTTCCATGCTACTCTCCAAGTTCCCGCATCACAGCTTAAAATTTAAACAAACTTCCTCCGGTAGAATCAGGGCAATTCAAAGGGCCAAACCATATTTATGCAACACGGCCAAGGCAACTATAAAACTTTTGAAGGAAGCGATGAAGGCTCTGGCGTTGCGAAGCGGCGGCACTCTTTAACGATTGTCGCTCGGAAGCCCTTTGGTCTGAGGGAGCCGCTGATCGTTGACGCCGGGTTCCAGCACAGCTCCGGTTTCCACCCGGCCCACCAGGCTGCGCTGACTTTCCTGCCGGGGCGGTAGCCCGGTCTGCGGCCCGGCGCGGCCGGGTATGGTTATAGGCGTTCCGCAGCCCTGCTTGGCCGGGTATGGTTATAGGCGTTCCGCAGCCCTGCTTGGCCCCTGGCTTGCAATATTTGACGAGTTGACAGAATAGCCGTTTCCTTCCGGCAACACAGAAGTCTACCACAGAGAGGAAGCGGTAATGGGCGGCACGAACGGCTTCAAGGCGATTACGATCGTCGCGGGTTTAGGCGGACTTTTGTTCGGCTACGATACGGGGGTGATCTCCGGCGCGCTGCTTTACATCCGCAACAGCTTCCAGCTCTCAAGCAACCTCCAGGGTCTTGTGGTCGCCGTTACCCTAGCGGGGGCGGCCATCGGCGCCGCGATTATCGGCCCCATAGCCGACCGGTTTGGGCGCCGCATCGTCCTGTTGGCGATCGCCCTGGTTTTCGTGGGCGGGGCGCTGCTTTGCGCATCGGCCTGGAGTTTTGAGGTGCTGGTCATTGGGCGCTTCGTTCTAGGGCTCGCAATCGGCGTCGCCTCCATGCTCACACCGCTTTATCTCTCTGAAATCGCAGACGCCTCGCGTCGTGGCGGCATTGTAACGCTGAACCAGCTTTTCATCACGCTGGGGCTTTTTCTGTCCTTTTTGGTGGACTTCGCCTTGGCCTATTTCGGCCAGGGGTCTGGCCATGGCGGCAGCCTCACATGGCGGCTGATGCTGGGTGCCGCCGCCGTGCCGGGTGCATTGCTATTCGCGGGTATGCTGGTGCTGCCGGAGAGTCCGCGTTGGCTTCTGGGCCGCGGCAAGGCGGATGCGGCTGAAGCGGCACTCCGCCGTCTGCGCCCCGGCATGGACCCTGCGCGGGAATTCGAGGAGATTCGCCAGGATATCAGCAAGAACGAACGCGCCGATGGCGGCTGGGGCGCCGTATTCAGCGCGCGCGTGCGCATGCCGTTGGTGGTTGGCGTTGGGCTGGCGATTTTCCAGCAGATCACCGGCATCAATACGGTGATCTATTTTGCCCCCACCGTTTTCACGGATAGCGGCATCGCGACGGCCACGGGCGCCATTCTCGTAACGGCTGGGATCGGTCTGGTGAACGTCATATTCACCATCGTTGCGGTACGG
This sequence comes from Pseudomonadota bacterium, assembly GCA_018971725.1. Taxonomy (GTDB): domain Bacteria; phylum Pseudomonadota; class Alphaproteobacteria; order Acetobacterales; family Acetobacteraceae; genus Acidocella. The sequence goes on along the minus strand of JAGXAE010000003.1, from coordinate 208 downwards.
CTGCTGGACAAGGTAGGGCGCCGGAACATTCTTCTCGTCGGGCTTGCCGGTATGTTTGTCTCACTGCTCATTCTGGGCGTCTGTTTTGAAATCGGGTCGGCCGCCCATCCTGAGCTGGCCTGGGGCATCATCCTGTTCATCGCAATTTACGTGGCGTTTTTCGCGATTGGGCTGGGTCCGGTTTTCTGGTTGCTGATCTCGGAAATAT
>JAGXAE010000244.1 GCA_018971725.1 Pseudomonadota bacterium | reverse complement strand
CCTGCCACTGGCGCAGATTTTTGGGCTGGATGCGGGGCAGGTGCCGACACGGGCGCAATTAGAGCAGATGCTGGTTGGGCGGAAGACCAATGGCGAGGCATTATCCGCCGAGGCAGCCGAGCGGGCGGTGCGGCGTTTGCTCTCGGGCCTGGGTGTGAAGGACAAAACACCTGCCCCCGAACAGCTTGCGGAAATTCTGGCAGGGCGGGATGCCGAGGGCCGAGAGCTGAGTGCCCGCCAATACCGCGCCATTCTTGAAGCGGCCAAGATGCGGATTGGCTATATCGACTTGACCTTCTCCGCGCCTAAATCTCTTTCCATAGCTTGGGCCTTTGCCCCCACCAAAGCCGAACAGGCGATGCTGCATCAGGCGCATCGGGACGCGATCGACAATGTCCTGGCAGTCATCGAGCACGAGATCGGCCGCGCCTCGATCGGGGATGCAGCAAAGCGGGGCTATGAGGCTGGCGCCATTGGCTGGGTGTCCTTCGATCATTATGCGGCGCGGCCCACGGTGGAGATCGTCCGGGCGGATGAGCGCGGGGAGCCGGTGACGGAGTTGCATACTCTGACCGGCACGGAGGGCCGGGCGCCGGGCGACATGCAGATGCACACCCATGTCGCCGTATTTAACATTGTGGAGACGCCGAGCGGGCGAGTGGGCAGCATCAACCTCGCCTTGCTTGAAGGGCGGATCCATGAATGGGGCGCGCTGTATCAGGCCTATCTTGCCAATCATCTGCGCGCCCATGGCGTCGCGGTGGAGCTCGATACCCGCACGGAAATGGCCAAGCTCTCCGCCGTGCCGGAGAGCGTCGTGGCGCAATTCAGCAAGCGGACCGTAAGCGGCACCGAGGCGGCGCGGGAATATGCGCGGGCGCAAGGGCTTGAGTGGGATGATCTCGCGCCCGCCCGGAAAATCGCCCTGCTCAAATCCGGGGTGCAAAACCCGCGCGAAGCCAAGAGCGATGATGTCAGCGACCTTGCCGCCTGGCGCGCGATGGCGGCGAGGCTGGGCTACCGGCATCGCAGCGTCTTGCGCCCCAGTGAAATTGCCCCGCTGCCGAGCCGGGAGCAGCGGCTGGAGAGTGCTTTTCAGGCGGCTTTGCCATTGCTGAGCAAGCAGTTTGACCGGAGGGCGGTGATCGATGGCGCTGATGCCAGGATCGCCGCCGCCAAGGGGTTAATTGCGGCAGGGATTGGCGAGGCTAATGACGTGGATGCCCTGACCCAAGCCTTCCGGGAGCGGGGTGTGCAGCGTCAGGGTGAGGATGCCGCCTTGATCTGGGGCCGGGTGCCGGGGCGACAGGGCAGGGACCGGGTGGCAATCACCACCTCATTGGAGCTGCGTGAGGAGCAGAGTCTCATTGAAACGGCCCGGGCTGGGGCGCGGGACCGTAGTGCAGCCCTCACACGTAAAGCCATCGCGACGGCGGCAGCCGCATTCCCGGAGATCGATTTCACCAGCGCGCATGGCAGGGCGCTGCGAAGGATCATCGACCAGCTGGGCACTGGCGGGCGGATTGGTCTGGCCATCGGCGTGGCGGGTTCCGGCAAGAGTACGTTGCTAAGGCCTTTGGTTCGGGCCTGGCAGGAGGATGGCAGGGCAGTGCATGGCATTGCCCTGGCGTGGCGGCAATCGGATGATTTGGCCGAGGCGGGTATTCCGGCGGGTGATACCAGGGCGGTCGCGGCTTTTTTGCGGGGTGTAGAGCGAGGCTCGATCCGGCTGAACCGCAAATCGGTCGTGGTGGTCGACGAGGTGGGACTGCTCGGCACGCGCCAATTGAATGCGGTCGTGGCCCTGCAGGCGGCGTACAAATTCCAGTTGGTGATGATCGGTGACCCGAAGCAGATGCAGGCGGTGGAGGCCGGGCCGGTGATCGAGCTGCTGCGTCGGGCGTTGGGGGCCGATAAGGTGCCGGAATTAGGTTCTTCGGTGCGACAGACAGCAGAAGATGAGCGCGAAACCGTGCTGATGTTGCGCAATGGCCAGACCGAAGAGGCGATACGCCGCAAAGATGAAA